>CAZTII010000023.1:5982-23803 GCA_964613305.1 uncultured Erysipelotrichaceae bacterium
CACAAGTGATAAAACAGTATATATGGTTAAAATTGATGTAACGGATAATAATGGAACTCTTGAAAGTAAAAAAACAGTGACATATGTCAATGGAACTACTTCAGGAACATTAGGAAACAATCAAGCGATTACATTCAATAACACATACTATATTGAAGGTAAGACAAGTTTAAGTGCAAAGAAAACAGTGAATAACGCAGCTCCTAAAGCAAACGAAGTGTTTAACTTTACACTTACACGAGTGGATCAAGATGGAAATGCCCTTGATGGCGATAAGAAATTTAGTGAAACTAAACA
Organism: uncultured Erysipelotrichaceae bacterium; assembly: GCA_964613305.1. Taxonomy (GTDB): domain Bacteria; phylum Bacillota_I; class Bacilli_A; order Erysipelotrichales; family Erysipelotrichaceae; genus CAZTII01. The sequence goes on from CAZTII010000023.1 coordinate 6,280, forward strand.
AAACGTAGTCGGTGATGTTACATTCAGTGATATCGATCTTACATTAAACGATGTGGGTACTCCATTGTACTATAAAGTGGTTGAAGAAGTGTCTACAGTAGATCATTACACAAGTGATAAAACAGTATATATGGTTAAAATTGATGTAACGGATAATAATGGAGCTCTTGAAAGTACTAAAACAATTACTGCTGTTAAAGGTCTTGTAGCTGAAGCAGCAAATGAAATCATCTTTAATAATACGTATGAGCCAAAAGCAGAATGGCAATTGAGTGCGTTTAAATTTATTAACGAAGAAGATACGCCAACGGATGAAGAAGTATTTGGCTTTACAATGATTGAGACAGATAGTAACTTTAATGAACTTCCTAGTGGGTATGTAAGTAAAGTGAAGAATAATCTTTCTGCGATATCATTTGATAAGATTACCTTTACAAAAGAAGATATCGCAACGAAACGTTACTTTAAAATTAGTGAAGATGTACTTACGACAGAACCATACATTGCTTGTGGCTCTCAATATCTAGTAACTCTTTCAATCAATCGTAATGAAACTACTGGTGCAATAGAAATAGTAGAAAATAGTCAATTTGTAAATGGAACTGTTAAAAAAGATGTTGAAGAAGTAATTTTTAGAAATAAACCTAAGCATTTTGATGAGACATTTACGAATATTATGGTAGGTATTGCCCCTATTTCGAAGCGTTTAACTGGACGTGCATTAGTTGGTGACGAGTTTGAATTTGCTTTATTAGAGCGTCAAAGTGACCTTTCATTTAAATCTGTTGAGACAGTTAAGAATGATGCGTCAGGTAAAATAGAATTTAATTATGTAGTGAAAAGTAATGATAATATAGGTAAAGATATCGTCTTTAAGATTGTAGAAAATAAACCTGCTCAATTATTACCAGATATTACATACGATAGCCGTGAATATTATGTTCTAATTCGATTTAAAGAAGTAAATCATGCGGCTGTATTGGACACCTATAAAGTGTACTATTTAGAAGGAAGCAACGAGACATCAGTATCGTCTATTCAATTTAATAATACGTATACAGCAGGGACACAAACACAAATTACCGCAACTAAAACACTTCAAGGTCATGCATTACATAATGCGATGTTTACATTCTCATTATTAGATAATCAGAATAAAGTAATACAACAAGTGAAAAATGATGGTAACGGAATCGTTACGTTTGCACCAATTTATTACACAAAAGAGTTGATTGGAACGCATACTTATACTGTTGTAGAAGAGAAGATTGATGATCGCTTTATTTATGATATATCTCGTTATACAGTGACAGTTACTGTAGCGGATAAAGGAAATGGTGTATTACAAGCAACTCAAGTTATTACAAAAGATGGAAAAGTTGTTACTGACATCAAGTTCCACAATTGTTATAATCCACCAATGACTGGTGATAATGGAATGGGAACTTATAGTGCTATTGCAGTTCTATCATTCCTTGCGATCATTGGATTACGTCGTAAAATGAAAGCTTAATTGAATTGTTAAACTAAGATGGAAAACAGGGATTGAACACATCCCTGTTTTTTTTAATGATACGTAGAATTCCATCAATTTATCGATTAAATCATGTTTTTATCATAAAATTTGATATTATCAATGTAAATAAATTGTAAAATCTTTGTTTATAACATTGTTGTTTATGTTAAGTATATATGGTAGAATCATCATATATTTTAGGGGAAGAAAGTAATGAGAAAAAATATCGTTTTATTTTTTACAAATCCAATAAAGGTTGCGATATTAATTGTGCTTTCTATCGTTAGCATTTTTTATTTTTATTCGAGTATTGTTTATAACAATTTAAAATATGAAATTATAAATGCATTGGGTGAAACAACAAAACACACCGCAACGGCATTAGAAGAACGTATTTCTAGTGATAAAAAAACAATGGATAATGTTGCGACCGCATTATCGAATGATCATTACAATAGTGAAGAAGCAATGACTATTTTACGTAAAATAACTAAAAAAAATAATTATCTTCGTATGGGAATTATTAATAAAGATTTTACTGTTTTTAGCACGGATGATGCCTTTAATAAGCTTCCAGATCGTCCTTACATAACGAATGCATTTAAAGGTGAACTTTCTATTTCTGATCCATTAATGGATATTGTCAATGGAAAACCTGTTATCGTTTATGGAGCTCCTATTTATAATAATAATTTTACTGAAATAAATTCAGTTTTGTTTGGAACATTTTCGATTTATGATTATCAAAAAGAATTAACGAATGATATATTTAATTTGCGTGGTTCTTGTTTTGTGATTAAACAAAATGGAACGATTGTATCTAGTTTTTCATACATAAACCTTGGTAATAAAAAGTATACAAATTTATTTGAACAATTAAAAATGGTTGAAATAAATACTGTTAAGTCAGTGGATAACTTAAAAAATAATATTGAATTGAATAAAGAAGGATATGTTGAATTATATAACATTTCAAAAAATGATTATACGGAAAAAATGTATTTCTATTATACTCCACTTAAAGTGAATGATTGGTATTTAGTGACTAGTGTTCCAACACAAACGTTGCACAATAAAATGTTGTCAACCATCACGTCAACATTTATTCTTGCGTGTATTATTGTTGCGATTACTTGTGCTATTCTATTAGTTCTTATTCGTAATTTAAAACAATCGAAGAAAACATTGGAAGACATTATTTATACAAATGAAGTAACTGGACAAATGTCTTATCCAAAGTTTAAGGTTGATTCTTTAGAAATACTTTTAGACAATCCATCGGACCAATTTGCCTTTATAACATTTGATATTGAAAAGTTTAAATATATTAATGATATGTTTGGTTATGCCGAAGGGGATCGATTAATTCGATACATTGATGCAACATTAAGAGAAAGTTGTCATAGTAATGAAATTACAGCTCATGTTGGTGCCGATAATTTTGTTTTATTACTACACTATGAAAATCGCCGTGAGTTATGTAATCGTTTGGACCATCTGTTAGAGGAAATCGAAAAGTATAATCGTCCTAATAATTCCTATTATAATATTTCTGTTTCAATCGGTGTTTATGAAATTGCATCAGGTGAAAGAAACATCGATGCGATGAAAGATCGTGCGGAAATACCAATGAAACAATTAAAAGAATGTAAAACATATTCTTATGGCTTTTATGAAGAAGGTAACTGTAAACAAATTTTATTTGAACGAGAATTAGAGAATCGTATGAATGAAGCTCTTAGTAATGAAGAGTTTGTCGTTTATTATCAACCGAAATATGATGGATATACCCAACGGTTATGTGGGGCGGAAGCACTTGTTCGTTGGCAACAAAGAGATGGTTCCTTGCTTTCACCATTCAAGTTTATTCCTCTATTTGAACATAATGGATTTATTGTTCAATTAGATGAATATGTATTTAAACGAGTATGTAAAGATATAAAAGAATGGATTGAAAAAGGATATAAGGTCGTTCCAATTTCATGTAATTTATCCCGTAAAAATATAGCGTTTACTAATTTAGCGGACACATATGAAGCAATTATCAATGATATTGGTATTAGTGCTGATCACGTTTCTTTAGAGATTACTGAATCTGCTTTTATAGAAAACGATAGTTTAATTAAAAGTTTTGTTGCTAAATTGAATAATAAAAACTTTAAAGTAATTATGGATGATTTTGGTGTAGGATTTTCATCGATTGGGTTATTGAAAGATATCAATGTTCATACGTTAAAATTAGATCGTTCCTTTGTCGTTGATATTTTAGAAAATACTAAAACATATAATATTGTTGAAACAATTATAAAGTTGATGAAACAATGGAATGTACGAGTGAATGCGGAAGGTGTTGAGACGATTGAACAACTTAACTGTTTACGCCAATTAAACTGTGATGAGATACAAGGATATTATTATTCCATGCCTATCGATAAAAAAAGATTTGAAGAAAAAATGGAAAAGTAGAGAAAGACTAGTTTAATTAACAATTAACCGACGTAAAATTTACGTCGGTTTTTGTTAAGATTAAGGATTGTTTAAAAATCTATAAAACAAGATAAATAAAAAACACCAATAATAATTGGTGTTAGAATAACAATGGTTTTTCAATAATATCATGAAGTGTTTTCGCTAAATCATTGATATCCATTTGTTTATAGTCTTCAAAGGTTAATAAATTACCAACAGTAACAGTAAATCCTTTTTTATTTTTAATGTTATTAAAGTCTTCGAAACTATCATGTAATGTTACTGGAACGATGGAAGCTTTTGCTAAATAAGCAGGTTTTAATGATGCGGCATGAAAGTCTGCCATTTTATTGCATTTTGCTCGTGTTCCTTCAGGGAATACTAACACTGACTTTCCACTTTTTAATGTTCTCGATGTTTCGCGTAGCATTTTAACCGCACTATCTTGTTGACTACGATTGAAATAAATTAATTCTAATGATTTTGCCCAAGAGCTAATAATTGGGAATTTTTTATTTTCTTCCTTTGATATAAAGGTCATTGGAGTAGAAATTGCATCAACTATAACAAGTGGATCTAATGTTCCTTGATGATTGGAAACAAAGAGAATAGGCGTATTTTCATGGTATCTAATACCATGTACGACAACCGGTGCTTTAGCAATCTTAAAGAATACATTAACACATTTTCTTGTGATGTTGTATTTTTCTTCGAATTTTTTATTTCTGATAACAAATGCTGCTGGCCATGAAATAACTAGCCATAATATCGATAGAATTGTTCGTATCATGCTTCAATCACCGCCATTGCCATTGCATAGTCTCCATCGTGACTAATTGATATAAATACTTTTTTATTATCAACAATACATGTTGGTTTTCCATTATCGTTGCTAATAATTTCGTAGGACCTTAAAGAACCGTGTCCGACAGCTTTAATTAGTGCTTCTTTAGCAGCAAATCTTCCAGCTAACCATTCTAATTGGCGAGTTTCTTTTAAGGTGTTAAATGTTTCCATTTCTCTGTCGGTAAGAATTTTACTTGCTAAGTCGCTATGTAAGCGATCTTTACGACAAATGTCACAACCTATACCAACAATCATAGTTAACCTTCAATTGCGAACATTAATTCGCCAATAGCGGCGATTTCATCACCAACTTTAGCAACTGCTTCAGCATAACCGATACCAAAACGAAGACGTGTAAGTTGTACTTCTAAGGTTAATACATCTCCAGGTACAACTTGTCGTTTGAATCGAATTTTATTTAAACCGGCAAATAATGCTAATTTACCTTTGTTTTCTTCCATGGATAATAATAGTACAGCACCAGTTTGTGCTAATGCTTCGCAAATTAATACTCCTGGCATTACTTTCTTTTGGGGAAAGTGACCAACGAAGAAATGTTCATTGGCCGTTACACATTTTTTTCCGATAATTTTATTGTCTTCAATGGATTCAATGGTATCTACTAATAACATTGGATAGCGATGAGGAATAATTTTTTGAATTTCGTCACTTGAATATATCATTTAAATACTCCATTTCTTTAGTATGATAGAAGCATTATGTCCACCAAAACCTAATGAATTACTCATTGCAATAGTGATATCAGCCTCTTTTGCCTCATTAAGAACTAAGTTTAAGTTACATTCTTCATCGGCTTCACGATGGTTAATTGTAGCTGGAAGAATGCCATTTTGTAGTGATAATACACAGATTAAAGCTTCAAGAGCACCACTTGCGCCTAATAGATGTCCACTCATTGATTTTGTTGATGAAACAAATGGTTTATGAGTAAATACATTGTTGATAGCACTTGTTTCTGTTTTATCATTAAGTGGAGTAGAAGTACCATGAGCATTAATATAATCAATATCATTGCTACTAATTCCAGCATCCTTCAACGCCAATTTCATCGCCTTACTAGCGAAGATGCCTCCTGGACTTGGTGCTGTGATGTGGTTTGCATCACATGTTGTTCCATAACCGATGACTTCGGCTAAAATAGTTGCGTTTCTTGCTTTAGCGTGTTCTAATTCTTCCAACACTAAGACAGCTGCACCTTCACCCATAACAAAGCCTGAACGTTCTTTATCAAAAGGAATACTTGCACGATTTGGATCAGTGCTTTCACTTAATGCACGCATGGCCATAAATCCGCCAATACCAACTGGTGTTATTGCAGCTTCACATCCACCGCTAATAACGACATCACTGTAACCATTTTTTATGTGATGAAATGATAAACCGATCGCATCTGTAGCGGCAGCACAAGCTGTTACAACACTGTGCACCATACCATGACAATTGTGATCGATCGCGATTGCTCCAGCTGCTAAGTTAATTAGTGACATTGGAATAAAGTATGGAGAAATTCTTGAAGGGCCACGGGTTTCAATTGTTTTTGAAGCATTTTCAATGGATGCTAAACCACCAATACCAGAACCTAAGATAATTGAAACATTGTTATCTTCTTCCATTACTAACCCTGAATTAGCAATTGCTTGTTTTGCGGCAACGCGAGCAAATTGAGTGAAACGGTCATTGAATTTTAAATCTCTTGGTGAGAAATAATCATCAAAATTTACATTTTCTACTTCAGCTGCTAATTTTACTTTGAAATCAGTTGTGTCAAAGTTTTTAATGGGTTTAATACCGCATGTTGATGATTTAATGCTGTTTAGTATTTCATCGACAGTATTGCCGATTGGGGAAACAACTCCCATTCCAGTTATTACGACACGTCTCATTACATCACCATCCCACCATCGATAACGATAGTTTGTCCTGTTATATAGTTTGCTTTATCACTAGCTAAAAATTGTACACAACTAGCAATATCGTCTGGACTACCAAAACGACGAAGGGGAATTTGTGCTAGTAATTGTGTTTTTAAGTCTTCGTTTAATACTGCAGTCATTTCGGTATCAATAAAACCAGGAGCAATCGCATTCACTTGGATGCCGCGACTACCAAGTTCTTTAGCACTCGCTTTTGTCATGGCAATAATGGCACCTTTACTTGCTGCGTAATTTACTTGACCAATATTACCGATTAAACCAATAACGCTTGCCATATTGATGATTTTACCACTGCGTTGTTTCATCATGATTTTACTTACGTGTTGAATGCAGTTGAAACAACCTTTTGTATTAATATTCATTACTTTATCGAAGTCTGCTTCACTCATACGTAACATCAAATTATCTTTTGTAATACCAGCGTTATTAACTAATACATCAATACGACCATATTTAGCCATAATGTCGTTGATCATTGTTTTTACTGCTTCACTGTTATCGACAGAACATTGATACAACATATGATTTCCTTCTGGTAAACTGTTTAATACTTCTTCCGCTTGATGAATGGATGAAGCAAAATTTATGATGACATCGTAGTCGTTTGCTAATAGCTTAACGATAGCAGCACCGATTCCACGACTTCCTCCGGTAACTAATGCAACTTTTCTATTCATTTTCTTCTCCTAATAGTGCTTGTTTTGTTTTATTAAAACTAGCCATATCTTCTACATTATAAATTGCGACTGATGCATTTTTATTTTTTGATATTTTTCTGACAAAAGCAGATAGAGTATTTTTAGGTCCAATTTCTACAAATGTATCAAATCCACGATCGATTAACTGTTCTACTGATACTTGAAAGTGAACTGGAGAAACGAGTTGTTCTAGTAAACTATCAGCGATACACTTTGCTTCGACTCCCGTTAAATTCGATAGAACAGGAATTTGTGGAGTTGACCAAGAAACGTTGTTTAATGCTTGTTTTAAAGCATCTTTGGCACTGCTTAGTAATGGACTATGGAATGCACCACTTACTGTTAATTCAATTGCACGACGAGCTCCTAATGTTAGTGAAATACTCATTGCTTTCTCTACTGCTTTACGCTCGCCAGAAATGACAACTTGATCTGGTGAATTTAAATTAGCAATAACAACAATTCCTTCATCACTTGCCATCGCACATGCTTTTTCTACTAAAGCCATGTCAGTTGTTAAAATAGCAGCCATGGTGCTATTGGTATTTGCTAAGGTATTTTGCATGATGGTACCACGAACCTTACAAAGTTGTAGACCATCTTGTAAGCTCATTGCTTTACTATAACCATAACTACTGTATTCTCCTAAACTTAAGCCACAAGTTGCCTCTGCGTGAATTCCACAGTCTTCTAACATACTAGCTAGTGAAAGTGATACAGCATATATTGCCATTTGGGCATATTGGGTTTGATTTAAAAGATCATTTTCTTCGAAACATAAGTGTTTTAATTCATCACTATTGTCAAAGGAATCCATTGTTGTTTTAAAGATTGCTGATTGTTCATAACAATCTTTTCCCATTCCACAATATTGACTTCCTTGACCAGCGAATAGAAATGCTATTTTCATATGATATCTCCTAATAATCGTTTTATCACTTCTTCAACAGATACTAAATGATCCATTGGTGGTAAATGATCACCACTAAATAATAATCCATCGACAACATTTCCTTTAGCTGCTTCAATTAATGTTTCACTGATACAAAAAGGTGTTGTTTTAAAGACACATGATTTAATGCAGTTGACACAATAGTTTGGTGGAATGCGATGATTCGCTGCATTGGTGCTCATTGGATTTGTTAAACAGCGTCCTAAATATCCTACTGGTGATAAAATAAACGATAATTCTTTTTTATCATGATTTAAATATTCGTTTTTAAACTTGATGTCGGCGTCACATTCAATGGTAGGAATGAAAGAAGTAGCTACTTGTACACCATCAGCTCCTAAGTCCATCATTTGTTTTACTTTTTCGTATGTATTTAATCCACCAGCGACATAGATAGGAATTTGTTTATTGTATTTCTCTTCATATTCCGCAACAATTGGTTTTACTTCTAAAAAGATTTCTTCAATGGATTGAGTTGTGTTGGCGTATAGATCAGCTGGTTTAAAGCCAAGATGACCTCCAGCTAAAGGACCTTCTACAACGACGAAATCAGCTGTGCATTGATTTCTTTTATCCCATGAACGAAGAAGTAATTCAGCTGCTTTACCACTGGATACAATTGGTGCAAGCAGAACATCATGACCGCTTGTAAGTGTTGGTAAACTTAACGGTAAACCTGCACCACATATAATCGCATCAACATTTGCTTCTAATGCAGTTTTTACACTTGCTTCAAATTGTTGAATAGCACACATGATATTTACTGCTAACAAACCTTTTCCTTCAGAAATAGTTCTTGCTTTTTCGACTTCTTCAAGCATTGCGTCATGATTGCATTGATTGACATTTTTAAGAAAATTTTCTTTGCGATAGCCTGGATGAGCAGCAGAAATAACGCCCATGCCGCCAAGTTTACAAACACTACCGGCTAAACCACCTAGGGAAATACCTACTCCCATACCACCTTGAATAAGTGGTATTGTTAAGTTATTCCATTTTATATGTTTAGATTTTTCCATTGTTGTAACAACTCCTCTTTATTGGCTGTTGCTTCACTCATTAATTCTTCTAATATTTCGGCAACCGTTTGAATTTTGTTGCACATTCCGGCGATTTGACCAAGCATGACAGAACCACGTGTGATGTCACCTTCAACAACAGCACGGCGTAATGCACCAAGAGTAATTGTTTCTAATTCTTCTTTCGAAGCGTTTCTTTCTTCTAATTGACGATATTCAATCGCCATTTGATTTTTTAGGATTCGTACTGGTGTTCCAACAACGCGTCCTGTTACAATCGTATCTAAATCACGAGCTTTTAATACTGCTTTTTTGTAGTTTTCATGTACTGGACATTCTTCACTTACTAGAAAGCGTGTTCCGAGTTGAAAGCCACTTGCGCCTAATGCTAAACAAGCATTGATAGCACGACCACTAGCGATACCACCGGCAGCGATGACGGGAACATTGACGGCAGCGACGATTTGTGGAAGAATGGCCATGGTTGTAATTTCACCAACGTGACCACCTGATTCTGTTCCTTCAGCGATGATTCCATCAACACCATAATTTACTAATCGTTTTGCTAAGGCAACACTATTTACAACAGGGAATACTTTAATACCTGCATCTTTACATTGTTGAATGTATTTTCCTGGATTTCCGGCACCAGTTGTAATAAACGCAACTTTTTCTTCACAAACAATGTTCATGATGTCATCGCAATATGGATTCATTAACATAATGTTGATACCAAATGGTTTATCCGTTAATGATTTTGCTTTGTCGATGGATTTCTTTACTTCTTCTGGTTTCATTGAACCAGTCGCAATGACGCCAAGTGCTCCTGCATTGGATACACAAGCGGCAAATTCAGCTGTTGCGATATGAGCCATTGCTCCTTGAATAATTGGATATTTTACATTGAATAGTTTATCGATGTTCACGTTAAGTCCTCCTCTATTTCCCATAGACAGCTACTATAGCTAAGCCCCGCACCAAAAGCACACATAATTACTTTTTGACCTTTTTTTAATAATCCTTTTTTTGCCATTTCATCGATGACAAGAGGGATGCTTGCTGATGAAGTATTGCCATATTCTTGTAAATTCATATAGAATTTATTGATATCAATTTTGCATTGACGAGCTACATTTTGTAAAATGCGACTGTTTGCTTGATGACAAATATAGTAATCAATATCATTATCGGTATAATTGAAGCGTTCTAAGATGTTGTTAATGCAATAGGATAAAGCATTAATAGCGAAGCGAAATACATCATTACCTTTCATTGATAAAGTAATTTTTTGATCAAAAGTATTTGTTGTAACAAGACAATTTGTTTCATCGTGTTCACTGAAACTATAGAACGTTGGTTTGAAGTCACTTCTTGTTAAGACAACACTTCCAGCGCCATCACCAAATAAGATACAAGTTCCACGATCACTATAATCAATCATGCTGCTCATTGTTTCAGCCGCAACAACTAATATAGTATTGTATTGTTCTAGAAGTGAAGTAGCTACTTGCATGGCCATCATAAAGCCACTACAAGCACCATTTAAATCAAATGCTAATACTTCTTTTTTTTCGATGCCAAGACGCTTTTTAATTTGACTGGCAATACATGGTGCTAAATTGCTTGGTGTCATTGTTGCTACTAAAATAGCATCAATGTTTTCTTTGTCGATTCTACTATTTTCTATTGCTCTTAAACTTGCATTGTATGCTAAATCAGCAACATTTTCTTCTTCTACTAGATGACGGCGTTCAATACCAGTGCGTTGAATAATCCATTCATCAGAGGTATCAACCATCATACTTAAATCGTTGTTTGTTAATATTTTTTGTGGAGCATAGCTGCCACATCCGATTATTTTACTCATGGCAGTCTCCTATTTTTCTAAATTTTTCATAACGGTGTTTTAATAGATTCTTTTCATTCATCGCTGAGTATTTTTTTAATTGAATCATTAAGTTGTAGCGAATTTGTTCTAAGCAAAAGTTGAAGTTTTCTTGTGCTCCACCTAATGGCTCATTAATAATTTCATCAACAATACCTTTTTTATATAAATCAAGTGATGTTAATTCCATTAATTCAGCTGCTTTAGGAGCAAGTGTTTCATCTTTCCATAAAATACTGGCAAACCCTTCAGGTGATAAAATAGAATACATTGCATTTTCTAGCATCATAATGTGGTTGCTTACCGATAATGCGAGGGCTCCACCACTACCACCTTCTGATAGAACAATGGTAATAATTGGTACGGTAATAGTCATAAATTGTTTTAAACATTGAGCAATTGCTTCAGCTTGACCGCGTTCTTCCGCACCTTTTCCCGGATATGCTCCAGCAGTATCAACGATGGTGATGATTGGACGACGAAACTTTTCTGCTTGTTTTGCCAAACGAATTGCTTTACGATATCCTTCAGGATTCATCATGCCAAAATTACTTGCTAAATTTTCGTTTAGATTGCGTCCTTTGCGTTGTGCTAAAATAGTGACAGGTAGACCTAAAAAGCGTCCAATTCCACCCCAAAGAGCACCATCATCACTAAAGAAGCGATCTCCACGTTGTTCAAAACAATCAGTGAATAAACTATCGATTAACGTCATTGCTTTTGGACGTTGTTGATGACGAGCAAGGGTTACGATATCCCATGCAGTCATCTCACTGTATGCTTCACTTCTTAAATCATCAATTTTATTTTGAATGGCGATTGCTTGTTCAGCAGACGCTGTTTCTAATTCTTTTTTTAATGTTGTAATCATCATTTCTGTGTCTTGTAGTTTCATTTTTTACCTCGAGTATGCAATTTTAGCAGTTTTTCTAAGGTGGATTTCATCGCATGACGAACAATAATATCATCTAAGAAACCGTGTTCTTGTAAAAATTCAGCGGTTTGAAAGTTTTCTGGTAATTGTTCATTGACAGTTGAAGCGATCACTCGTTTTCCGGCAAATCCGATTAAACATTGTGGTTCACTTAATAAAATATCACCTAACATAGCAAAACTTGCACTTACCCCACCAGTAGTAGGATGAGTTAAATAGGAAATGTATAGTAGTTTTGCTTCATCGTGTTTTGCTAAAGCAGCACTTGTTTTTGCCATTTGCATTAAAGAAATAATTCCTTCTTGCATTCTTGCTCCACCAGAACATGTGAAGATGATAAGCGGAAGATTATTTTTTGTCGCATATTCGATAATTCGTGTTACTTTTTCACCGACAACTTCTCCCATACTTCCCATTAAGAAACGACTATCCATCGCCCCAATGGCTACTTTAATACCACCAATTCTACCAACTCCTGTAATAACAGCTTCAGAAATCTTTGTTTTTTGTTGGTTATCAGCAATTTTTTTATTGTAATCAGGAAAAGTGTGTTTAGTTGTTGATTTTAATGTAGAAAACAATTCTTTAAAACTATTGTCATCTACAGCGTATTCAATTCTCTTTTTGGCAGAGATTGGATGATGTTTTTGGCAGTGTGGACATACAAAGAAAGCCTTATCTATTTCAGTATAAGGCAGTTCGCTGTTACATTCACTACATGTCCAACTTGTTGGATCTAGGGTAACTAATTTAGGTTTTCCTTTTAACATTTCACGATATTGTTCGAAAAACAATAAGCGGTTCTTTCTTTCTTTAAATGCTGAATTCATTGTTTTTTACCTCTTCAATAAAATGAGTCAATGAAGCTGTATCATAGCGACCAGCGACAAAAACAGGGTGATGAAATAATAAATATTGAAATTCGATGTTTGTTTCAACACCTTCAATTAATAATTCCGATAAAGCGATTCGCATTCTTTTAATTGCTTCTAATCGAGTTGGGCCAAAGGCAATTAATTTACAAATCATTGAGTCATAAAATGGTGGAATGGTATATCCAGCATATACAGCTGTATCGATACGAATATTTGGGCCACCTGGTAAATGTAGAGTTTTAATTTGACCTGGACATGGCGAGAAATTATTTTTGGTGTTTTCTGCATTAATACGGCATTCAATCGCATGACCTAACACTTTAACGTCATCTTGAACAAGTTCAAGGGCTTTTCCTTCAGCGGAGCGAATTTGAAGTTTGATAATATCGACACCAGTAATCATTTCTGTAATCGTATGTTCTACCTGAATACGGGTATTCATTTCCATAAAGTAATGATTTTGTTGTTGGTCAACTAAAAATTCAATTGTTCCTACACTGTCGTAGCCAACAGCTTTTGCTGCTTTGATCGTATCGTCATATAATGCTTGTTTTGTTTGTGGTAATAAAAAGTCACTAGGTGCTTCTTCAACGATTTTTTGATTGCGTCGTTGCATAGAACAATCGCGTTCAAAAAGATGGATTACATTTCCAAATTTATCGCATACGAGTTGTACTTCGATGTGTTTAGGATTTTCAAGATATTTTTCCATGTAAACACTGTCTTCACCGAAAGCAACAAGTGCTTCACTTTTTGCTTGTTGATATGACTTAAGAAGGTCATTTTCATCATAAACGATGCGCATTCCACGACCACCACCACCATTACTTGCCTTAATGATGACAGGAAAACCGATGGATGCAGCTAATTGTTTACAGTGTTCCTCGTCAATAATGCATTCTTTAGAACCAGGAATGACGGAAACATTCGCTTGAATCATCGTTGCCCTAGCATTTGACTTATCACCCATTTTATCGATGACATCAGGGTTAGGACCAATAAAAATAAGACCTTCTTCAATCACTTTTCTAGCAAACGTACTGTTTTCTGATAAAAAACCAAAACCTGGATGGATAGCATCACAGTTCGTTTTTACAGCTGCAGTGATAACGTTGTTCATATTTAAGTAGCTGTCTTTACTAGAGTTATCGCCAATACATACACTTTCATCAGCCATTTGGACATGATATGCATCTTTGTCGGCCATAGAGTAAAGAGCTACTGTTTTAATATTAAGCATTTTGCATGTTCGAATGATACGAACGGCAATTTCACCTCGATTAGCAATACATATTTTTTTTATCATTGAAGTTCAATTAATGGTTGATTGTATTCAACCAATTTCCCACTAGGTGCTAAAATTGCTTTTACAACACCAGAAGTAGTCGCTTGAATTTCATTCATTACTTTCATTGCTTCTACAATACCAATAACATCACCAACATTGATGGTTTGTCCAACACTGATTAATGGTGGCGTATTTGGTGAACGAGTTAAGTAAAAAGTACCAACAAGAGGTGAATTGATTGTGTTTTTACTTACTTCTTTAACTTCTTGAATGACTGGTGCTGATTGAACTGGTTGAGCTACAACAACACTACCAGTATTTTTTTCTAAACATATTTTAAAATTTTCAAGTTCGAGACTGAGTTTTGTTAGTGATGAGCTTTCAAACTCTTTAATCATCGTTTCTATATCGTGTTTATTCATCATAGTCAAAAAAAGGAGTTATCTCCTTATTTACTCGCTAATAACTTTTCGATGTCAGCAACGGTTTTCAATTGAACTAACTCATCATCTTCAATACGAACGTCGAATGCTGTTTCTAATTCTAATGACAACTCAACTGCTGCCAATGAATCAATACCAAGATCATCTTTAAGTGAAGCTTCGCTAGTAATTTTGTCTGCGTCTAAGTTTAGAGTGTCTACAAGAACTTCTTTAATTTTTTCTAACATAATTTTCTCCTTTAATAAGCAATTTGATTATAACATCAGCTACTTTAAAAGTAAAGCACATCTTGTTTTAAATATTAGATGGTGTAGTTTTCGATATAAAAAGATGTTGTTTTTAAAATAAATTTACTATAATCACATAATTGTACAAAATTTAACGATATTGTTACGTAAACGATTCGGTATACTATAGTCACAAGGAAATAATAACCTTGTTCAACTATTAATTCCCCCTAAATTGATAGTTAATAAATCCCCTTATATAATAATATGGAGAAGGCGAAAGCCTTTTTTCATTAACATCAAATAAAAAGGCTTTCGCCTTTTTTACTTTGTTTCTACAAAACTTTCTAATTGTTCAATGGTTACATCTGCTTTCTTTAATGCTTTTTTAATGTAAGTAGTATCTTCTTTTAACGTATCAACTAACTCATCACAACTGTATTGTTCGTAATCTTCTAAAGGTCGATATGCTTTTTTACGCGGTGTACCTGTTTTAAAGTCAACGTGACATAGTGTGTTTTGATTAGAAGAGTAGTCAGTGTATTCTATGTACGTTCCATGATCATCAACGACAAAAGTTGTATAGATATCATTATTAAAGAGGTTGATACGTACATAATCTTTCCATGCATAGAACACCATGATTTCATCTTCCATTTCGTTAATTATTTCATTTAAACTAGATGCGATTGTATATTGTTCCTCTAATGTTTCTGCATAGTCTTTTGATAAGTAGATTTGTAAGTCAGAAGTATCACTATCGACTGATTTTAATTTTTTCTCAATGTTAAAATCAAATGGGATGGATGTTGTTTTATCTGTTTTTGGATTGTATAACTCAATATCAAAATCTTCGTAATCACTTAGTACAAATGGATCATAGGTTCTTTCTTCTAGTTGTTCTGTGTATTCAATCCCTGAGAATTCAACGAAATTTGTTAAATTAGAACGATTTAATTGGCGTAGACGTTCAAAGGCAATATCGTTTTTACCGATGAAAAAGTTACCTTCAGTATACGTTAAACTTTTATCAGAATCGTCATACGTATTTTTACTAATCATTTTAATGACATCGTTTTCTACAACATATTGACCATATGATAATTCGTGTTGTTGAATGCGATAGCTATAGTCATTTTCATTTAATTGTTTGTTAATTTGTTTTGAAGCCGCTTTGACATCAAAAACAAAATTATCAATATTCTTTCCACTCGCAACATAAGCGTCATATTCTTGATCGTATAATTTTTGAAATAATGAATACCATTCCATCATATAATCATCATCTAAAAAATAATCAAATTGTCCACCTACAAAGCCATTATCTTGGAAACATAAAAAGTCTGCGGAATAACTGTCTTTACCATATGATTCTTCATTTTCAGAATATCCTGGCATGACCTGAATGTCACTTTTGTAAATATAACAGCCAGATACTTGAGTTGTCTTTTTAGGTTTTGGAGTTGTCGTAGTTGTCGTTTTAGTCGTATTACCGCATGATGAAAGTAATAACAGGACCATAAGTAAAAGTATAGTCTTTTTCATAAGTTCTCCAATCTTTTTTTATTTGAATATAGGGGATGTTTGTTAAGTATATTATAAGTCAGATAGAAGAAAAGATAAACAATTGATTTTTTAATCACATATTTCTACAAAATTATTCGATAATATGACGATAAGCTTTTGTTATAGTATAGTCACAAGGAAATAATCCTTGAATATCTTATCCCCCCTAAATTAAGATATATAAAAATCCCCTTTAATATAATGAAAAAGGCCAAAAGGCCTTTTTCATTGTTTAAGCATGACTATAACGTCCAATTTCTCCATTATAGATTACTTGACCATATTCCATGTGTAAAAAATCATGTGGGCGAACAAGTGTTTCCGGTTTATCGATGAGTTGAACACCTGATTCATTTAATACTTCCGCTACAAATTGTGAACAGAAATATTTTTGATCGCGTTTTCTAGCAATTCCAAAATAACAATACACTAATCCCATCGCACTATATTTATAATGTTCTTTGTGACGATCGAATTTATTGATGATGCGTTGTAATCGTTTGAATTGTTGTTGAGTAACTGGAACTTTAATTACTCTGATTTTAGAATCATGATACACATGAAAAAAACCAGCGCTTTTACTTTCAGTGACAAAACCGGCATTAAACATATTGTTAATTTCTTTGCGACCAAAGGAATATATATGTTCTAAACTTTCATCTAATGCGATAGAACAGTGATTATAATTAACACCTAATTGTTTTTGAATAACTTTTCCAAGTGCTGTATTAGTTTTGGATAAAACGATGTAGATATGTTTTTGCATAAATAATTACCTCAAATTCACAATATAGACTATTCTAGCATACATAACGTACAAAGTAAAAAATTAAAGTTTTATTTAGGATAAT
>CAZTII010000024.1:0-21883 GCA_964613305.1 uncultured Erysipelotrichaceae bacterium
ACTTCACTTTTGAAAAATCGACAATAAAAACGTGAACTTAACTATTTACTTGAGCTTTCAAATAAAAAGAATAGTTTTGCTATTCTATTTATTAAGTTCAAACTGTTCAATAAACAACTTACACCATTTTGCACTTCTCTCACTGGCTAAAAGTGCATATTCTTCAAATGTCATTGAATTGTTATCATGATGTACAATATCGGATAATGATCGTATTACAATAAATGGAACATTATAATGAGTACATACCTGTCCGATTGCTGCCGCTTCCATTTCTGCACACAACGCTTCTGGCCACTGTTGTTTCAATAAAATACCTTCTTGTTTTTGAATAAAGCTATCACCAGAAATAATTGGACCAATCCATACAATATCTTTATTTTCTTCAGTAATCGATGTAGCAATTTTTACAAATTGCTCGTCGCATAAATAACACACTTTTCCTGGTTCAAAATGCTTTTCCCAGCCATCAAACGGTACATTTAAATCATGATGTGCTACCTTAGTGGCAATAACGACATCTAACACATTCATTTGTTCACATAAACCACCTGCAGTACCAATATTAACGATACCACTGATATCAAAATGTTCTAATAAAACGGTCGTACTTAAAGCTGCAGCTACTTTCGCTATGCCACTTTGCATTACAACACACAACTGATTTGATAATAATCCTTCATAAAAATCAATGTTACTTATTCTTTTATGTTCTACAGAAGTCATTAGTTTTGTTAATGCTTCTACTTCACAACTCATTGCGCCAATAAATGCAATCATACTATTCTCCTTGCTGATATACAATATCGCTCCCCTGGACTAGATACATCCAAGGTAAAATCAACCGTTACATTACACTGAAACCCATGTTTTTTAAGCAACGATACAATTGTTGGTAGTGGATATACTTTTTGAACATGAAATTCTTCTACGATTGGTTCTTGATAAAATACAAAATGTTGATGAATTTCATCTTGATGACTAGCAATTGTCCATTGATATTCAACATCCATGATAACTCCATCTTCAATATATACATCAGAAAACTCCTCTAAGCGATCCACACTATGAATATCAAATAAGAATTTTCCACCTATTTTAAGACTATTTTTAACGCATACAATCATCTGTTCCACTTCATCAAGATGCATCAAATAGTTGATACTATCACAAAAACAACATATAGCATCTAACTCTTCTTCATGAAAATCACGCATATCCAGTTTTTTAGTTGGTATTTGTGGATATTTTGACATAATTTGCTGAAGCATTCCTTCATTATAATCACTTGCGATTATATCATAGTTATTTTGATGCAAATAAAATGCTAACTCACCAGTTCCTGAAGCAAGCTCTACTATTTTCCCTTCGATGTTTTCACGCTTGATCCACTCAACCCACATCGATAGCGCCTCATCACTTGTCACTAAAGCGTCATAATACATTGATAACGTTTGATACATGACATTACTTGTCTTCTTTAATTTGTGGTAGATTTCCCCAAATTTTTTCTAATTGATACACGTTTCTTTCTTCACCTGTAAAAATATGAACAACCACTTCATAACAATCTAATAAAATCCATGAGCTATCATTATCACCTTCTTGTGAGCGAACTTTATAGCCAGCTTTTAATACTTCGAATTCTACATTTCGTACAATAGCAGCAGCTAGTCGATTACTAGAAGCACTTGCAATAACAAAATAGTCACAAAACGGACTTGCATTTTGAAAATCCAATGTCACAATATCCGTTGCATGATTGTCTTGTAACGCTTTGATGATGATTTGATGTAATTTATTCACTATTTACCCTCCACATTTTTTATATAGTAATGCTGATTATCCTTAATTAATGTCACTGCTTCATCAAGATTTTTTTCGGCTAAAGCCAAATGTTTTGATGTATCATATCCCCGTAATGGATCAATTTTATCAGCAATATAAATTATTTTAGCTAACTTCGTTTTTCCATCACCAACGACATGATGAGCAATCGCATACAATATATCCTTATCATACACTACTAAGTTACGCTTTAAAAACCATAATGCCGTATACGCATGATAAATTGATGGCCTTTGCGATAACACATCAATAAACCATTTTTCAATAATAACTCTACTATCATCGACAGACATTTCTTTACAAATATCATGAAACATTGCCGCAATCATTGTTTTCTTTAAACATACATGGTGTATCTTTGCTAAATGAATAGCAACTTCAGTCATAGAAAAGACATGATTTCTTCGTTTTTCACTACAATGATAAGAAACAATATCATGAAAATACAATCCATTTTCCATAATTACTTTTCTTGCACCAACAGTTGTGTATTGAAGATAACCTTGGCGTACCATTGTACTACTAATCGGTGAATTAAACGTTGACAAGTATGTAAACTTTGCTGAATCAATGTCTTGATTACGAGCAACAACAATAACCTCTACCAACTGTAGTAATTGTTCATAGTCTTTCCATTTATCAAATTGTGCTGCTTGATCACCACCAATAATTAATTTAAATTGATAGCTTGGATGTTTTTTTCGCAACAAACGAACTAAATCAATCGTATAGTTTGGTACTGATAAAAGCGATTCATCAGTACAACATGTCATTTTACGATAAGGAGCAATCGAATATCGAATCATTGCAACACGTTGATTAAAATCAGTTAATTGTCTATCTTTCAGTGGCGTTCTACACGTCGGTGTAAACCATATTTCATTGCATGATGTATGCTTTAAAACATGTTTGGCAAGCGCGATATGACCTTGATGAATAGGATCAAAGGATCCCCCTAAAATACCTACTATTTTCATGGTAAAGTAATAATTTTTTCCTTACTTGGACGATATAATACAATCGTTTTACCAATTCGTTGTACTACTTCACTATGGGTATGCATCGCAATATCAAATGTTAATTCATCCATATCCGTTGGAATTGTTTTTAAACAATGAACTTTCACTAATTCAAAGGCTTCTAATGCTTGATCAATAGAATCAATCAATGCATCAGAAATTCCTTCTTTTCCAACATGACACACTGCCTTTAATGTATTTGCCATAGCTCGTAGATATCGTTTTTGTTTTCCGTTTAATTTCATAAAATTGCCTTTCTGTACGTAATATTCACGTTTTTCGGATACGTAACACTAATTGATTTAACACTGCCACTAACACAAACCCAACCAAGACCATCAATAACAATATCCATTTTTTCATACAATTGACGCGTTACACTTTTGGTATAACTATCGACTAGTGGAACCGGTAGAAAATCCTTTCCTTTATGACGTTCAAACATATCGGCAGCATTTTCTGCTTTTCCACGATGAATTGATAATTGATTGCTCATATAAAATACGATACTTGCCTTCTCACATCCATAAAAATCAAGTCGAACTAACCCTCCTAAATGAAAACTTTGGTCATCACGACATTGAAACACCTTCGCTTTTGGTGCTTTCGTTAACATGATTGTCGCTAAATCTTCTTCCGCAACTTCTACAAGCATACTTTTTTTCACTTCAATACCAGGAGTATCGTACATCGTATATTCATCAACACGACAAGCATTAAAATCCAATGTTGTTCCTGGATATTTAGAAGCTGTTAATTGACCATTGTGTAATAGTTCATTTAAAAGCGTGCTTTTTCCCGCATTCGCTTTACCCATTACAACAACATCTCTACCATTTCGGTACTTTTCAATCGCTTTTTTTAATTCAGATTCGTTGTTACTAAAACCTTTTCCTACTACAACTAAGCCTTGAACATAAATATTATATTCTTTTAATCGGCTAAAAATAAATTTGCTTAATTTTTCCATACCAAGAGTTGCAGGTAATAAATCACGTTTTGTTACAACTAAAATAATGTCTTTGTTTGGTAAATGTCGATTAAGTCCTTCAATCATACCAGCTTCAAAATCAAAACAATCAACAACCCATAAGACAAGCGCATCCATATGCGCTATTCTATTGAATACATTTTGACTATCAATACCTGTTTTCATCGAAAACATATAATCATCGTAATGAGTCAAACGAAAACAACGTTGACAGAATTCTCCATCTTTTTTTGGCGTATAGCCAATTTCGTTGGCTCTTTCATATTGAAGTTCAACTCCACACCCTTTACAAGTTATCATAATACATTCCTTTTTCTATATTTAATAATCTACATACTTGATTTTCTATTGTTCGCGTTATTTTCCCTGCCGTATTATCACGCGCAATTAATGGTTTTACCCAAATTGTTTTAAAATTTTGTATTTTCCCACCTAATACATCCGTCAATAATTGATCACCAATGACAACGACATCACTAGATTTAAAACGATATTTTCTTTTTAAATGCCAATAAATAAATGGTAGTGGCTTACATGCAAAGCTAGCATAATCCACTTGATACATCATCGCAAATGTACTTACTCTTTTTTTTACGTTATTCGAACAAAAAATTGGTACAATGCCATTATCTTTTATTTTATTAACAAATAATTGAACATTTTCGTCATAGCCTACATCATCATAAGCAATAAGAGTATTATCAATATCAATCAAAGCAACACCAATTTGATGTTCTTTTAGTATTTTTGCGTCTATATCATAAACACTTTCTACATAACTATCTGGTTTAAATAATTGCTTAATCATCGTATCAAATCCATTTCTAGTTTAATTATACAATTAATACCGTTGGTTTCAAAGGTATTTTGTTTATATTTATCATTGTTGCGAAAATCAACCATTCCATGTAAAATGAAACGGTAAGGAGATAATACCATGAAAAAACAGTGCATAATTTTTGATTGTGATGGACTTATGTTTGATACCGAAGTAATTTCACAAGAAACCTTTAGAAGAATGGCTCCATCATTTGGCTATTGTATCGATGATGATTTTATTATCGGCATTACTGGTAGTACGAAAGAGAAATCGATGGATCAATGGAATCGTTATCCTGGTTTAATCGAATACCGCGATACAATTGTTGAAGAAAAAAATAAAATAATTTTCGAAAAAGCACCATTCATCGCTAAACCTGGTTTAATCGAACTACTTGATTTTTGTGTAGAAAACGACATTAAGATTGCCGTTGCATCAAGTAGCCCACGCTTTTATGTTCAACACCTTTTACAATCATTACCAAATAACTACCATTGGGATGCGATTTGTACGGCGGAAGATGTTGTACATCATAAACCAGCACCAGATGTATTCTTACTTGCTTCACAACAATGTAACGTTTCACTTGAGCAATGCATTGTGCTAGAAGATTCAAAAAACGGCTTATTAGCCGCTCATCGCGCAACCATTGATGTTGGTTTTATTAAAGACACCATTGATGCGGATGATGATATGAAACAATGGATGGCTACATCGTTTAATTCATTATATGAAGTAATATCGTACCTACAATGAGGTACGATATTTTCATTCATCGAACAAATTAATCATTTCAAAATCAGCATGAGTTTCTGTTTCTGGCGGAAAATCAATAATAGCACATTCTGGTATATCCATCAGCCAAAACCATGGTTCATTCAATTTAAGTGGTGTAGAAAATGTTGCTTCTTTAGCAAAGAAAGGAATATCTTTGATGGTCAATGATTTCCATTCGCCATCATTCACTTGTACTAATTCATCATGTCGACATGAAAAAACATGGCGTAGAACATACGGATTCGATTTTAACCTTTTACAAATCATCTCACCTTTGATAGCTCTACCTGAAATCGTTAAATCAGTCCAACGAATACGCTTTAGTCCACCTGTTTCACTAACTAATACCGCTGCACCATCTTCTTTTATAACACAACTACTCACAACTTCATCATCATCTGCTAAATTGATTGCTTTAACACCTTGAGCTTTTGTATTTTGAGCACTAAAGCTATCAATACTGAAGCAACACATCATGCCTTTTTTCGATAATACGGAAACATTCTGATGATCATACACGATATAAACACTGACAACTTCATCATTATCACGTAATTTCATTGCCATATACAATTGTTTATTACGTGCTACTGACCATTGATTGATTGGTGTTTTTTTCATGTAACCTTCTTTTGTTACAGTTACAATCCAAGCATAACTCTCAAAATTTTTAATGAGAATGCCCTGAACAATTTTCTCATCGCTATCCATTTTTACAATACTACTACAATGACTACCTACATCTTTCCACTTCGATTCTTCTATTTGATACACTGGAATAAAGCCATAATTACCTTTTTGCGTAAATATCAGAAGTGTATCTAATGTTTCACATTCCGTAATACCGAGTAATTCGTCTCCTTCTTTGCATCCAGTGGAAATTTTATCTGAAGCACCATAAGAACGTAAAGAAACTTTCTTCAAATAACCATCTTTTGATAAGGTAATCATCACTTTATCATTACTCATCAATTTTGTTTTATCGATAACTATTTCTTCTACTTCATCTTCAATCATCGTTCGACGCTCATCAGCAAATTGATTGCGAATTTCTTTTAACTCTTTAATGATTGTTTGTTTTAGTATCAACGGATTTTCAATAATAGATCTCAGTTGTTCCATCATTAACGTAATATCAGAATACTCTTGTTTTAAAATAACAATATCAGTCGATGTTAAACGATACAATCGAAGTGTTACAATCGCTTCGGCTTGAAGTTCACTAAATGAAAATAAATCACAAAGTCTATTTTTAGCATCGCTTTTATCTTTTGATGATCGAATCGTATCAATTATTTCATCTAAAATAGAAATTGACTTGATCAACCCTTCTAAAATATGAAGTCGTTTAGCATATTGTTGATAATCATACTTACTTCGTTTAAGAACTACTTCTTCTCTAAAGGCTATAAAAGCATCTAAACATTCCATTATCGATAGTTGTTGCGGTCTTTGATTAATAATTGCGACAATGTTGTAATTGTAATATACTTGTAAATCAGTATTTTTAAATAAATAATTTAATATTAATTGACTATCACAATCTTTTTTAATATCTAAAACGATTTTTAACCCATTTCTATCTGATTCATCACGAACGTCTAATAAATTTTCTAAATCTTTATTTAATCGTAAATCATCAATCTTTTTAACTAAATTAGCCTTAATTACTTCATATGGAATTTCCGTAATAATAATTTGATTAATCGTTTTTCCTTCTACTATATCACACTTAGCACGTATAACAACCCGTCCCTTACCCGTAGCAAAAGCATCAATAATTCCTTTTCTTCCTTGAACAATACCACCCGTAGGAAAATCAGGTCCTTTGTATAATGCCATGATGTCAGTTAGTGTGCATGTTGGATTATTAATGCGATGAATCGTTGCATCAATGACTTCACCACAATTGCTTGGTGCAATATTGGTCGCATATCCTGAGGCAATTCCTGTTGCCCCATTCACTAACAACATCGGAAAAGCAGCTGGTAATACCGTCGGTTCTTGTTCGGTATCATCAAAATTTGGCGCAAATTGTACTGTTTCTTTTTCAATGTCAGTAAATAAAGTTTGACTTATTTTAGCTAATCTAGCTTCCGTATAACGCATCGCAGCGGCCGGATCATCATCAATGGAACCGTTATTCCCTTGCATATCTACTAATGGCATTCGTACTTTCCAATCTTGTGAAAGTCGAACCATCGCTTCATATACCGAGGAGTCACCATGTGGATGATAATTACCAATAACCAAACCTACTGTTTTCGCCGATTTTCGATAAGCTTTTTCACTAGTATTACCATCATGTTGCATCGCATACAAAATACGTCGTTGCACTGGTTTTAACCCATCACGAATATCTGGTAGTGCACGTTCTTGAATAATATATTTTGAATATCGACCAAAACGATCGCCAACAATATCTTCTAACTGACAATCTAAAATATCATTGTGACTATTATTTTTCATTCTTTCACCTTAAATGTATCTTCTAATGTAAAGGATACATTTTCTTCTATCCATTCGCGACGTAAATGAGCCTTATCACCCATCAGTTCGCTTACTCGTCGTTCTGCTATAATACTATCACCAATGGAAACTTTTAATAAAATACGTGACTCAGGATTCATTGTTGTATCCCAAAGTTGAGTCGCATTCATTTCACCTAATCCTTTATAACGCTGAATTTCTACTTTTCCTAGTTGTTTCTTTACTGTTTCTAATTCTTGTTCATCATAACAATAATGAATTTCTTTTCCTTTTGATACTTTATACAATGGTGGTTGCGCAATATACACCATTCCTTCTTCAATTAAAGGACGCATAAAACGATAAAAGAATGTCAACAACAATACTTGAATATGGGCACCATCCGTATCCGCATCGGTCATAATGATTACTTTATAATAATTACTTTCTTTTGCTTCAAACGTTGCGCCAACTCCTGCTCCTAAGGCGTGAATAATCGTATTTAACTCTTCATTTTTTTCAACATCGCTCAAACTACATTTTTCGGTATTTAATACTTTACCTCGAAGCGGTAATATAGCCTGATATTTGGAGTCTCTTCCTTGTTTAGCACTACCACCAGCTGAATCTCCTTCGACCAAAAATAACTCCTTACGAAGACGATCCTTTGATTGCGCAGGTGCTAATTTACCTGACAAAATACGTTCTGTACGACTTCCCTTTTTTCCTTTTCTACTTTCTTCTCTCGCTTTTCTTGCGGCTTCACGTGCTTGAGACGCTTTTTGAATTTTACGTATTAACTGAGTAGCTAATTCTCGATTTTCTTCTAAGAAATAGGTCATTCTCTCTGATACAATCGTTTCTAAGGCAACTTTAGCATCAGGTGTACCTAATTTACTCTTCACTTGTCCTTCAAATTGTAAAATATCCTCTGGAACACTCACTGAAATAATGGTTGTTAAACCTTCACGCACATCATTTCCTTCAAAGTTTTTGTCTTTTTCCTTCAACAAACCAAGCTTTCTAGCAATGTCATTCATCGCCTTCGTAAAAGCGCTCTTAAATCCTACTTCATGAGTTCCACCATCTTGAGTACGAACTAGATTAACAAAACTCAATGTTGTTTCTTGATAATCATCAGTATATTGAAAAGCACATTTAACATCAATTCCTTTTGCTTCTCCTGTAAAATAAACGACATCATGCAATGTTGAACGACCTTCATGCAAATACGTTAAAAAAGCCTTTAAACCATCGTCATAATGATATTTTTCTTCTTTACCACATCGTTCATCTTTTACAATCATGGTAATGCCATTTAATAAAAACGCAGTTTCCTGAGCTCGTTCACAAATTTGTTTAAAATGGAAATCGGTCGTAGAAAAAATGGTAGGATCAGGCATAAAACGAACAGTTGACCCGGTTTTATTTGTTTTGCCTAACTCCTTTAATTCACCATCACGATGACCACCAAGAAATGACATCGATACTATTTTATTACTATGATGCACCGTTACTTCAAGCCATTGGCTAAGTGCATTAACAACCGAAGCACCAACACCATGTAACCCACCAGCACGCTTATATCCACCTTGAGAGGTAAACTTACCACCTGCATGCAATACAGTAAAAATAACTTCTAATGTATTAAGACCACTACTATGAATACCTGTTGGCATTCCTCGTCCTTCATCTTCTACTTTACAAGCACCATTTTTTTCAATCGTAATTGTAATTGTTTTACCATAACCATTAATTGCTTCATCTGCAGCATTATCCACTATTTCCCAAATTAAATGATGCAACCCTTTACTATCCGTTGAACCAATATACATACCTGGTCTTTTTCTGACCGCATCCAATCCCTCTAAGATTTGAATACTTTGATCATTATAATTCTCTAATTGACTCATGAAAAACACCACACTCCATTCTTTTGAAACTGTAACCTATTATACACAAATTGAATTTAAAGATAAAGCTTGTTTTTTTATAAATTATGATAGAATAATAGCGGAGGATTTTTTATGCAAAATGTTCTAGCAATCGTCTTATCGTATTTATTTGGATCAATTCCATGGGCACTAGTCATAGGTAAAGTATTTTACAAAACAGATGTTCGCCAATTTGGTTCTGGTAATCTAGGAGGTTCTAATGCCGGTCGTGTCTTAGGTAAAAAAGCTGGTTTCTTCGTAACTGTCCTAGATGGTTTAAAAGGTTTTATCACTGTTTTATTTTGTGCATATTTTACCCCAGAAGCAACTATCCTAGCTGGACTAGCGTGTTGTATTGGCCATTGTTTCCCTATTTTCGCCAAGTTTAAAGGTGGAAAAGCAGTCGCAACGACAATGGGATATTTCTTTGGCATCAGTTTTTTTGTAACACACATGGTACTACAACAATTTATTTTCCCGTTAGCTCTCTTCTTTATAGTATTATACATCACAAAAATAGTGTCTATATCATCTCTTATTGCAATATATGCAAATGGTATTGTTTCATTCTTTATTCAACCAAACCTTACCGTATCCCTTTCCTTTTTATTCCTAGCCTTCTTTGTTACCTATCGTCACAAAGAAAATATTCAACGCTTAATCAAGCATGAAGAAAAGAAAATTACGTGGATGTAGACTATGGGAAATGTTAACTTACACTATTTAGATATTGAGCAACTCAGTGAAAAAGATCGTCGTGTCTTCGTGTATTTACCAAATGAATACAATGAAGAAACTCAATATCCGGTATTATATATGTTTGACGGTCACAATTTATTTTTTGATGATGTAGCCGCTTTTGGTAAAAGTTGGGGCTTAAAAGACTATTTAGATTCAAATAACATTCCACTTGTTGTCGTTGGTGTCGATTGTAACCACATCGGCAACAATCGTCTAGTAGAATATTGTCCATATAACTCGTTTAACGGGAGATTCGACATCGGTTTTGGTTTAGGTGATAACACCGCTTCATGGTTTGCGTACACTTTAAAACCGTTTATTGAAGAAAATTATTCCGTTTCTAGCGACCGTGAAAATATCGGTATTGCGGGAAGTTCAATGGGTGGTTTAATGTCGATGTATACCGTATGTAAATACAACCAATTCTTTTCTAAAGCAGCGTGCTTATCATCAAGTTTTGATTTGTGTTATCAATCGTTGTATGATGATATTCAACAATGTGAAATGGATAGTAACACCAAAATTTATTTAGATTATGGTTCAAATGAAATGCGAACAAAACAAGTTTTAGCCAATCGTTTAGAACAACATCTTGAAATTAATCATTTACTCCAAGAAAAAGGATGTACTACATATCCTCGTCTAGTAAATCATGGCTATCACAATGAAGAAACGTGGCAAGCATCACTTCCAATTATTATTCCATATTTATTCAACTTTTAAAAAGCAGAAATGCTTTTTTTATATTAAAAATAAACCATTTTCATGGTTTATCGTTGTAATTGTAAAAACGCTAAATATCCTCGATACGCTTCAAAAATATCAGCTTTTGAAGCAACTTCATATGGTGCATGCATATTTTGAACCGGAATTCCAGCATCAATAACATCCATGTTTAAATTAGCTAAAATATAAGCAATGGTACCTCCGCCTCCTTGGTCAACTTTACCAAGTTCAGCGGTTTGAATTTGTACATTGTGCTTATCCATAATCGCACGAATTTCGGCAATAAATTCAGCATTGGCATCATTACTACCACTTTTACCACGAACACCAGTGTATTTACTAAAGGATAATCCCATTCCCATATACGCCGTGTTTTTCTTTTCATACACACCAGGAAAATTTGGATCAAAAGCAGCGGTAACATCGCTTGACAACATTTTACTATTAGAAAGCATTGCACGATATTTTCTTTCTTGATAGCCACATACTGATTCCATCACATCCACAAGCGTGTTTTCAAAGAAGCGTGAAGACATACCAGTATTACCTTGAGATCCTACTTCTTCTTTATCAACTAAAATAGTACATGTCGTCATCACAGGATGATCACACTCTAATTGAGCAATAAGTGATGTATAAGCACAAATACGGTCATCATGACCATATCCTAGAACCATACTACGATCTAAGCCATAATCACGCGCTTTTCCAGAAGGAACGATAGAAAGTTCAGCACTGATGAAATCATCTTCTTCCATGCCGTATTTATCGTTTAAAATAGCTAAAATAGTCGCTTTTGTCCCGTCTTTTTCAACACCTTTACTTGGAATAGAACCAACTAAAGCATTCAAATCTTCTCCTTCAATCACTTCACTTGCTTTCTTGCTTAATTGATCACTTGCTAAATGAATCAATAAATCACTCATACCAATCACTGGATCGTTATCATCTTCACCAATCACAATATTAATTGTTGTACCATCTTTTTTACATACAACACCATGCAATGCCATTGGTTGAGCAATCCATTGATACTTTTTAACACCACCATAGTAATGAGTATCAAATAGTGCTAAACCATCCGCTTCATACAATGGTTTTTGTTTTAAATCAATTCGTGGAGAATCGATATGTGCACCTAAAATATTTAGCCCTTTTTCAAGTGGTTCTGTACCAATATTGTATAAACAAATGCTTTTGCCTCTATTTACAAAATAAACCTTATCATTTGCTTGTAAAGGACCATTATCATAAGGGCGATAACCAGCCTTTTCAGCTAAAGCTATCGCTCCTTGAACACATTCACGTTCCGTCTTACAATCGCTGATATACTGTTTATACCCTTCATTAAATTCCATGCATTGTTGAAGAGTTTCTTCATTCATTTTTTCCCAAACTGTTTTCATAGTATCTCCTTTTTACTGAAATATTATACCACCTCTCATTATTTAGCTCAAACATTAAAATAACTCTTGCATATTAATGTATATTATGTTTATAATTGAATCATCTAGTTCTAACAATTAGATAAAGAAAGGTCTAATATCTTATGTACTCTTGGTTTTTAAAAGCTCAAGACCCAATGAGCAGTTATACTCATTTTATTGGCGCAGTTCTAGCAATTCCTTTTGCGGTATGTTTACTTATCGTTTCTATTTTAAATCAAAGACCTATTTATCTTATCGTAGCAATGATAAGTTTTACCATTTCAATGCTAGCTCTCTATAGTGCTTCCTGTTATTATCACTATTTACCAAAAGAACATCCAAAAAAAATTATGTCGCGTAAATTAGATCATTCAATGATTTACGTCTTGATTGCTGGTTCTTACACTCCAGTATGTGCTGCTTTTTTAAGTGGTACAACAAAAGTAATGTTTCTTAGCTTTATTTGGTCCATTGCCCTAATCGGCATTATCGCCAAAATAAAATGGCTACATGCCCCACGTTGGTTATATACCCTTCTATATCTTTTAATGGGTTGGGCCTTAGTCTTTGATATAAAAGGATTTTCAAGTATGCCTGCCGGTTGTTTAACATGGATTGCGATTGGTGGTGCTCTGTATACCATCGGTGCTATTATTTATATTATTAAACGTCCTAATTTATCAAAACTTTGGGGCTTTCATGAACTATTTCATCTTTTCATTTTATTTGGGACAATATCGCATTTTATTGCTATACTAGTATATATTGCTTAGGAGGATTTTATGATACGCTTAATTACCGATACATCTACCCTGTATTCACCACAAGAAGCTTTAGAACTTGGATTTCATGTTAACCCACTTACGGTAACAATTGCATCAAAAACGTTTCGTGAATTTGTTGATATTGATGATGTCACTTTTTTAGAGTACATCAATCAAGGAAACTTACCAACATCATCACAACCAGCCATTGGTGATGTCGTAGAATCCTTACAAGCATGTGGAAGTGATGATGTCATCGTTTTATGCATGGCTGATGGTTTATCAGGAACATATCAAAGTGCATGTATGGCAAAGAAACAATTGAATGATCCAGATAATATTCATATCATCAACACTCAAACATTGTGTGGACCACATCGCTACATTGTTCAAGAAGCACTTAAAATGATTAAAAATAATGATTCACTTGAGGTAATTTTAAAACGTGTTCATGAATTAATCGCTACGGCAAATTCATTTTTAATGCCACAAGATTTCGGATATTTAAAACGAGGTGGAAGAACTACTCCATTAGCCGCAACATTAGGTGGTTTTCTAAAACTTAAACCGGTGCTTATTGCGACTGAAGATGGTAAACGTTTAGATAAATTTAAAACTGCTCGTACCTTTGATATCGCAATCGCTTCTATGATTGAATACTATCAACATAAAAAATTAGATAATTCTTATCGCCTTTATATTTGCCATGCTTTTGCCAAAGAACAAGCAGAATACATTAAAGAAGCATTTCTTAAAGCATTTGGTCATTTACATGTTGAAATATTCCCACTATCATGCGCTTTCATTACTCAAGGTGGGCCGCAATGCATTTCTATTCAAACAATCAAAGCATAGTATTCAATAAAAAATGCCAATTTTGGCTTTTTTTGTTATAATTTAATAGGTGATACAATGAATCCATATCCATTTACTCTTGATAACAAACGTTATACGACGTGGAATTACTATTTACAGAAAACATACAACCAAAAAGTATTTAAAGTTCCGCTTGATGGTGGCTTTACTTGTCCCAATCGTGATGGAACCAAAGGAATAGGTGGTTGTACTTTTTGTAGTGCCAAAGGAAGTGGCGATACTATTTTAGAAGATAGCGATCTTTTAAAACAGTACGAAAATGGCAAAGAAATGATGAGAAAAAAATGGCCTACAGGTAAAACAATTCCATATTTTCAATCATTCAGTAATACCTATGCACCCCTTTCAAAAATAAAGCGATGCATTGAACCATTTTTACAGTTAGAGGAAGTATGTGCTATTGCGATTGCGACACGTCCTGACTGTCTTAGTAATGAATGTATCGAGTATCTTAGCCAATGTTGCCAATACAAGGATATTTGGTTGGAACTTGGACTACAAACAATACATGATCATAGCGCAACTCATATCAATCGTGGCCATAACTGCCAAGATTTTAGTGATGCAATGGAAAGATTACGTAAAACACCAATAAAAACGTGTGTACATATTATGAATGGTCTTCCCTATGAAACAGAACAAATGATGATTGAAACAGCTCAATTCGTTAATTCTTCCGGTGTTGATGCGGTAAAAATACATATGTTACATCTTTTAAAAGGTACAGTGTTAGCAGAGCAATATAAGCAAAATCCTTTTCCTTTACTAACTCGTCAACAATATGTTGACATTGTATGCCAACAACTTCAATATCTAAACCCTTCTATCATCATTCAACGACTTACTGGTGATGGTTTAGCAAGTGAATTAATCGCACCTGATTGGACACTAAAGAAAACCATTGTACTTAACGAAATCGATAAAAAAATGGCAAAAGAAAACATTGTTCAAGGTGAAAAAGCCACATAGAAAGTGAGAAATCTTATGTTACGTTTAACAACTGTTGTCCATAATTTTTTAAAAGAAACCGTTCAACCTGATTGGTTTGTTGTTGATGGAACTGCTGGAAATGGTGTAGATTGCGAGGTTTTATGCTCATTAGCTTATCATGTCGATGCCTTTGATATTCAAGAGATTGCCAAAGATAATACCTTAAAACGATGTCAACAGTACAACAATTTAACATTTCACTGCTGCAGTCATCATAAAATAAGTGATCTTATCAATCATCAACTTCATTTAGCTATTTTTAACTTTGGCTATCTTCCTCGTGGTGATAAAACAATCATCACAACACCTTCTACTTCAGTTATCGCAGTACAAGGAGCGTATAATCTATTGGTAGACAATGGGTATTTATTATTAACGATGTATCGTGGTCATGATGGTGGTCAAGAAGAACATGACGCTATTGTTCAGTGTATTCAACAATTTAATGCAACAATCACAACATACGATAGCACTGTTGATTATGGACCTATTTTATATATTGTACAAAAAAAGGCTATTTGCGAAAAAAGCCCCAGCAATCAGCCATAATATATGTTGGAAATATTTGTAAACGATGACAATCTTCCATTGTATGAACACCTGTCGTTACTAAAATAGTATCAATGCCTGCATTATTACCACATAAAATATCCGTTTCTAAATTATCTCCTAAAATAATGACATCTTCTTTCGCAACCATCATTTTTCGTAAAGCACCTTCGATGATTGGTGAATGTGGTTTTCCTATTTTAATCGCCTTTGTGCTAGATGCATATTCAAACATTGCTACTACTGAGCCATTACCAATCGATGGACCGCTTTCGGTTAATAACATTCGATCGTCGTTTGTCGCAACGAGTGTTGCTCCTTCGATTAATATTTTTAAAGCGTGACTGTAATCAGAATATGTTGCCCCACGATCCAGTCCAACAAATAAGTAGTCAGGTTGGTTTGACGTAATAATAAAACCATTGTCTAACAGCGCATTTCTCATACCGTTTTCACCAATATAATACGCCTTTTTTTTGTGAGGCGTCAGTAATGATATCGCATCGGCAGCTGCCATCGCAGAAGTATAAAAGTGAGCTGGTGTAACACCACGAAACCCCATTTTTAACATGTGTGCACACGCTTCTTCTGGTGTTCTTGATGCATTGTTAGTCAGAAATAGAAAAGGAATTTTATTACGAATCAAACTATCTATCCATTCTTTCGCACCAGGTATTGGTTTTACTCCCCAATACATCGTACCATCTAAGTCAATCATATAACATTTGTTTTCCATTAATTTTCCTCACTTCTTTTTCTTCACTACGTATTCTTACAATAAAGAATAGCTACTTTATATTGTACACTAATACGAATAATTAATCATCAATGCTCTTCATTTATGATATTATTGTATTGTATTAATTTCATAACCAATAACGAAAGGATTTTCCATGAAAACAAAACATAAAATCATGTTGATTATATTCTTAATCATTAGTCTAATTAGCGGTATTGTTATCGATTCTTTTTACTTTGCGCCTAGTCGTTTTAAAATTCGTTATGAAACACTAAGTTCTCCTTATATTCCACTTCAACTAGATAATGTATCAATTACATATTTTTCTGATGTTCATTACAATAACTTTATGGATAAACCGCGATTTCAAAAAGTTATTTCTCTTATCAATCAATCCGGAGGCGATATCGTTATCTTTGGCGGTGATTTATTTGACAATCCATCTACAGCCTTACCAAGCGATGAAGTCATTGTTACCCTCACTGAGCAGTTAAAATCAATTAATGCTCCACTCGGTAAATTTGCTGTCTTAGGTAGCCATGATTATCAAAGTGAGGAAGCTAAAAAATTAGTGATGCAAATATTGAGAGATGCTGATTTTGAAGTATTAATGAATCAAAGTGTTTCTATCCATAACAAAGGAAGCCACTTTGTCAATCTTGTTGGCATTGATAGTTTAGAATCAGGATCTGCGGATTGTGAACAAGCTTATCGCAATGTTTCTCCTTACTCTTATACAATAGCTGTATGTTATACTCCTGATATTATCAACAGTGTTCCAAAAGATTTAACCAACATCGTTTTATCCGGAAATACGCATGGTGGACAAGCGTTACTTCCTTTTGTTTCTAATTTAGTAGAAGCTCCATATGCTTCACTTTATCAGCGAGGAAAACACGATGTTGAAGGAGTTATTCTTGATATTACCAATGGCGTAGGAACGACAAAAAAAGATGTTCGCCTATTTGCTCCTGCTGAAATTGTTAGTTACAAGTTATCAAGCAAAATAAATGACGAAGCATCTTAATATTATAAATAACTTTCTTCTTCTTTTACGGGATGAACAACGATTGTTTCAATTGCACTTAAACATTGTTCAATTGCCGTTTCATAATCAAATTTACTTTCCATTGCTAATACCTTATGAAGATGAGGTTTCGTCGTCGGATTTTTAGGATTAAAAATCGTACAACAATCTTCAAATGGTAAAATGGATGTTTCATATGTTCCAATTTGTTTAGCAACATCAATAATTTCATTTTTATCAAATGTCACTACAGGTCTAAGTAGTGGCATTTTAATTACTTCATTGATGACACTCATGCTTTCAAGTGTTTGTGAGGCAACTTGACCTAAACTTTCTCCACTTGCGATACATAAACAATTACGTTGTTGAGCAAATCGTTCCGTAATGCGCATCATCATTCGACGAATAATGGTAATTGCATAACTTTCAGGACAATTTTCATAAATTTTTAATTGTAAATCAGTAAAAGGAACAACATGAAGTTTCATTTGACCTTGAAAACCACTAATTAAACGCGCTAATTCAACTACTTTATTTAACGCATTAGCTGATGTGTATGGAGGAGAAGCAAAATGGATAGCTTCAACTTGAACCCCTCGTTTCATCATCATATAGCCGGCAACAGGCGAGTCAATTCCACCTGACAACAATAACATCGCTTTTCCATTAATACCAACCGGATAGCCACCCAACCCAGGATATATTTTACTTGTAATATACGTATAATCTTTATGAACTTCCACAATAATTTTAAAATCAGGATGGTGTACATCTACTTTATGTTCAGTATTCTTTAAAATATAGCTTGCACATGCACGATTGATATCATCACTTGTACTTGGAAATTGTTTATTAGAACGACGAGCTTGCATTTTAAAAGTTCCCGTAGGAAACTCTAAACTCATCTGATACGATGTCGCAACAATTGCTTCTAGTGATGATTCTACTTTTTTAGTAATGGAAAATGAACTTATCCCGAATACTTTAGACAATACGGCACAAACATCCTCAACATTTTCTCCATTAAGCTGAATATATAAGCGATCATATGTTACTCTATACTCTAATTTAGAAAATGAGCTACACGCTAATTTAATATTATTTAATAATCGATTTGTAAATTGTTTTCTATTCTTACCTTTTGTCGTTAATTCTCCATAACGTATTAATACTGTATCATTTTGTGCCATATTGTTCACAATTCTCCTTTAAACACTGAATTAAATAATCAATTTCTTCTTTCGTTGTTTCGTTTAATAAACTAACGCGAATACAACTTTCGCTGCGACGCTTATCAACATTCATCGCTAACAATACCTTCGATCCTTTATTTGTCTTACTTGAACAAGTGCTTTGCGCTGAGACACAAATACCCTGTTTATTTAAAGCATTCATCATCACTTCACTATACACATTCGTACTAAAGTTAACGATATGGCAAACACCATTGTGTGGACTATGAATACTCACATGTTGTACCGTCAATAATTGTTTCAGTAGATATTCTCTTAATTGAGTCAATGAACACTTTTTTTGTTGTTCAAGTGCTAAACGTAATGTTTTCGCAAAGCAAATGTTTACCAAAGCATTACTAGTTCCTCCACGTAAACCAAATTCCTGTTGACCACCATTAATTAATGGGATTAACGATACGTGTCGTTTTTTTATTAAAATTCCGCTTCCTTTTAAACCGTATATTTTATGAGCTGAAAAACTAAGCAAATCAATATCTTTACAATCGATAACTAATTTTCCTAACGCTTGAACACCATCAACGTGTAAGAATGCTTGTGACTGTTTTTTTACTACTTCTTTAATAGAATCAATGTCCATAATGGAACCAACTTCATTATTAACCCACATAATCGACACCAAAACAGTATCTTTACGGAGTGCTTTTTTTAAATCTTCAATACTTATCACACCAAACTCATTTACTGTTAAACGAGTTACTTCATAGCCAAACACCGATTCTAATTGATTAATGGCACCAGAAACACTCGAATGTTCAACACACGTCGTAATAATGTGTTTCTTTAAAGGATTATTAAAAGCAACACCCTTAATTGCCATATTATTTGCTTCTGAAGCTCCACTTGTAAATATTATTTCTTCACTTAAGACACCAAAAAGAGTCGCAATTGCTTGCCTACTCTTTTCCATCATTTGATTCAATTGAATTGCTTCATCATATAATGCATCATTGTTGACATACATCGTCTGTAATAAATCAAGATATGTTTTCTTTATTTCGCCATGAAGTGGTGTGGTGCTTGCACCATCCAAATAAATTCTAGGTTGCACTCTTTGCATTTTCTTTAATTAAGCTCTCATAACAGCCTGGATGAATTTTTTCAATGGTCGCAATCGCAATCGTTAATGCTTGAGTATATTCACCATTTCTAAAACATAATTCAGCACGAGTAAGTTCTGAATCAATATCAGCATAAGTAGAACGATATTTGTTACCAAAGACAATTGTATTTTCAACCATCATAACCATGCCAACAACATTATTCACGTTGTTATATAATTTATAAATAAAATCAATCGATTCATCAACAGTACTATTTAACAGTGTTACATCCATTGGAATTTCTTCCACTAAACGCGATATATTTTTTAAATAATCATACGCTTTTTGCAAATCAACACCATATGCATCAGAAATAGATGGTAATTTATTTTTAACAATCTTCACTTGAATTTCATTCATGATCAATTGAAGTTTCAACAATTGTTTCTTAGCACGTTCTTCATCACTCTGTGCAGTTTCCATCTTTTCCTTAATTTCATTAATACGTTGATAACAATCTTGTAAATCTTGCATCACTTCGTTAACACTACACATAAACTCTGAAGCAGGAACGTAAGTATCAACACCCTTTGACAATAATTCATCTTTCTTAACAACAAGTTCTTTGTATTTTTCAACTTGAAGTTCAACTTCCTTCGATAAATCTTCCATTCCATAACGTTCACCACATTTTTCAATGGAAGTTTTAATCGAATCAATTAATTTCGATGTATTTGCACATAAACGATTTAAATCTTCACGATGACGTTGCATTTCATCAAAAGAAGAACTTTCTTTCTTAATTTGACTAGTAAGTTGCGATAATCGCAAACGATAATCATCACAATTTTCCTTAATATTTTGACAATTACCTTTACGTAAACTATCCAAATCTTCAGTCAAAGCATCAGTAAGTAACACTAAGTTTTTTTCAATTTCAAGATGACCTAAGTAAACTCCTCGAGAACGCTCTGCAGCATAACTTTGCGCTACATCATCAATCAAACGCGGTAATACACCACGTGTTTCCTGTAATAACTCAGGAAGCATGTCTATCAATGTCGATAATTTAGAAATATTTTCTCTGATCACAACCGTTAATTCAGTAGCTTTTTCAAATTCAGATGCATACATACATTCTTCAAATGTCGTAAATAGTTTCTCTGTATCGGTAATTGTTGATTCAATCGCTAACCAGCTAAACGCTAATGAAGAACTCTTTTCATTAATTTGTTGTTTTAATAATCTAAAACGTTCCTTCAAATCAGTAACTTCAAGACGTTGCGCTGTTTCTTTTTCCAAAATGGTGTCTAAAAAACGATTCAAGTCATTTACTTGTTTTTCCCCTATTTGAACTAAACTATCCAAATCTAATAAGTCGTTTTTCGCCATTTTATTCTTTCCAATCAATATATTGTCTTCTATATTTGCAAGTAATTGCGCAATTTGCTTTAAGTTTGATTGAGCTTGATCAAAATCATCTTTATAATGAGCAACAGTTGTCATCGTTTCTACATTTACTCGTGCAATAGCCACTGCTTTATTAAGTTTAAACGACAGTGGAACACTTTTAATAGAGTTATACCTAATTTCATACTCAGCTAATTCTCTCTTTAGTTTATCCGACTGCATTCGTTTTAGTACTAAGATAAGTATTAAACATACAATAATTACAATCAATCCAATCAAAACATATTTATTGGATAAAACGTTTAAAATTTGTTCTACGATTTGATTCATATTTTTTCCTCACTATCTTCACTTATTATTTTATCATAATAACAGTATTGTACCATATTTTTATTCCCATTTTAATAGTTTATTCATTATAATTATACTTTATTATTAATTTTTTTATTCTGTTATTAAAATTTTTATAAAGATTAATTG
>CAZTII010000025.1:0-21473 GCA_964613305.1 uncultured Erysipelotrichaceae bacterium
AGAACTAACTTCATGTTGAACTATACTGAACTAGAATTTAACTATTTACTTAAGGGTAAAAAAATAGAACAAAAAGAAAATAAACAAACAGAAAATAAACAAACAGAAAATAAACAAACAGTTCAAAATAGTCCTCAAACTACAGATTATCTATCCATCGCCTTAAAAGCATTTTCATTAAACAAGAGTAACATTAAAGATGTCGATATTGATGATGAAGGAACTACTGTTGAAGTAAGTTTTAAAAAAGATAACATCGAATATGATGTAACCATCGATAAAGCAACAAATGCTATTCTACATAAACATAGCGAAATTGATGATTAACAAACAATAATCCTGCACAAGTGCAGGATTATTTATTATTTAAAGCAATAATTTTATCAATAAAACTTTGATCAAATTTTTCAATTAATTGTTTGTTTGTACTATTTAAAACAGTAGTATTTAATGAACCAAGAGAAACTTCTAAGAAATCACCAAATTCAATCGTATCAAAATAAACGATAAACGGAAAAACAACATCAAGATCGTTTTCATTTAACATATAAACCGTATAACTATCGCGATAGTTTTTAACAACAATTTCCTTTTCCGCAATCGCTATACATTGATCATTTTCATAAATACAAACATACAATCCTTTATAACCAAAACCAACTTGATAACATTCTAAGTATCTATTTTTAAACGTCACTTTATAATAAGAATATCCATTAAAAAACCATTTTCCGGTTTTTCTTGTAGCAGCAACCATGTTTCCAATTAAATTGTCACCATCAAACACTTTAAAACTTAAACGATCACTTAATTTACTGCCAAAACTATCATCATATTGATTAAAATAAAGATGTTGATGTTCACAAAACATGGGTTCATTATAATGAAAAAACGCTCTAAATGCCTTCGTTGATAACGGAGCTTCACACAAAGCAATCTGTTCTTCATCGTTTGTAGCAATCCAACTCATATCAAAATTCGTTTTATTTTGTTTTATTTTTATAATCATTCTACACCTCTTTCCATTACTTATATTATAGACGACTTTTTATAATTTCCTAGTTTTAAATAATATTTTATGTATATTTTTCTTATACTACTTATAAGAAGTAAATGACACTGAAATATACAAGTTATTAAAAAAGCTTTTAGTTTTTTCTATTCTTGGATACTTAACAACATCTATTTGCGTTAACTCTACGGATGAAGTTAATAACGTTTCTGCGATTGGTATTATGCGTAGAAGACAGCATACCTATTACCGTCGTTAATAACCATAGAAAAGCAAGAGATTTAGTCATTAACCCAACCAACATTAAATTAAACGGCCGTTCTATCTCTTCTAATAACATAGAAAAAATAGCGTTAGTTTCACCTCTAACAAATAA
The DNA here is from genome assembly GCA_964613305.1 of uncultured Erysipelotrichaceae bacterium. Lineage (GTDB taxonomy): Bacteria > Bacillota_I > Bacilli_A > Erysipelotrichales > Erysipelotrichaceae > CAZTII01. The sequence goes on from CAZTII010000025.1 coordinate 1,389, forward strand.
ATCAACTAACGCCAAAGTAGTTAAAATAGGAATAAACCCTAATTCAACTTTCTCAAGAAGTGAAGTTTTAGTAGATGTTTATATCAAAGGTGGAATGACATTACGTCGTTCATTGCCAATTGAAAAAATAACGAATAACAATATAGTAATTGGTGATATATCTTGTCATAGCATCATTAAAATTAGTGATATTGGACTATTGAGCACCATTATCTTAGGTCAAAAAAAAACAGTACTTCATTAGAAAATTTAATAGGCGCGTTAATAATGATGAACAAATATCAATATTGGATATTACTTAAATTTCACAAGCTATTTTAAATAATCAAAAGAATCCATTTTAAATGCTCGAAAGAGCATTTTTAATAGCTGTATATGGTTAATAATATTTATTTTTTAACCATTATTTATCGAAAATACAAAACTTCATGATAAACTATTTATAACGAGGTACTCCTATGATAGATACTTATAACATAGAAAAATATCAAGAAAACAATAGAATTGAAGCAAAGTTAGCTCGTGGTGGCTTACCACACAGTCTTTGGGAAACATATTCAGCCTTTGCCAATACTAATGGTGGTGTTATTCTTTTAGGCATTGAAGAAAATAAAGATCATAGTTTCACTGTACGTGGATTAAATAACGCAGAAGAAATGTTACAACAATTCATAACTCTTTTACATAATCCATTAAAAGTAAAAAAAAACATCTTATCAGAAACACACTATTTTATTAAACACATCGAAGAGAAAGCTTGTATCATTATAGAAGTACCAAAAGCCAATCGTAAAGACAAACCAATCTACATTAACAATGATTTATATTATGGAACATATCGTAGAGATGGTGAAGGTGATTATCATTGTACAAAAGAAGAAATCGATACAATGATCACAGAAGAAATCGATGACACTGAAACAACATATTGTTACCAATATCATGTTAATGATTTAAATCAAAAAACAATTGATTCATATTGTAAACAACTACCAACTTCATTTCATTCATTAAGTTGCGAAGAATGTTTACTTAAAATCGGCGCAATCAATGAACAACATAATCCAACAATTCAAGGAGTTTTAATGTTTGGTACCTACGATATGATCATTAATACATTTCCTTATTTCCATTTACAATATCGTCAACGTGATAACAACAATCAATTCATAAATCAACTTCAATCCAATTACTCCATTAACAATCTTTTTGACTTTTACAGTAATATACTTTCTATTTTAAAACAATCCATCAATAACAAATCACTTTATCCTTCAATTGATAATATTTTAATCAATACATTAATTCATACCAACTATCGAATCAAAGGTGGAATACTCATTGAAAAAAAACAACATGAAATTATTTTTTCAAATCCAGGAAACCTTAGAATTAGCATCGAAGAAGTATGTAGTGGTGGAGTTTCTGATTGTCGAAATCAACAACTCATCAATTTCTTCAAAGTCATTAAAAAATCAGAACATGGTGGAAATAGTTTAAAAGATATTATTGAAGCTTACAAGCAAATGGATTATCCACCATTTACCATCTATGAACAATTCAATCCTGATAGAACCATATTAATACTACCCTTAGAAAAGAAAAACAATCTTAAAAAAAGTTCGCTACAAACAATCGATTATAAACAAGGGATTATCGATTACTTAACATATAGTATTATTTCTACCGAAAAAAATATTTCACGACATTTATCACTACGATACGCACAAACTAAATCCTTATTAAATGAACTATTGAGCGAAAATATTATTGTTAAGAATCAAGAAAATGAATCTACAATTTACAAATTAAAACGATAAACAAGATAGAATATATTCTATCTTTTCATTTTTTACATTTCTTGCATTTTTTTCAATTATTGCTATAATTTACATATAGGAGGAAATGACATGTTTGAGTGGAGTCAAGGAAATTATCAGCGATTAATTGTTACTTGTAATCAACACGTACTGACACTAAATAGTCATGCATCTGATTATTTAAAAAATGCACGATATTGCGCCATCGGTATCAATAAGAAAGATGGCCAATTAGCAATTAAACCAATCTCAAAAGAAGACATCGATTTAAATTTAGTCGATGTAAAACATTTGTACAAAATTAATTTCGGTCAACATTACGCTAGAATAAGCAATAAATCCATCATCAACGATTTAGAAAACATGGTCCAACAAAACCCCATCGGTTTAAAGTTCAACATGCACTATGATCAAAGCCAAAAAATGCTAATTGCCAACTGTACTTCCCCTATTGAAAAGGAGGTCGATTAAGATGTTGTTATGGAGTGTACTATTTATCGTATCCATCGTTTTTGAGCTCATTACACCAACCGCCTTAGTATCCATATGGTTTAGTATCGGTGCCATTTTTTCACTAATCGCAGCGTACTTTCAACTCAATTTAACCATACAACTTATTATTTTCTTCACCATTTCTCTACTTTGTGTTATTGCTATAAGACCACTTGCTAAAAACTATTTAAGAGGCAATGTTGTCGCAACAAACGCCGATCGAGCCATTGGAAAACACTGCCATTTATTAAAAGAAATTACAATTGATTCGCTAGGCGAAGTAAAAGTAAATGGTGTAACATGGAACGCAAGATCATACAATCAACAAGCTATCGAAAAAGATTGCTTAGTAGAAATACTCGCCATCGATGGAACAAAAGTAGTCGTTAAAAAAATAGACCAATAGGAGGTTCTTATGCCAATATTTGTATCGATTCCATTATTTATACTATTGTTAATTATCATTGCCAGTATTATTCTAAACACAATCAGAATTGTTTCCCAATCACAAGCTTATGTTGTTGAACGCTTAGGCGCATATCACGAAACATGGAACACTGGTGTTCATATTTTATTGCCATTCGTTGATAGAATTGCCAATAAAGTGTCTTTAAAAGAAATAGTACGTGACTTTGAACCACAACCAGTTATTACCAAAGATAACGTTACAATGATGATAGACACCGTTGTCTACTTTCAAATCACAGACCCAAAACTATTTACTTACGGTGTAGAACAGCCAATCAACGCCCTTGAAAACCTAACTGCTACAACACTAAGAAATATTATCGGTGACTTAGAATTAGACCAAACACTCACATCACGTGATCTAATCAATACGCAAATGCGCATTATTCTTGATGAAGCTACTGACCCATGGGGCGTAAAAGTAGGACGCGTGGAAGTAAAAAATATTCAACCACCACGAGACATTCAAGATTCAATGGAAAAACAAATGCGTGCTGAACGTGAACGAAGAGAATCAATCCTAAGAGCTGAAGGAGAAAAACGTGCCGCTATCTTAAGTGCTGAAGGAGAACAAGAAGCAGTAATCCTAAGAGCCAATGCTAAAAAAGAAGCAATGATTGCCGAAGCCGAAGGACAAGCACAAGCAATGGAACGTATATTCGAAGCTCAAGCAAAAGGCATCGAAATGCTCAATAAAACCCATCCTTCCAAAGAATATTTAACAATCAAAGGATTTGAAGCATTAGAAAAAGTTGCTCAAGGACAAGCAACTAAAATAATTATTCCTTCCGATTTACAAAATATTTCTGCGACTCTAGCATCAATCTCTGAAGTCATCACAAAACAATAAAATAACGGATTAACTTAAACAATGTAAAAGTTAATCCTTTTTTCATCATATCATACACGTTATAAATCGTTGACGCACATTAAATTTCATTATAAAATAAAATTACAGAGGCAGACATATGAAAACAAAAAAAGGGTTCACCTTAGTTGAATTAATCATCGTAATCTCAATTCTAGCTGTACTTGCCCTAATTTTAGTACCATCTATCATTGGGTACACAAAAAAAGCAAAAGTTAAAACATACACACTAAACGCAAAATCATGTTATAGCGCACTAGTTGCCCAACTTGAAGCTGAAGAAATTTATGGAAAAGATAATTCTGGTATTACTTTAGCCGATGGAGTATGTCGTGGTACGTATTCAAAAACAGGTAGCCCAACTCAATCAGGAGAACCAGTGCAGGACGTTGATCGCATTAGTAAAAACCTAACCGGCGCAATATGAACAAAAGATAAAACTGTTGGAGGCATTGGTGCTGCAAGTGGAAACCATTATGTTTATGATCCTGCCTATGATCGCGTGATTGTTTATCAATCAAAAGGAGATCCATCCGGCTACTATAAACCACGCGGTTTTAGCGAATTTGAAATTAACAATGGTCCACCAGGAAATATTGGAGTAAAATACGCGGTCCTCATCGAAGAAATTGTTGATTTAAAATAAAGTTTCCTATTACAGGAAACTTTTTTAATCCAATTTAAACATACGATATCCAACACCAATATGGGTTTGAATTAAAACCTCATTTTTCTCTATTTTTTTACGTAAACTAGCCATATACACTCTAAGAGACGATAAATCACTTTCTAAACTACTTCCCCACACCTTTTGTAAAATACTAGAGTACGTACACACTTTACCAACGTTTTGTGCCATATAACCCAACAAATTGTATTCAATAGGCATCAGATGAATGACTTCTCCATCAACCGTAACTTCACCACTACTATAATCAATCATTAAGCAACCATTTTTAAATAAATGAGATGTTCCATCTTCTTTCGCTAACAATCGTCGAGAAATACTGCGAATTCGTGCCAACAATTCATCAACACTAAATGGTTTTGTTAAATAGTCATCCGCTCCACTATCTAACGCTTCAATTTTATCACTATCATCACTTCTAGCACTAATCACAATAATCGGAACAGAAGAAAAAGTACGAATCGATTCAATAAGTTCAATACCATCCATATCCGGAAGACCTAAATCCATCAATATTAAATCAGGATTATTCGATGTAATATCAAGCATTGCCTCCGTCGCATTCTTAGCAAAAGTCACTGGATATTGATGACTCTTTAATGTTGTCGTCATTAAATTACGAACAGAACTATCATCTTCAATCACACAAATTTTAAGTTTACCATATTTCACATTGATTCACCTCAGCTTTCAGTGTAACCGTAAAAATAGAACCTACAGGAGTATTGTCACACACTTCAATAGTACCACCATGACCATCAACAATCGCCTTACAAAGCGCTAAACCGATGCCCATGCCACGTTTTCCATCCGATAATTCTTCACTACCTTTTTGAAACATCGAAAATAAATTTTTCTTCATTTCATCATCAATACCAATACCCTCATCCAAAATATCAATCTTCACTTTATCCAACACGCGATTAACGCGTATCGTAATGGTAGAGCCAACGTCACTAAATTTAATCGCATTGTTAATAATATTTACTAATACTTGAACAATTAACTTTCCATCCATCTTTGCCACAATAAATTCATCAGATTGTTCAATCACAATTGTACGCTTATTTACTTGAAGAGAAACATGATTCACACTTTCCTCAATTACATCATGCACTAATTCTGGTACAACATGCAAATTAATTGTTCCATTTTCAAATCGTGTAATCGACAATAAATTCTCCACTAAGCGAATTAACCACATCGACTCATCGTAAATATCTTCGATAAACGCTTGTTTTTGGTCTTCACTCAGCGGTAAATTTGGTTGCATCAATACCATCGCATTTCCCGAAATACTTGTAAGAGGTGTTCTTAAATCATGAGAAATAGAACGTAATAAATTAGCACGTAACATTTCCTTCGATAAAGCCATCGCCACTTCTTGTTCACGATTACTTACATCATCGCGTTCAAAAGCAAGCGCACTTTCATTCAAAATAGCCCGCAATATATTATGTTCAAACGACGGAATTTTCGTTTTCTCCATATCAATACCGATCACCGCAAACACTTTTTCCCCACTACGAACCGTCATAAACAAACACCTAGAACCAGGAAGTGTCGTTGTCGAAAAACCAGAATGTTTATTGTTTTTAAACGTCCACTGAGCCACCGCCAATTCTTCTTTAGGCAACGAATACTCATGACCTTCCTTACAGGCCACAATTGGTGTATTTTCACTATCCGGATAACCAATAAACACCAATATATTTCTATTCAACAATTCTTTAAGTTGCGAAACCGTCACTCGTCCAATTTCTTCACTATTTTTAGCCATTTGTAAAAGTTGACTAGTCTTCAATAGTATTTCTGTACGATGAGCCTTTAAAGCCGATTCCTTCCCAACTGATTTCACTTTAATCGTTAAAGTACTCGTAATAAAAGCTGTAACAAACATCATACCAAAGGTAACAACATAACTTGGATCATAATACGACAATGTTCCAATCGGTTCAATAAAGAAATAATTAAACACAAAAATACTAAGCATACTATACAATAAACTCGTCCAACGATGACGACTTAATGTCGAGATAACTAAAACACCAACTAAATACACCATAATTAAATTAGTAACATTAAAACCAATATCGTGTAAACCAATTGTAATCACTGTCACTAAAAACATCACAATAAATAATTGAAACAATTCATGAGGAACATCATCATTATGCCAATGTTTTTCAATCATCGCATTCGGTTTTTTAATGGAATCCATCGCATTATCCGGAATGATAAAAATTTCCAAAGAAGGCGCAATTTTAGAAATCTTATCCGCAAAACTATCCTTTAAGTAAAATAAACCTTTTCGCGTAACCGTTCTACCTAAGACAAGTTTCGTCACCTTAGCCATTTTTGCGTATTCAGCAATTTGTTCTTCGATATTATCACCAGTTGAAAAAACTACTTGAGCATTTAAGCTTTCCGCCAATTGTTGATGTTTACGAAGTCGATCAATGTCTTCATTGCTCTTATCATCACTTAACGATTCCACATAAAAAGCACTAAATTTACCATGAAAAGCACTCGCTAAACGAGATGCTTGACGAATCACTTTCTCATTAGAAGGAGAACTAGACAAACACATCAAAATATGTTCACTACTTGCCCCTTCTCCTTTAAAATCTAAATATTTTTCACCATCATCATTCACCCAATCAGCCAATCTTCTTAACGCAATTTCACGCAAAGCGATTAAATTTTCCATCGTAAAAAAATTATTTAAAGCTCGTTCAACGTGTTCACTACGATAAATTTTACCACTTTTTAAACGTGCAATTAATTCTTCACACGGAATATCAATCATCTCAATACGAAAAGCCGAATCAAATACTGAATCAGGAATACGCTCACGAACCGAAACACCAGTTAAACTAGCCACAACATCATGTAAACTCTCCAAATGTTGAACATTCACAGTCGTCACAACATCAATGCCCGCATTTAATACTTCCTGAATATCTTGATAACGTTTACTGTGGCGACTTCCTGCCGCATTACTATGGGCCAACTCATCCACCAACACAACATCAGGATTTCGAGCAATCACTTCATCGACATTCAATTCATTCCACGACTTACCTGCTTCTTCAATTACTTTTGGCGCAATAATTTCCAACCCTGAAAGCATCGCAATCATATCAGGACGATCATGCGGTTCAATATATCCAACAACAACATCAACACCTTCATCTTTAGCCGTATGAGCAAAACGCAACATGGCATAGGTTTTTCCTATGCCGGCTGCGTATCCAAAAAATATTTTTAAATGACCTTTTCCTTCAACTTTATCGCTTGCTTGTATTTTTTTTAAAAGGTGATTAGCACGATTATTCATCATAATCCTCCTATTTTAATGTATCCAACGCATGATTTAATAAGGTCACATTTACTACCGTATTACCAAAAATACCAAGAAATGGACGAACTGTGTACTTTTCAATTAAAGCGTTCACTTCTTCTTCACGAAGATGACGAGATGAAATAATCGCTTCTTTTTGACGATTAATTTCTTCAACGGTTTGATGCGGATCTACTTTACTACAAGAAGCATCCCCACGACCTTGAAAATATAATCCTTTTTCTTTTTCTATCAACAATAAAGAACTACCTACTACTTTATTATCTATCGTAAGTATAGAACCATTTGCTTGTTTTGGAAAGAGAAAACCACCAAGAGTAGTGATTACTACCGGATAGATGACACCTGTAATAATTGTTAAAACAAGAAGCAATTTAGCACTAATCAATAACGCTTTTTTTATCATTTTATTCATATTAAAATCCTATTCCAGCTAAAAGCAAATCCAACAACTTAATAAAGATAAATGGAGTAATTAATCCACCCAATCCATAAACTAATAAATTAGAACGAAGAATTTCATTCGAAGGTTTTTCTTTGTATGGAACTCCTTTTAATGCAAGTGGAATTAATGCAACAATAACAAGCGCATTATAAATAATAGCTGATAACATCGCACTTTCACCACTCTGTAAATGCATAATGTTCAATGCATTTAAACGAGGATATAGCCCTACAAAGAGTGGTGGAATAATCGCAAAATACTTCGCAACGTCATTAGCGATGCTAAATGTCGTCAACGCTCCACGCGTCATTAGTAATTGTTTACCAATTTTAACAATTTCAATGAGCTTAGTCGGCGAAGAATCTAAATCCACCATATTACCAGCTTCCTTCGCCGCTTGTGTTCCCGTATTCATTGCCACCGCCACATCCGCTTGCGCAAGAGCTGGCGCATCATTTGTACCATCACCAGTCATCGCCACCATGTGTCCCTTCGCTTGAAAATCACGAATCATCGCTAATTTCCCTTCCGGAGTTGCTTCCGCTAAGAAATCATCAACACCTGCTTCAGCCGCAATCGCTGCTGCTGTTAAAGGATTATCACCTGTAATCATGATAGTACGAATACCCATTTTACGCATATCCGAAAACTTTTCCTTAACCCCACTTTTAACAATATCCTTTAAATAAATAACCCCTAAAATCTCCTTATTCTTCGCAACGACAAGTGGAGTTCCACCCAAATTAGAAATACGGCGAACAACTTCTTCACAGTCACTACTAACATTGTTGTTAACGTATTTTTTAATCGCTTCAAAAGCACCTTTACGAATAGAGAACTCTTTACTATCAACACCACTCATTCTCGTAGTAGCAGTAAAAGGAACAAATTCCATCTGTAACTCTTGTAAATTACGTTGACGTAACTCAAACAATTGTTTCGCTAAAATGACAATACTACGACCTTCAGGAGTTTCATCAGCTAAAGAAGCCAACTGACAAGCATCAGCCAATTCACTAGCATCATGGCCATCAACCGGAATAAATTCAGCTGCTTGACGATTTCCTAAAGTAATTGTACCGGTTTTATCTTACATTAATATATCCACATCACCACTAGCTTCAATTGCTCGTCCTGACATTGCTAAAACATTCGCTTGATTTAAACGTGACATACCCGCAATACCAATCGATGATAACAAAGCACCGATTGTCGTTGGAGCTAAACACACAAGCAAAGCAATCAACGAGGCTATACTAACTGGTGACTTTAAAAAATAACTATAAGCGTATAAAGCAATCGTAACGACTATAAAAATTATCGTTAAAGCAATTAAAAATAATTGTAATGCAATCTCATTCGGTGTTTTCTTTCTACTAGAACCTTCCACCATCGCAATCATTTTATCCAAAAAGCTTTCACCAACTTCACTAGTAATCTTAACAATAATAAAATCAGATGTTACTAATGTTCCACCAGTAACCGCACTACGATCACCACCTGCCTCACGAATTACTGGAGCCGATTCGCCAGTAATCGCACTTTCATCCACAGATGATGCACCTTCTACTACTTCACCATCACCAGGAATAATCTCACCAGCTTCCACTTTCACTAAATCACCTTTACACAACTTACTTGAAACAATTTCTTCAAATGTATCACTACCAAAAACTAGTTTACGCGCCAACACATCTTTTTTAGCACCACGCAACGTGTCAGCTTGAGCTTTTCCTTTTCCTTCCGCAATCGCTTCAGCAAAATTAGCAAACAATACGGTAAACCACAACACAATCATAATAAGAATGTTGTACAATGTTGGATCAAAAACAGACAAAACAACCATAAAAATAGCACAACAATACACTAAAAACATCACTGGATTTTCTAGTTGTGTTTTAAAACGACATTTAATAAAACTATCTTTTAAAGCTCTTTTAATCATTTCTTTAGACATAAACTACCTCACAATCGCATCAGCTATTGGCCCTAATGCCAAGGCTGGAAAAAAACTTAACGCGCCAATTAAAACAATAACAACCAACAACAACACAATAAACAAGGGACTAGTTGTACTTAAGGTACCACTAGTCAACGCAACATTTTTCTTAGTTGCACTATGGCCTGCCAAATAAATTGCGGCAACAAGAGGAATAAAACGTGCTAACAACATTCCTACCCCAGTTAATACATTAATCAATGGATGATTTAAGGTAAATCCAGCAAAAGAAGATCCATTATTAGCGCTCGCCGAAGTAAAAGTATACAAAAATGATGTAAATCCCTTTGCCCCATCAAGCGTAATTAAAGTAGAAATTACTGGAAATAAAGCCGCTAAAGCACTTGTGATTAAAATGCTCAACGGACTTGCTAACGTAATAAATAATACTAACTTCATATCGATTGGATCAACTTTTTTACCTAAATATTCGGGAGTTCTACCAACCATTAAACCAGCCACAAACACTGTCAACATCACAAAGCCAATCATGCCAAATAAACCACTACCAATACCACCAAAAACAACTTCACCCAACATCATCAACATAAGTGGCACTAAACTACCTAAAGGAGTCAATGAAGCCATATCCATATTACTAGAACCACTCGACACGGCAGTTGTAAAAACCGTCCATAAATTACTACTTGTAGAACCAAAACGCATTTCACGACCAACCATACTACCATTTTCCGCCAACATAATAGCGACAATACCAAAAATTAACACAATCATCATCGTTGAAAACAACGCAAATCCTTGTTTTTTATCCTTAATACTTTCGCCAAAACTAAAAACTAACGAAACCGGTATTAACATAATACTAATCATTTCCACAACATTCGATAACGCTGTTGGATTTTCAAATGGATGCGATGAATTACTACCAAAATAACCACCACCATTACTACCTAATTGCTTAATCGCAATTTGACTTGCGGCAGGTCCCATTGGTATTAAACGATCAGAAACAACAATGTTTTCAGAAAACGAGGCAATAACACCTTGGCTAACTAAAATAATTGCCACAATAACACTTAATGGTAATAAAACATACAATGTAAAACGAGTTAAATCAACATAAAAGTTACCAATCGTTTTACCTTCAAAACGAGATAAACCACGAATTAAAGCAAACAATACAGCTGCACCAACACCTGCAGAAACAAAGTTTTGAACCGTTAACGCGATCATTGATGATAAATAAGAAACAGAAAATTCACCACTATATGCCTGATAATTTGTGTTTGTAACATAGCTAATCGCCGTATTTAACGCTAAATCCCATGACATATTACCTACATGATTTGGATTTAGTGGCAAATACCCCTGAGTCATCAAAACAACTAACACAAACAATAAACTTAATAAACTAAACGAAACAACAGCTATCGCATACTGCTTACTCGTCATTTCATCCTCACCAACACCACAAAACGAGTAAATGCTCGATTCAACTTGTTTAAACCAATGAATTTCACCATTCATAACTTTACTTATAAATAACCCCAATGGATAAGCAAGAACACAGATAATAAACAACGTACTAATAATTTCAATCATAACTATCCCTCTCTAAACACGATGACAATCATACACCCGACCATATTAAAAAGGCATAAAAATTATGCCTTTTGTATTAAAACGGTATTAAAATTTCCACATTTTTACAGCAATTTACTCAATTGAACTAAAATATATTCCTTCTTCTCCATAAAAGACTTCAATGCACAAAAATCATCCGTAAAATGAATTGAAGTCATCCGTTTACAATTACCGTGACACATTCCATAATAACGACAATCCTTACACAACAAAGAATAATTCCGTTTTTCACCAATAAACTCCATCAACAACTTATTCTTCGCCATAACACCAATACTATCAAAGGCAATATTACCAATCTTATACTTATCCAACACATAAAAATCACAAGGAAATACTGAACCATCCCCCTCAATCACAAACTGAGGCGAACAAAATCCCAACATACCACACTGATTAGGTGGAATACCCTTCAACATACTCACTAAATGATCAAAATAACTCACACTACGAACAACACCTAAATGAACCTCAGCCAACCAACAATCAAAAAACACATCATAAAAATTAAAAAAATTAATAGGTTCCAACTTATTTTTATCATTATCAAAAAAACCTAAACAAGGAATCAATTGAATATAACGAATATCATGTTTTTGATAAAAACGATACAACCGCTCAGGATACTGAGAAAGTTCATTCGTCAACACCGTCAACACATTCACATCAATACCAAGATCAATCATTGAATGATAATTATGAATAATCTTAGAAAAAGTACCACGAAAAGCCATATCAAAACGATGTTTATCATGATTTTCCATAAAACCATCAATCGATAAACCAACCAAAAAATGATGTTCCTTAAACAACTCAAACCAATCCTTATTCAACAAAAAACCATTCGTTTGAATCGCATACGATATAGTATGAAACTCTTTAGAAAGAGAATTCACCTTATCAATAAATTTCTTAAAAAAAGATAAACCAACACATGTTGGCTCACCACCCTGAAAAGCAAAGGTAATAGAAGCAGGCTCATCAAAATAAGAAAAAGTATTTTCCAACATTGCTTCCATCACTTCTTCTTTCATAAAGCCATAATTCGCTACTTCACGATTCTTCGCCACATCATCATAAAAACAATACGTGCAACGCATTGTACAATAACTGGACGATGGTTTAATCAACAAAGAAAAATACTTCATAATCAGCCTCACTTACCATTAATTAAACAATGGTTTTATCATGATGTCAAATTAAAAGAGAATACGATCGTATTCTCTTAAGTGATGATTATTTAACTTGTATTTCTTGTTCTTGCCAAGCTGTTCCTGTTGTAACTGAACCATCTAAAGGTTATACGTATAGATGTCTTTAGTTGCAGCATCACTATTTGCACGCCATTGTGCACCACCATCTAATTTAATGATTAAAGCATCAGCTGTTCCTTTAGTCTCAGCAACCGGTTGGCATTTTTCTGGGTCAATCGTGATTTTAGTTGTACTACCTGATTTTTCAAATCCAGCATCAATTGCGGCTGCTTTCGCTACTAATTGTGAGTAACATGATTTCGCATTTGCCTCACCTACTGCTTGTTTTGCTTTTGCTGTATATCCAATAATTGATGGTACTAAAATTAATGCTAATACCGCTAAAATTGAAATTACGACGATTAATTCAACTAATGTAAAACCTTTTTTGTTTTTGTTCATTTTCTTTCTCCTCTATAATAACTTCTACTTACTGTAGTAGTTCCTTTATGGCTTCAGTATACACCATAATACTAAACTTGTAAATAGTTTGTTATTACATTGTTACTAATTAACACATTAATTAACATGTAAATACATTAAAATTATATAATTTATCAATTTTGATCCTTATAACATATTAATGATGCTATTATGGAACATCAAATGAAACTCTTTATTGATAAAAAGTCAAAATACATCTTATTTAACTTAGTTACATTCTCTTTAGAACTTCCAATGTTCTACATACCACAATTCTTTGAAACCCATTTATATAAGAACATTAAAAAAAGAGAATACGATGATATTCTCTTTAAGTGGTTGCTATTTTATTTTTAGTTCTGTTGTTTGAGTAGTCCAGTCTGTTGCTGTTGTAACTGTACCATCTGATGGTTTATACGTATAGATAAGATTTCCAGTTGTACCAGTCGTAGCCGTACCGTTTGCACGCCATTGTGCACCACCTTTTAAATTAATGATTAAAGCATCTTCTGTTCCTGTAGTCACAGCAACCGGTTGGCATTTTTCTGGGTCAATCGTGATTTTAGTTGTACTACCTGATTTTTCAAATCCAGCATCAATTGCGGCTGCTTTCGCTACTAATTGTGAGTAACATGATTTCGCATTTGCCTCACCTACTGCTTGTTTTGCTTTTGCTGTATATCCAATAATTGATGGTACTAAAATTAATGCTAATACCGCTAAAATTGAAATTACGACGATTAATTCAACTAATGTAAAACCTTTTTTGTTTTTGTTCATTTTCTTTCTCCTCTATAATAACTTCTACTTACTGTAGTAGTTCCTTTATGGCTTCAGTATACACCATCCTACAAAACTTGTAAATAGTTTGTTATTACATTGTAACTAATTATTATATTATTTCTCTCTTAATCCATCTTTTTTATTGTACGACAGTTCCTGATATTGTTCCATCAACATTAATGCTACCTTGTAATGCAGTATGTTGATATACTTGTCCATCGAGCGCATAATAAGCAAAGTATTCATTGTCGCTTCTCTTCCATTGGCTACCAATTAAGTATTCTTTGCCGCCATCTACTTGTTTCATCAAAGCTTTACAATCATTGCTTATAACAAGCGTTAGTGGTGTTGAGGAATCAAAAGCCTCCTCTGATTCCACTTTTGCGACTAATTGGCTATAACATGACTTTGCATTATTTATCGCAACAACTTTTTTAGCTTTTGCTGTATATCCAATAATAGAAGGAACGATGATAAGTGCGAGTACCGCTAGAATAGATATAACAATAATTAATTCAACTAAAGTAAATCCTTTCTTTTTCATTGTATTTCCTCCTCATCTAACATTAGTTTAACGAAAATGTAATGTTATGTCAATTATCACATTTTTAATTATTTAACATAACGTTTACGTCACATGGCAATAAAAACTATCAAAAGTAAGGTTTTCCGCGTATAATGAAAGCTGCTGATAAAGCTAGGAGGTAAAATGAAAAAAATTATTATACCAATTATTATTATTTCTTTACTATTTGGTTGTCAAAAGAAAGAAGTTAAACCTGTTGAAACTCCTGTGCCTACTACTCCTGTTTCTTTAGTTGAGCCAGTCAACCATAAACCTTATGCACCTATCACTGTTGATAATTCTAAGTTTGTATCATCTTGGGCTGTGCACAATGTGAGTGGAAATATTTCATTAAATGCTACATTTGATACTCTTGCTATTACTTCTATTTCAACAGAGGCAGGATTAACAAACAATATCGTGTATCACGATGGTATTTCTCTTAAAAAAGGAGAAACGTATACAATTTCCTTTCTACTTTCTTCTTCCATTCCACGAGATGTTGAAATTGGACTTTACAACAGTGAAACATTTGTTCACTATAAATCTGAAACAGTACACAGTAGTGAAGAAAAAGTAGTTACTGTCACATATCAACATACTAGTGATTCTGTATGGTGTGGTCGATTACAAATAGGTGTAGGTGGTCCATCTACTTCTGAACACACAATTACTATTAAAAATTTAATGATTTCTAGTAAAAACGAAAAAAATATTAACATTTATACAAATCATCTTGGCTACTTTAATACCGATCAAAAACGCTGTGTTCTTCCATACAATCAAGGCGATATGTTTGTAGTAATTAACAAAGCTACAAATAACATTGTGTATCGAGGTGCATTGATCAATCAACCATATAGTGAATTAGTTCGTGAAACAACAAGTTATGGTGACTTTACAAATATCTTGGATAATGGAACTTACTATATAAAATCGCAACTAGGCGGTATTTCCTACGATTTTAACATTAAGACAGATCTATACAATTCATCCCTAAATAGCTTATTAAAAATGATTTCCTTACAACGCTGTGGACACAGTTTAGATGCAAGTTGGGCTAAAGAATTTGCCCATGAACAATGTCATATGCAAGAGACAAAACTGCTTTGTGAAAATAGTCGTGTTATCGACGTTACCGGTGGTTGGCATGATGCAGGTGACTTTGGACGCTACACAAAAACAGGTGTCAAAACCGTCAATGAATTAATGCTTTCTTATCTGTACAATCCATCCCTATTTACCGATACTATGGGTATCGCTGAAAGTGGTAACAACATTCCTGATATTCTAGATGAAGCAAAAATTGAATTAGATTGGTTAATGAAAATGCAAGCAGACTACGGTGCTGTCTTTACTCAAGCAGTTACGGTTAATTTCCCTACTGAAATTTCACCAACTGATGATCACTTAGAACTAGTTGTCTTAGGCCCTGCTACAACAGCTACTGCAGGATTTATTTCATCAATGTCAATCGCTTCGATTGCCTATCGTCAAGTAAATAACGATTATGCAACACTTTGCTTAGAACGAGCAAAAAAAGGATGGGAAAATTTAATTAATTCCCCTAAATTCGATGAACAACCTCTTCCTGAAGGTATTAACTCAGGAATTTATCGCGATACTAGTGATAAAGATGAACGCTTCTTTGCCGCCATCGCTCTATGGAAAGCCACATATGATTCTCATTATTTAGATTATGCAAAAACAATATACTATGAAGACCCAACTCTTATTAAAGGTATCAGCTGGCGTGATGTCGGTTCTTATGGTAAATATATTTATCTTACTGATAAAAAAGCTGTCAAAGATACCTTCTATAGCGATGTACAACAATCCTTTATTAAGGAAGCAGATGCCATTTTAGCCGCATCACTCCATGACAGTTATTTCGTTTCACTCTACAATTATTCATGGGGTAGTAACGGAACTATTGCTGAAAATGCCGCATTGTTAATTATGGCAAATGACGTATCCAATAATGATCTATTCCGTCAATCTGCCATATCACATCTGGATTACTTATTTGGCAGAAATAGCCTCAATAGAACATTTATAAGCACTATTGGTCATAATTCTCCAACTAACATGCATCACAGAACCGCCATCGCTATCAACAAGACTTTCCCTGGGGCATTAGTAGGAGGTCCTAATAATGATAGAGAAGACCCTGAAACACAACAACTCAATGATATTGCTCCAGCCAAATGTTATGTCGATAAATGGTTAAGCTATTCAACCAATGAAGTAGCAATCTATTGGAACTCGTCATTAATTCACGCGATTGCCCATTTAGAAAAGTAGCCTTTCAGCTACTTTTTTTAATGTTTAACAACTTATATTCATCGCGTATCATTTCTGTAAACATTAACTCATTACCTTCAGTTAATAAACGATGAGGACATATCTTTCCACTAAAATCACGATGAAATTTTACATCATCAATTGTTAAATTATAAGAAATTAATAGTTTAGCAATCAAGCAAGCAGTGTTGTGTAATGCTAGTTCATAATCACTATCTTTATTGACACAAATTTCAATGCCAATACCATTCATATTACCACCATTCAACGTTCTTTTATCACCCGCATGCCAACTAACAAAGTGATCTTCAACGTGATGAACAATATTCTTATCATCGACTGTATAATGCCAAGAAACTATTTTCTCATTATCTTTATCCTTTAAATAATTGCTGTGATTAAGCGCTCCTGCATTTTTTTCCACATTGTCTGTTTCATGAACAACAATCCACTTAATGTATCGAACTTCATTTGTTCTACGAATGCTATCTTCAGGAAGAAAATCATGAACTATTTGAATATTGTTCACTACATCCAACAATATACCTTCATTAGAATAAATTCTATCGATTGGTTTTTTAAACGAAGATCCAATATAAATGCTAAGTAAAACAATCACAACTAGTAAAAACCAACTAATTTTCTTCATAAACAACCTACAATAATGGTGCAAATATATTTAAGAATGATTGAATCACTTGTTTTGCCATCGGTGTATTTATACAATCATCTAACGTAATTTCAACACAGTGTTGAAGTACATCCATATAATCACGTTTCATATCATAAATCATTTGTGAACCATATATAAGGGCACCACATTCATAGTGCATATAATAACTACGATAATCCATATTAATCGTCCCAACAATACCTATATTATCGTCAGAAACAAATGTTTTAGAGTGAATAAACCCAGGCAAATATTCATAGATTTTAACACCAGCTTTAATTAAAGACATATAATTTGACTGCGTTACTAGATGTACATACCATTTATCCGGAACATGAGGACAAGTAATACGAACATCTACACCATTTTTAGCCGCTAACATCAATGCACTCTTCATCTCATGGGTAATGACTAAGTATGGTGTTTGAATGTATATATACTCTTTAGCGTTATTTATCATGTTTAAATGTAAATTAAAGCCAGCTTCTTCATTATCTGTTGGACTATCACTTAAGCATTGAATATATCCATTTCCTTCAACATCATCATGAGGAAGACGATAGTCGCTGTAGTCTACTTCAACTTTTCTTGTAAAACTCCAAAACTGTAAAAACATCATTGTTAAGCTCCAAACAGCATCACCTTTTAACATAATTGCAGTATCTTTCCAATGACCAAAGCGTACTTCCTCATTAATATACTCATCCGCAATATTGATACCACCAATAAATCCAACATTGTTATCGATAACACAAATTTTACGATGATCACGATTATTCATTTGAATTACTAAACGAGGACGAAGAGGATTAAAAACACAACATTGAATGCCCAATTCCTCCAATGTCAGATGATAATTTTTTGGTAGGGTACCTATACATCCAGCATCATCAAACATTACTCGAACATCAACACCTTCTTTAACCTTTACTACCAAAATATCCAATATGCTATTCCAAAAAGTTCCTAATCCAATAATAAAGTATTCAATAAAAATAAATGATGTCGCTTTCTTTAACTCTGAAACCATTAATTCAAATTTCTCTTCACCGCTAGCACAAAAGACAATATCAGTATTTTTATAAACTGGATAACCAACATTGTCTGTAATGTATTTAAATTGTTTATACGCTAAAAAATTTTTTTCTTTAATTTCTTGTAACAAACATTGATCTTGATCTAACAATATTTTAGACTTTTCAATTGTCCTTGTCACTGAAATTCTTAATTGCTTAGGAACCTTTTTACCCCCAAAACCAAGATATAAAATACCACCAAATACTGGTAAAACCAAAATAACGATTGACCACGCTAATTTATACGAAGGATTCTCATCCTTATTCACTAAATAAATAACAATAAGGTAGCTTAAAACAATAAAAAAATTATAAAATATTCTAATATCACTTAGTCGATAAATTAATTCAAGAAACATCCAAAACTGCAACAAAATAAGTACTGTGATAACGAATCCTCTTGATGTCAATATATGCAATATCTTTTTCATTCTACCTCCACCTATAATTTAAATAGGAAGATACACTTCACATAATCTCCTTGTTCAATCAACCAATGATTTTTTGGAACATCAACAACTTCTTTTAAAACACCGCCTAACCGCACACATGTTTTATATGAAGCGATATTATCAGGATTACAAGTAATAAGCAATTCATCCATATAATACTGTTCTTTAGCCAATGCAAACAATAACTTACATGCTTTATAAGCATAATGATGTCCACGATATTTTTTAAAAATCGAATAACCAATGTTACCCGCATAGTAAAGGGTATCATTCATTCCTAAACGAAGATCACATTGACCAATAACTTCTTGAGTATCATGTAATTCAATGTTGAACATTACACTGCCAATAAAATCATTAAAAAAGGAAGGCTTTTCCTTCATAGCCACAACTAAATCAATTTCACCATCACTACACGCTTTTTGCCTCAACAAGTTCCACATGTTTCTTTTACTTCTTCCAATAATTGAATCATTCTATTTTTATCAATAATTCCTTCAAATAATTTCTTGTCTTTTAAATAAAAAGTAGGTACCAAATAATAATCCAATGAATTAGCAATTGAGGCATACTTACGCTCATCTAACCACTCTATTGTTATATCTTTAAAACGACTATCGTCTTTAATCTCATTAAATATTTTTTTTGCACGAATACAATAAGGACAACCTTCTAATATAAAACATCTAATTTCCATATAAAACCCTCTATATAATAATACCATAATTCTGCTTGAATTAAAATCGTGATAATTTTTGAGTTTCGGTGTTTTCTTGTTTCGCAATCCAAAAACTTATAAATTTCTCA
>CAZTII010000026.1:0-20798 GCA_964613305.1 uncultured Erysipelotrichaceae bacterium
ATCATAATGTGGTTCAATGATAAAGTCAATTGATGGTAAAATGTAAAAATCTAATTAAGTTTTCATGAAAATAATTTGAAAATTGTTGACATTGTTTTCTAAATAGTTTAAACTTCCTATAAAGTCAATGAACAAGAGAGTAACTATGGGTAATCTTTAGCGAATTTGGGGTAGGTGGAAGCCAAATAGAGGATACGTAGTGAACCGCACTTGCTAGATGTAACTCTGAATTCATAGGAGTTAACGTTAACCGACGTTAAAGGTGAGGTGGTCTATCTTGTATAGACAACTGGAGTGGTACCGCGATAACATCGTCTCTAGATTTAGAGGCGATTTTTTGTTATTTAGAAAGAGGAAAAAAATGAAAAAAATTGTATTAGCGTATTCTGGTGGTTTAGATACTTCGATTATTATTCCATGGCTTAAAGAAAATTATGAAGGTTGTGAAGTAATTGCTGTTTCTGGTGATGTAGGTCAAGGAACTGAACTTGATGGATTAGAGGAAAAAGCTATCGCGACTGGTGCTTCGAAATTATACATTGAAGATTTGAATAAAGAATTTGTTGAAGAATTTATTTTTCCAACATTAAAAGCGCAAGCGAAATATGAAGGAAAATATTTACTTGGTACTAGTTTTGCTCGTCCAATTATTGCGAAGAGAATTGTTGAAATTGCGCTTGCTGAAGGTGCTGATGCGATTGCTCATGGCTGTACTGGAAAAGGAAATGATCAAGTTCGTTTTGAATTGACGATTAAGGCTTTTGCACCTGAGATGGAAATTATTGCTCCTTGGCGTGTATGGGATATTAAATCAAGAGATGAAGAAATTGATTATGCGATTGCTCGTAATATTCCTCTTAAAATTAACAGAGAAACAAGTTATTCAAAAGATAAAAACTTATGGCATTTATCTCACGAAGGGTTGGATTTAGAAGATCCTGCGAATGAACCTAAATATGATGACATCTTAGAGATGGGCGTTTCTGTTGAAAAAGCTCCGGATAAAGCGACATATGTAACGGTTGGTTTTGAAAAAGGTATTCCTGTTTCTGTAGATGGTGAAATGATGGATGGTGTTTCATTAATTAAAAAATTAAATGCTTTAGGTGGTGCTAATGGTATTGGTATTATCGATATGGTTGAAAATCGTTTAGTTGGTATGAAATCACGTGGTGTTTATGAGACTCCAGGTGGAACTATTTTATATCATTGTCATGAAGCATTAGAAAGTTTATGTTTAGATAAAGATACACAACATTATAAATCATTAGTGGCAATTAAATTTGCTGAACTTGTATATAATGGTCAATGGTTTACTCCTTTAAGAGAAGCACTTAGTAGCTTTGTGGACAAAACACAAGAAACAGTGACTGGTGAAGTTAAAGTTAAATTATACAAAGGTAATATTATTACTTCTTCTATTACTTCTGATTATAGTTTATACGATGAAGAAGTTGCGACATTTGGTGAAGATGAAGTGTATGATCAAAATGATTCATTAGGATTTATTAATTTATTTGGTTTACCGATTAAGGTAAAAGCAACTCTAGATAAAAAAAGAAATAAGTAAGTGGAGGGTGTTATGAAGCTTTGGCAAGGACTTTTAAGTGGTGTTGTTGATGAAAAAGTAAATGATTTTAATTCATCAATTAACGTTGATTATCGAATGGTGGAAAAAGATATTGAGGGTTCTATTGCTCACGCAACGATGTTAGGTGCAATCAATGTTTTAACACTGGATGAAACGACAATTATTGTGGATGAATTAAAGAAAATTCAAACTGAAATTGTTAGTGGACAATTACCTATCGATAAGATAAGTGAAGATATTCATACGTTTATTGAATCTACATTAACGATGCGTATTGGGACAATTGGTAAAAAGCTTCATACTGCACGTAGCCGTAATGATCAAGTAGCTTTAGATATTCGATTGTATTTAAAAGAATTAAGTTCTAAGGTAGAAAAAGAATTAGTCACTTTAATTCATTGCTTACTTACCCAAGCTGAAGCAAATATGGATACTATCATGCCAGGTTATACTCATTTTCAACGTGCTCAACCGGTTAGTTTTGCTCATCATTGTTTAGCGTATTGTCAAATGTTTTTAAGGGATTTGAAACGTTTAAACAATGCGGTTGATTTGATGGATGAAATGCCACTTGGCTCAGGTGCTCTAGCGACTAGCACATATCCATTAAATCGTGACTTAGTTTGTTCGTTATTAGGGTTTAAATGTTGTACGGAAAACAGCATGGATGGTGTATCTGATCGTGACTTCTGTATTGAGTTGGCTTCTATGTTATCGATGATGATGATGCATTTATCACGTTTCTGTGAAGAAATTATTGTTTGGTGTACGTATGAATTTAAGTTTATAACATTAAGTGATGCGTATTCTACTGGTTCAAGCATAATGCCGCAAAAGAAAAATCCTGATGTGGCCGAATTAATTCGTGGCAAATCTGGTAGAGTATATGGTAATTTAATTAGTCTATTAGTAATGATGAAAGGATTACCACTAGCATACAATAAAGACATGCAGGAAGACAAAGAAGCAATTTTTGATAGTTTTGATACGGCGCTATTATGTTTACAAACATTTAGTGGCATGATTTCTAGTATGAAAGTAAATAAAGAAGTGATGTTGCAAGCAGCTTCTGGTGGGTTTATTAATGCGACTGATTGTGCTGATTATTTAGTTAGAAAAAATGTGGCATTTCGTGAAGCGTATGGTATTGTTGGTACACTTGTAAAATACTGTATTGAACATAAAAAAACCTTAGAAACACTTTCTATAGACGAATATAAACAAGTTTCTCCTGTTTTTGAAGAGGATGTGTTTGAGGCGATTGATTTATGGACTTGTTTAAACAATCGCAGTGTCCACAGTGGTCCAAGTAAACAATCAGTGATGCAACAAATTGATAATGTAAAGAAAAAGGTGGGATTGTATGAGCGTTAAAGTAGCAATTATAGGTGCTAGTGGATATGGTGGTGTTGAATTAGTACGCTTACTATTGAATCATCCAATGGTGGATATCGTTGCATTAAGTTCAGTAAGTTACGAAGGTCAATCGATTAGTAGCTTATATCCAAGTTTAGCTTCTATTTGTGACGATGTCTTAGAGGATAGTGAAAAAGCAATCAACAAAGCTGATGTTGTCTTTGCTGCTTTACCTCATGGATTATCTGAAGATATCGCTTATCAATGTTTTATTAAAAATAAAATATTTATTGATTTAGGTGCTGATTTTCGATTAACATCCGAGTCTGATTATAAACAATGGTATTCTAAAGAGTATAAATATCCTAATTTACATAAAGAAAGCGTGTATGGATTGTGTGAGGTTAATCGTGAATTGATTCGTCAATCGCGAATTATTGGTAATCCTGGATGTTATCCGACATCGATTGCTTTAGGATTATTACCAGCTTTGAAGAATGATTTGATTGATTGTACTATTATTATTGATTCAAAATCTGGAGTTACTGGAGCAGGAAAATCACTTAGCGCAACGACTCATTTTCCAGAATGCAATGAAGGATTTAGTGCCTATAAAGTAGCGAATCATCGTCATGTTCCGGAGATTGAAGAAACATTAAGTGCGATTGCGAAAGAAAAGGTGATGGTTACCTTTGTTCCTCATTTATTACCGGTGAATCGTGGTATTTTATCAACAATGTATGCAACGTTAAAGAAAGAGATAAGTTTGACGGAAATCATTGCTTTATACCGCAAAGAATATGAAAATGAGTATTTTATTCGAGTATTAGATGAAGGAAAATGCGCTAATATCAGCCATGTGAAATGTTCTAATATGTGTGATATTTCGCTTCATGTTGATGAGCGTAATCATCGTTTAATCGTTACTTCAGCGATTGATAATATGGTAAAAGGAGCTGCTGGTCAAGCGATTCAAAATATGAATATTATCTTAGGATATGATGAAAATACAGGTTTAAAAGCAGTTCCAATGGCTTTTTAAAAGGAGGTTATCCATGAAACTAATTGAAGGTGGAGTATGTGCAGCAAAAGGCTTTAAAGCGAGTGGAATATATTGTGGCATTCGTAAAAATAAGAGTAAAAAAGATTTAGCCTTGATTGTATGTGATACAAAAGCGAGGGCTGCCGCAGTATATACAACGAATAAAGTGAAAGGTTCACCAATTATTGTTACAAAAAATAATTTAAAAGATGGTTATGCGAAAGCTATTATTTGTAATTCTGGTAATGCGAATACGTGTAATTATGATGGTGAAGAAAAAGCAAAGAAGATGTGTGATTTAGTTGCCTCTGCTTTAAATATTGATAGTTTGGACGTGGTGGTAGCTTCTACTGGGGTAATTGGTCAAGTACTACCAATTGAGCCAATTGAACAAGGAATGGCTGAATTAGTCGCATCCTTAAATGATCATGGTAGTGATGATGCATCTAGTGCAATTATGACAACTGACCTTATTAAAAAAGAAATTGCCGTTGAATTTATGGTGAATGGTGTTGTTTGTAGATTGGGCGCTATTGCCAAAGGTTCAGGAATGATTCATCCGAATATGGCAACAATGTTAAGTTTTATGACAACCGATGTTTTAATTAGCAGTGAAATGTTACAAAAAGCGTTATCGAGTGTTGTGGATGACACATTTAATATGGTTAGTGTGGATGGTGATACATCAACCAATGATATGGTGACTATCTTAGCGAGTGGTCTTGCCAACAATACGATGATTGACGATGAAAATGAAGGCTATGAACAATTTAAAGAAGCTCTTCTGTTAGTTTCTACAACATTATCGAAGATGATTGCGAAAGATGGCGAAGGGGCAACCAAGCTATTAGAATGTAGTGTTTGTGGGGCAAAAGATAATAAAACGGCGAAGATTGTTGCAAAATCAGTTATTACATCGAGTTTATTAAAAGCGGCGATGTTTGGTTGTGATGCGAATTGGGGTCGTGTGTTATGTGCGATTGGTTACGCAGAAACTGAAGTAGATGTACAAAAAGTGTCAGTTTCTTTTAAATCAGACCATGGTGAAATTGTTGTTTGTCAACAAGGAGCTGGGGTTGATTTTGATGAAGAACTAGCTAAAAAAGTATTGAACGCAAAAGAAGTTGTTATTGAAGTTGGCTTACATGATGGCAGTGGTAGTGGTGTTGCTTGGGGTTGTGATTTAACATACGACTACGTAAAGATTAATGGAGATTATAGAACATGATGGATAAAGCACAAATATTAATTGAGGCATTACCTTATATTAAAAAATATCATCAAAAAGTTGTTGTGATTAAATATGGTGGGAATGCTATGTTGGATGAGAAACTTAAAATGGCCGTGATGAGTGATATTGTTTTATTATCGCTTGTTGGTGTTAAAGTTGTTTTAGTTCATGGTGGTGGTCCAGAAATTAATGACGTGATGCAACAAATGAATAAAGAAGTGAAGTTTGTTGATGGTCTTCGTTATACCGATAAAGAATCAGCTAAGATCGTTCAAATGGTATTAGCTGGTAAAGTGAATAAGGATTTGGTTTCTTATTTAAATCAAGTTGGTGGACAAGCTATTGGTTTATGTGGTTTAGATGCTTCTATCATTACGGCTGAAAAAATGCAGTCATCGCAAGATTTAGGATACGTTGGTGATGTTGCTTCAGTCAATACAAAACCAATTACTGATTTATTGGATTTAGGATATATTCCAGTGATTTCTACCGTTGGTAACGATAAGGATGGTATCTTATATAACATTAATGCGGATACAGCTGCATCTAAAATAGCAATTGCTTTGGAAGCGGAAAACTTAATTATTATGACGGATGTGAAAGGATTGTTGCGTGATCGAAACAATGATGATTCATTAATTTCTGTTGTAAAGTTAAATGAAGTACCATTATTAATTAAAGAAGGAGTTATTTCTGGTGGAATGATTCCTAAAATTGAGTGTTGTGTACAGTCACTTCGTCGTAATGTTAAAAAAGCGGTAATTATTGATGGTAGAATTCAACATTCTATTTTGATTGAAATGATGACAAATGATGGAATAGGAACAATGTTTATTAACTAGGAGGCGTCGATGGTAAATTATAAAGAAATGGATAAACAATATATCGCTAATACGTATAGTCGCTTTGATGTACTGTTTACTGAAGGACATGGCTGTATCTTATTGGATGATAGTGGTAAAGAGTATATTGATATGGCTAGTGGTATTGGTGTTACTAGTTTAGGTCACGGTCATCAAGAATGGTTAGCGGCTGTTTCTAATCAAGCTGCAACATTAGCTCATACATCAAATTTATATTATACAAAACCGGCAATTGATTTGGCTTTTGCGTTGTGTGAAAAGACTGGATATAAAAAAGTGTTTTTTGCCAATAGTGGTGCTGAAGCGAATGAAGGAATGATTAAAGCGTGTCGTAAATATAGTTTTGATGCGTATGGAGAAGGTAGAAGTACCATTATTTCTCTTGTTAATTCATTTCATGGTCGAACAGTTACGACATTATCAGCGACTGGTCAAGATGTTTTTCATCGCAACTTTCATCCATTTACACCAGGGTTTGTATTTGCTGAAGCAAATAATAAAGAGGCATTGTTATCACTTGTCGATAATTCTGTTTGTGGTATTTTACTAGAAATCGTTCAAGGTGAAGGTGGTGTCAATACATTAGATGCTGACTACATTGCTTTTGTTCAAGAACTTTGTAAAAGTAAGGATATTTTATTGTTAGTTGATGAAGTTCAGACCGGAGTTGGTCGTTGTGGTAAATTTTTAAGCAGTGGTGGTATTGGTAATATTACTTCTTTAGCAAAAGGTCTTGGTAATGGTTTGCCAATTGGTGCTGTTTTGTTTGATGAAAAAACGGAAAAAGTATTAGGGTTTGGTGATCATGGTTCAACATTTGGTGGCAATCCAATTGTTTGTGCTGGGGCACTTGTTGTAGTGAATGCAATGACTGATTCCTTTCTTAAGGAAATTAGTGAAAAAGGAATGTATTTGAGAAATAAAATCGAAAAGATTGAAGGCGTTAAAGGCACTAGTGGATTGGGATTAATGGTAGGTATTTCTTTAAAAGATGGCATTGATAATAAAAAAGTTATTAATAGCTGTTTAAATTATGGTGTTGTTGTTTTAAGCGCTAAAGAAAAGATTCGTTTGTTACCACCATTAGTTATTAGCTATGAAGAAATCGATGCGGCTGTTGACGTAATAGCTCGCTGTATAAAGGAGTCGGTATGAAACATTGTTTAAAAATGTTGGATTTGTCGTATGAGGAAATTGAATCAATTTTAGATTTGGCGGATCAATTAAAATTTGAATTAAAAAATGGTATAGCTCATCAACATTTAAAAGATAAAACGTTGGCGATGATTTTTCAAAAATCGTCGACTAGAACTCGTGTTTCTTTTGAAGTTGGAATGTTTCAATTGGGTGGTCACGCTTTGTTTTTAAGTGGTAATGATTTACAACTTGGTCGTGGTGAACCAATGAAAGATACCGCTAGAGTATTAGGTAGATATTGTGATGCGATTATGATTCGTACGTTTAAGCAGAGTGATGTGGAAGATTTAGCGTTGTATAGTGGTCTTCCAGTTATTAATGGTTTAACGGACTTTTCTCATCCATGTCAAGTATTGGCGGATTTAATGACGATTCGTGAGTTTAAAGGATATTTAAAAGGTCTTACGATGTGTTATATTGGTGATGGTAATAACATGGCGAATTCATTGATTGTTGGTGGTTTAAAGTGTGGTATGAATGTTCATATTGCTTGTCCTGAAGGCTATAAACCTAGTCCAATTGTGATGGAATTTGCTTCTACGTATCCGAATTTTATGATTACGACCAATTGTAAAGAAGCAGCAAAAGGTGCTGATGTTATTATTACGGATGTTTGGGCATCGATGGGACAAGAAAAAGAGGCAACGGAAAGAAAAATTGCCTTTGAAGGATATCAAGTAAATGATGACTTGTTAAAAGTGGCGAATGTTGATTGCATGGTTCAACATTGTTTACCAGCTCATCGTGGTGAAGAAATTACGGATGAAGTATTAGAAAGCCACAGCAATGAAATATTTACTGAAGCAGAAAATCGATTGCACGTACAAAAAGCTATTTTGGTGAAGTGTTTAAGCCATTAGGCTTTTTTTATTCTCATTTGTAATTGAGTGATGTATTCCTCTTGATTGCTTGTTTCATGAATGTCGATAAAACATATTTCAAATGGAGCTGATAAAATACGAAGATTGTGTTCTTTGGCATAATCGAGTAATTCTTTTGTGTATTTTTTACTTAAGATATGAGGACCTTGGTAAGTGATAGTTAAATAGTATCCTTCTTCTAATGTGTGATCAAATTCTTCCACATCATCGTCTAGTAAGCAGAAAACGGTTTGATAAAAGTCTAGATCTTCAAATGGTGAAATGATATTGTGGGATTGTATGTCAAAGTCAAATAAATGGCGATAGTGATCAAGTTGTTTGGAAAGAACTTTTTCAATGGCGATATTTACGCACATATTATTACTGCCGATAAGATGGATGGAATCGTTGCTTTTTGATTGTAGTATTCTAAAGCCCATATCGATTCCTTTGTTTGATAATTGTAAATCGTTTATTTTTGAACATTTACGTAAAGGGAAATGTTGGATTGATATGGAGTTATCAATTGGTTCTTGATAGCGATTAATGGTGTTTAATGAATAGTTCATACTGTCTTTTAATTGTTGTAAGATGAGTATTTGTTCTTCAATTGTTTTTATTTGTTGTTGGAATAAATCTTTTGTTTTGTTTAAATCACGATTTTGAAAATATTCTTTTATTACTGAAAATGGTACATTAAGTTTACGTAAATCGGTGATGACATTTAGTTGCCATAAATCAGCTAAACTATAATAGCGATATCCATTGCTTCCTCGTTGCGGATTTAATAAGCCGATTTCTTCATAGTAACGAAGGGCATCAGTGGATAAATTATATAGTGTTGCGACTTCATTTATTTTTAGCGTATAGTGCATTGTGTATCTCCTTTATCTCAATTGTATCATTTTTTATACAAATTATCACTTTTTCAGTGTAAGCGGATACTTTTTTAATGAAAACGCTTAGATTTCGCTTGACCTTGGTATAGGTCTAAGGTTTACACTATAATCAGATACAAAAAACAGATAGGAGGAAAGAAATGAAAAAGTTATTTGGAGTATTGTTATCAATGATTATGGTTTTATCACTAACTGCCTGTGGTGAGAAAAAACCGGCTGAAACAGCAAAACCGGCTGAGGAAGCAAAAGCGCTTAAAGCAGTATTAGTAGTACGTACAGCCCTAGGAGATAAATCATTCTATGATTCAGCGTGGGCAGGTTTAACAAAAGCAAAAGAAGAGTTAGGAATGGATGTTCGTGCAGTTGAAATTGGTGGGGACCAATCAAAATATCAACCGACATTAATCGAAGTATCAGAATCTGATGCTGATATTATCTTTGTTAACTCAGGTGCATTATCTGAAGTTGCCCTTGAATTGATGGATAAATATCCTGATAAAAAGTATGTGTTGTATGATATGAAACCGGATTTCGATAATAAATTCCCTAATGCGGTAGCGTTATCGTTTAAACAAAACGAATCGTCATTCTTAGGTGGAATCGTTGCGGCAAGTATGTCAGAAAAAGGTAATATTGGTTTTATTGGTGGTACAGAAAATATTATTATTAATGACTTCATGGTTGGTTATATCAATGGTGCTAAATTAGCAAAACCAGATATCAAAATTCAAGTATCATTAATCGGTAACTTTACTGATACAGCTAAAGGTAAAGAATTAGCATTAGTTCAATTGAACGGTGGTGCTGATGTATTGCACGGTGTTGCAGGAGCAGCTGTTTTAGGTGTTCTTGATGCCGTTAAAGAAAAAAATGCTTGGGCAATTGGAGTTGATAGTGACCAAGCGAAGAAATTGAAAGAAAGTAATCCAGAAACAGCAGAACGTATCGTTACTTCAGCACTTAAAAATGTTGATATCGCTTTATTTACAATCTTAAAAGATGCGAAAGAGGGTAAAGTTGAGTGGGGAACAGTTAAAAAATTAGGTGTTAAAGAAGGTGTTGCTGGTATTGCTAGAAATGACTACTATGAGAAAAATGTTCCAGCTGATGTTAAGAAGGTAGTTGACGATGCTGAGAAGAAAATTATTAGTGGTGAATTAGTAGTTCCTACATCATTTACAATGTCTCAAGATGACATCACAGCATTAAAGAATAGTGTAAAACCAT
Source organism: uncultured Erysipelotrichaceae bacterium (assembly GCA_964613305.1). Lineage (GTDB taxonomy): Bacteria > Bacillota_I > Bacilli_A > Erysipelotrichales > Erysipelotrichaceae > CAZTII01. The sequence goes on from CAZTII010000026.1 coordinate 10,267, forward strand.
AGATTGTTTAAGGCTCGATTGGCAGATACTGAAGAAACCTAGTAATCGGGTTTAGTTTCTACCATCGAGCTTTTTATTAAAAAGAGGAGGGGTTTAGCATGGAAGATATTGTCCTACATATGGATAACATAACGAAAATATACGCTAATGGGTTTGTGGCTAATAAGAATGTTACGTTAAAGGTTGCAAAAGGTGAAATTCATGCGTTAATGGGGGAAAATGGTGCAGGCAAGACGACGCTGATGAAAGTGTTGTTTGGTATTGAGACCCCAGAGGAAGGTCGTTTGTTGATTAATGGTTCAGAAGTAAAAATTCAAAATCCGCAACATGCGATTTCTTTAGGTATTGGGATGGTTCATCAACATTTTATGTTGGTGGAATCATTGACTGTTGCGGAAAACATGATTTTAGGTCTTGAACCAAAGAAAAATGGCTTGCTTGATTTTAAGGAAGCAATTCGAAAAACGCAAGAAATTTGTACAATGTATAATTTTGATATTGATCCTACGGCGATTGTTAAAGATTTACCTGTTGGTCAAAAACAGAAGGTTGAAATTTTAAAAGCACTATTACGTGGGGCGCAAATTTTAATTTTGGATGAACCGACAGCTGTTCTTACACCGCAAGAGACAGATGAGTTATTTGTTCAGTTGAAAAGACTTCGTGAAAAAGGTCATACCTTAATTTTTATTTCGCATAAACTAAATGAAATTAAGGCTATTTGTGATCGTATTACCGTTTTGCGTCAAGGTCGTTTAATTGGTACTGAGAATGTAGCGGATGTTAGCGAAGAAGATATTTCTAGAATGATGGTTGGTCGTGATATTGTTTTAAAATTTGATAAGGAAAAAGCAGTAAAGAGCGATGTTGTCTTAGAAGTTAAAAATTGTACTAAATATAATGAAGAAGGTAAACCAATTATCGACAATGTTAGCTTTAAATTACATGGTGGCTATATTTTAGGAGTAGCTGGCGTTGAAGGAAATGGTCAAAAAGAGTTGAGTGAAATTATTTGTGGTATGGATGATTTTGCGAGTGGTGATATTTTAGTGAATAATACATCATGTAAAGGTAAAACAGTTCGTCAAATTCGTGAAATTGGTGTTGCTCATATTTCAGAAGATAGAATGACGTATGGTTGTGCCCAAAATGCGAGTATTTGGCAAAATATGGCATCAACTCGTTACTATTTACCTGAGTTTGGTAAAAACGGTCGTTTAGACATTAAAAAATTAAAACAATTGGCAGAAAAATTAAGAAAACAATTTACGGTGAAGTGCGATGATGTGGATCAACCAATTAAGATGTTATCAGGCGGAAACATTCAAAAGGTTGTCGTTGCTCGTGAATTTTCGGATAATAGTAGTTTAATTGTGGCGAATCAACCGACGCGTGGAATTGATGTTGGAGCCACAGAAATGATTCGTAAGGAGTTAATCCGTTTGTCTCGTGATGAGAAAAAAGCGGTTTTACTCATTAGTGCTGACCTTAACGAAGTGTTGGAGTTAAGTGATAGTTTGATGGTGATGTATGACGGTAAGATTTCAGCGTATTTCCCTGATGCTTCTCTAGTAGATGAGTATGAGTTAGGTACGTATATGTTGGGTGTTAAGAAGATGGAGGATATAGCGCTATGAGTAGTAAAAAAATAGAAACCAAGTTTACGCTAATTCGTACCCTTCTAGCTATTTTAATTGCGTATTCCTTAGCGTTGGGTATTATTTTATTTGCTAGTAAACAACCTTTTACGGCCATTCAATTGTTTCTTTTTGGTCCTTTAACGAGTTTCCGTCGTTTTGCCAATGTGATTGAAATGATGATTCCATTTACCTTTACTGGTCTTGCGATTTGTGTTATGCAAAAGGCAAATCAATTTAACTTAATAGGTGAGGGTGTATTTTTTATTGGTGGTGCTGTTACAGCGTATATGGCAATTAATACGAATTTGCCGGCTGTTTTAAGCCCGATGATGCTTATTTTGGTAAGTGGTACAATTGGTGCTCTTATTGCGTTAATTCCAGCTATTCTTAAATTGAAATGGAAAGCAAACGAACTTGTTTCGTCGATTATGATGAACTATGTGTTGTACTTTTTTAGTATGTACATGTTAAACTATTGGATGAGGGATTTGGATGCAGGATATAACGCTTCTTACAAAATTCCAGCAGTAAGTAAATTACCTATTTTATTGTCAGGAACACGAATTCACTTTGGAATCATCATTGCGATTATAGCAGTTGTTGCGGTTAGCTTTATGATGTTTAGAAGTAAATTAGGTTATGCGATTACCATGGTTGGTGAAAATGAACAATTTGCGCGATATTCTGGTATTAAAACGGGAATGATTATTTTAATTGCTCAAATGATTGGTGGTTTTTTAGCTGGTGTTGGTGGTAGTGTTGAAATATTAGGTATGTACAATCGTTTTCAATGGGAAGTTCTTACTAATTATGGCTCTGATGGAGTTTTAGTTGGTGTATTAGCTCGTAAGAATCCGATTGTTCTTCCAGTGGCGGCATTCTTTTTAGCTTACATGCGGATTGGTGCTGATATTGCTGCACGTTCAACGGATATTCCAGTAGAATTTGTGTCTGTTGTACAAGCGATTGTTTTAATGTTAGTTGGTGCTCAAATGTTCTTAGAAGCGTGGAAGAAACGTGAAATTGTTAAAAATTCACAAAAAAATTATGAATTGAAGGAGGCAAAATAATGGAAAATATAATTTCTATGTTATTTACCCCATCGTTTTTATTCTCTATTTTACGTGTTTCAACACCACTTATTTTTGCTTCCTTAGCGGCTCTTGTTACAAAAAAAGCTGGTATTACTAACTTAGCCATTGAAGGTATGATGTTAGTTTCCGCATTAACTGGTGTTATCGTTAGTGCTCTTAGCCAAAATGTTTGGTTTGGATTGTTTGGTGCCATTATTGTTACAGTACTCATTTCGTTGTTGATGTCTTTTTTCACCTTAAAGATGGAAACGGATATTTATTTAACGAGTATTGCGATTAATATGATGGCCACTGGTGGTACGGTATTTGTTATGTTTATGATTTGTGGTGATAAAGGTGTTTCTTCATCGCTACCAAGTTTAACGTTACCAATCATTCAACTGCCAATCATTCAATCGATTCCATTTATTGGTGGTGTTCTTTCGGGGCATAACTTATTAACGTATGTTTCTTGGTTAGCTGTCATAGCGATGTATTTCTTTATGTATCGTAGTGCTACTGGTTTGCGTATTCGTAGTGTTGGTGAAAATTCTCATGCAGCTGAATCAGTTGGTATAAGTGTAATGAAGGTACGTGTGATTTCTTTAGTTATTTCGGGTATTTTAGCTTCTCTTGGTGGTGTTTACTTATCAATGGGCTATGTATCTTGGTTTGCGCGTGATATGGCGGCAGGACGAGGATTTATTGGTATTTCAGCGATGAATTTAGGAGGAGCTACACCAATTGGTGCTTTCTTCGCTTCGCTTGTCTTTGGTTTTGCGGATGCATTATCGATGGTTCTTCAATCATTAAAAGTACCGGCTGAGTTTGTACAAATGCTTCCATATATTATTACTATTATTAGTTTAGTTTTATTTAGTATATTACGTGAACAACGTGAGAAACGAGGTAAGAAAGGGGTTAAGTAATGATCAAAAGAAAAATTTTAATTGATACCGATCCAGGTGTAGATGATAGTTTTGCGATTTTATTGGCACAAACAATTGAGCATTTTGATATTTGTGCTGTGACTGTCACTGCAGGAAACGTTGGACTGAAGCACACTGTAAGAAATGCCTTAGGATTGTTGGAAACAATGGGATTAGATGTTCCAGTATATGGTGGTGCTAGTTCACCAATGTTGATTAAGTTGCGTGAAGCGGATGATGTCCATGGCAACAATGGTTTAGGTGGTTATGAGTTTTCAGGAATTAGTAAAAAAGCGGAAACAATGTTAGCGTGGGATGCGATATATGAGTTTGCGTGTAAGTATGATGGTGACTTAGAGATTTTATCGCTTGGTCCACCGACAAATATTGCGATTGCTTTAAGTAAATATCCAACACTTGCTAGTAAGATTAAAAAAATAGTGTTAATGGGTGGATCAATTGAAACAGGAAATACAGAACCTTTATCTGAGTTTAATTTCTGGTGTGATCCACATGCGACACAAATTGTTTTAGAGTCTGGAATTGATATGGATATGGTTGGTTTAAATGCGACGAGAACTGGTTTTGTGCCAATGGAAGTAATGCGTTCATTAGTGAGTAAGAACGAGAAAATTAATACGTTAATTCAATATTTAAATGAATTTTATAAAGGTGCTTTAAAACGTTTTGGCTACGGTGATAACCTTCATATTCCTGATGCAGTTGCTGCTTTTGCGATGGCTTATCCTGAACATGTCGTATGGCAACCGATGCACGTAACGTGTATTTGTGATGGTGGTCATTTACAAGGTTGGACTAAAGTTGAAACGCGTGGTAAAAGAGCGAATATGATGGTTGCGATATCATGTGATAAAGATCGTTTTATTGAAGCGATGAAGAAGATATGGTAGGAGGGCTGAAGATGAGAAAAGAAACATTATTTATTGAAACGATTGCTTCAATCGATGGATTAAATTTTGCCAAAGAAGTATTTTCGAGTTGTAATTGTCCTATTGGTGGAGTTATTATCAGTGGTTCTATTGTAAATAGTACGATTAAAGAGAGTTGGAATAGCGATATTCCATTGTATCAAGGAGCGTGTAAGCCACTATTAGCCCGTTCTGGAAGTGGTGCAACATGTGTGATTGAAGCATATGATGTTTTAAAACAAGATTGTATTGTGGCGTGTTATAAGGCATTTACGACGACGGCGATTACGTTGTTATCGTGTGAACATGGTATAAAAGAAATACTGTTGTATCAAGAAGATAGTGCTGAAACTAGTGGTTTAATGGTAAAGAGTGATACGTTTATGGACGCGGAAGCAGCGGCGATTATTACTTCTCGTTTTACTGCTATTACATTGTTTTCAATTAATGTTACTGCGATAAGTGCAACACAACATTATTTAAACAATGTTCAAGCGATTTCTTCACAAGTTCCATTGTTAATTGATTGTGATGGCTATGAAAGTCGTGGTGTATTTGTTGTAGATCGTCGCAACTTATTGAAGAGTGATAAGAAAGTTGTTGTGATTGACGGCTTTGTTGAGGGTAGTGTATGAAAATAATTTGTTTTGGTTCCTTAAATGTTGATATTGTTTTACAAGTTGATCATTTTGTGGCAAAAGGAGAAACACTCAGTTCTACAAAGACTAGTATTTTTGCTGGTGGCAAAGGACTTAATCAAGCAATCGCTTGTTCTCGCGCTAATAGTGAAGTAATGATGGCTGGTCTTATTGGTCAAGATGGTAACTTTTTAAAAGAGTTATTACTTGAAAGTAGTGTTGATGTCGAGTGTGTTAAAAGTACAACTGGTTTAAGTGGAGCGGCTTACATACAAGTTGATCCAAGCGGGGCTAACTGTATTTTATTAGCGCCAAATGCTAACCATGAAGTGTCATTATCGTTTATTGATGAAGTGTTGGCTAAAGGTGACGTTGGTGATATTGTTTTATTACAAAACGAAATTAATAATTTAGATGTTATTATGGAAAAAGCTGCGGAAAAAGGTTTAACAATTGTATTAAATCCTTCTCCGATGAATGATGCATTGCGTAAGTGTCCACTTCATTTAGTTGATTGGTTTATTTTAAATGAAGTAGAAGGTCAGCAGATTACACAGTGTAGTGATGCTTTAGATATTTTAAATGCGTTAGATACTCTTTTCCCTAAGGCAAACGTTGTTTTAACGTTAGGTGAAGCTGGTAGTATAGCGAAAACAAAAGATGGTCTTGTTCAACAAAAAGCGTATCGTGTTAAAGCGGTTGATACGACAGCAGCTGGTGATACGTTTACTGGTTACTTTTTATCAGGTATCGTATCGGGAAAATCAGTTGCGCAATCGATGGAACTCGCGGCGAAAGCTTCAGCGATTACTGTTACTCGCCACGGTGCTGCTCCATCAATTCCGCGCTATGAGGAAGTGTTGGAGGTAACTCTTGAATAAAATTGGCCACTATAACGGTAAAAAGACACTGGTATTGCTTGTTGGAATGTTCTTTGTAGCCGTAGGTGTAGTGTTATTTTTAGAGTGTAAACTTGGAAGTGATCCTATTACTGTTATCTTAGATGGTTTATCCGCAACATTTTCGATTAGTTATTCAACATCATCATTGGTTTATAATAGTTTTATCTTGTTATTGGCGCTTATGTTTGCTAGAAAACATGTAGGTTTTGGAACTGTTTTTTATGCGTTAACGATTAGTGTTTTTATTAAAGTGAGTGAATTATTAGTATCATTTATTCCAATTCATCGTTTTAATGTCATTCAAACTATTGCTTGTATTATTGTTGCTCAAGTCATTTTAACACTTGGTATGTCGTTAGTAATTTGTGCTGATATTGGAAAAAATAGTTTGGATGCATTAATATTTCAAGGAATGGAAAATAAGAAGATTGCTTATGGAACGGTGCGTACAATCGTGGATATCGTGTATACAGCAATCGGGTATACTCTTGGTGGTGTTGTTGGTGTAGGTACAATTTTTTCTGTTATGTCAACGGGATTGTTGATGAATTATTTTATTGATGTGTTAAAAAAACGCTTTGACTTTTTGTCATAAGCTTTTTTTATGGTTGCATTAAATTATAAAAAAACATTGTTAAAAATTAACCTCAATGTAATTCTTGCGAAAATGATGATAATATAAAATATATGTTAGTTAATTTACTGTGTTTTTAAATAATTTTGTTGACGAAAGCCCTTTCTATTGTTAATATTACAGATGTATACATCGATACGAAAAAAGGAGGATTTATGACAGAAACAGGTTTAAAAAGCACAAAGCCGTTTGGCTTTGCTGACAAAATTGGGTACATGCTAGGGGATTTCGGATGTAACATGAGCTTCTCGCTTATCAGTGGTTACATGATGTTATTCTATACTCAATTTATCGGAATTGATTTAGTTCATTATGGTTTCATTATTTTAGCGACAAAGATTTGGGACGGAATTAACGATCCAATGATTGGGGCATTGGCTGACCGTTTAAGTCCAAAAGGTAAAGACAAATTCAAACCTTGGATTTTCTGGGGATCATTCCCTCTTGCATTCTCTGCTTGTATTTTATTTGCAAATACACAAAATGCACCTTATGCAATTAAACTTGCTACTTGTATTATTGGTTACTTAATTTGGGACGTTGCTTATACTGTTGTTAACGTACCTTACGGTTCATTAAGCTCAGTTATGACTGCTGATCCAATCGAACGTGCTCAACTTTCTACATTTAGAAGCTTTGGTGCTTTCTTAGCATTCATCCCTATCATGACTTTACTTCCACAATTTACTTATGCAAAAGATGCTGCTGGTAAGAGTGTGTTCCAAGGAGAAAAAATGTTCTGGATCGCTCTTGTTATGGGTATTATCGCTTTCGTAAGTTTCCAAACAATGTACAGACTTGTTACTGAACGTATTATCCACCAAGAACACGATGGTGAGAAATTTAGTTACTTTGCAATGCTTAAAGGTTTCTTCACAAATAGAACAATGCTTGGTGTTGCTTTAAGTGCTCTTGCTGCTGTTGTATTTATGATGTCAAGTGGTTCAACAAACTCATTAGTTTACCAACTTTACTTCCAAAATGGTAAATTAGCTTCATTTGGTGTATTAGCATACTTACCTACATTATTACTTACTCCAGTAATGACTCCATTACTTAAAAAATTCGGTAAAAAGAACTTAATCGTTTATCCATTATTAGCTGGTATCTCGGTTTATGTTTACTTATTAGTGGCAAAAGAAATCGCACCAATAGCTTGGATCGTATTAACAACAGTTGCTGGTGTTGCTTCAGGATTCTTTAACTTATTAAGCTGGTCTTTAGTTGCTGATGGTATTGATGCTATTGAACGTCAAACTGGTCGTCGTGAAGAAGGTTCAGCGTACGCTACATATTCAATGATTCGTAAACTTGGACAAGGTATTGGTCAATCATTAATTCCATTTATCATCGCTACAGCGATTCCTGGATTAAGTATGAAAGATCGTACTACTTGGGTTCCTGAGTACGGTTTAGCTGTTAAAAACGTTGCTGCTGGCTTAAGCTTAGTTGGTTACGTATTAGTATTCTTAGCTATTTTCTTCATCTATGATATCGATAAGAAAAAAGAAGCTGAACTTGCTGCTCTTGCAGGTAAAGAAGTTAAAATTGATGCTTCAACTGCTGCATCAATGGTTAGCCGCGCAGACTAATTTAAAACTGGTGAAAGTTATTTCACCTTTTTTTTTTTGGAAAGCAGGATTTTTAATTATTTTTAAGATGTTATAATACTGTAGAAAAGGATGTGATGTAGTGAAGATAATTGTATCTCCGGCAAAAACGATGAAGGCAACAACGATTCAAGGAGTAAGTGAACCGGTTTTTCTTGAAAAAAAAGAAGAACTTTTGTGTAAATTACGACAGCTAAATCGAGATGAGTTAAAGAAATTGTATAAATGTAGCGATGAGTTACTTGATAAAAATATTGATTATTTAATGAATGATTATCCACTGATGTCAGCTATTGATACTTTTGATGGTTTGGTTTTTAAAAGGATTTATCAAAATATTGAACAACATCGTGAGTATTATAATGACCATTTGCGTATTGTTTCGGGATTGTATGGACTTCTTAAGCCTTGTGATCGCATTAGTTTTTATCGATTGGATATTGGCGATAAATTGGGAAATTTATATGAGTTTTGGAGTCATTTACTTTGTGATGAATTGTGTAAAGATACATCCTTTATTTTGAATTGTGCCTCTTTGGAGTATAGTTCTAGCATTAAACCGTATTGTACAATTCCATTTGTAACGTGTGTGTTTAAACAACGGGTTAATACTAAATTAGTGGAACAGAGTACAGCGGTTAAAATGGCCCGTGGTGAAATGGTTAATTATTGTGCTGAGTATAAAATAAAAGATTTAGATGGTATTAAAGGCTTTAATCGATTAAACTATATTTATGATGAAAGGCTATCGACAAGGGTTGAACTTGTCTTTATTAAGGAAGAGTAACATGCAAGAAGGAAGTAAAGCAATTGATTTTACATTGGCGAATCAAGATGGTGAAATGGTATCATTATCAGATTTTATTGGCAAGAAAGTAGTGTTGTATTTTTATCCAAAAGATAATACCCCTGGTTGTACGCGACAAGCGTGTGCTTTTACCTCAGCGTACAATGAATTTAAAGAACGTGATATTGTGGTGATTGGGATTAGTAAAGATAGTGTGGCATCTCATAAGAAATTTCAAGAAAAACATCATCTTCCATTTATCTTATTGTCTGATCCAACGTTAGAAGTTGTAAAAGCGTATGATGTATGGGCATTGAAAAAAATATTTAATGTGGAAGGAATGGGAATTAGTCGTACAACGTTTATTATCGATGAACAAGGGATGATTATTAAACGAATGGAAAAAGTTAAACCTGATACAAATGCGGCTGAAATATTACAGTTTATTGGGTAAAATAGTGTTTAGTTTAGAGGTTTGCTAGTGTATTATGGTCAAATCTAGTATAATAAGTGACGGGTGAGTTATGATAGTAAATAATGTTAAAAATTTATTGCTTATTATTTTAGGTAATTTTATCTTAGCGTTTGCAGTTGGTTTCTTCATACTGCCTTTTCATATTTTATCAGGTGGTGTTGCTGGTGTGGCAGTTGCGTTGTCGCCACTTATCAACGTACCATCGCAAACCATTGTTGTTGGATTAATTGTTAGTTTATTTCTTCTTGGATGTATCTTTTTAGGGAAGGAATTTGCAATGAAAACAATACTTAGTTCAGTGTTGTATCCTGTTTTTTTATCGTTTATATCGGCTAATGTTCGTGTTGTCGAAATGGATATTTATCTTGCGACGTTGTATGGTGGAGTTGTAGCTGGTGTTGGTATTGGCTTAGTTTTATCGTGTGGGGCAAGTACTGGTGGTATGGATATTCCTCCTTTGATTGTTCATAAGTATACAAAGATTCCAATTAGCACATTGTTTCTTATTAGTGATGCCTTTGTTGTTGGGTTAGGTCTTCTTTCTTATGATTTACCACGCGTTTTAATTGGATTTTTATCAGTCTACGCTACAAGCTTAGCAATTAATAAAATGATGCTCTTAGGTGGGCAAAAATGTAAATCAGTGTCTATAATTTCGCCACATACGGATGAAATTATTCAACTTATCAGCGATCGACTCCATCGTGGGTGTACTGTTACAAAGGCAGTTGGTGGTTATACAAATGAAGAAAAAGAAATGATCTTAGTCATCATTTCCGATAATCAATATCATCAGTTGATTGATTTAATGAATGAGATTGATAAAAATGCATTCATTATTGTTACGGATACGACTGCTGTGTTACTGTTCACACCCCACAAATGAAAAATAAAGGATAAAAATCAAAATATAGA
>CAZTII010000027.1:0-5121 GCA_964613305.1 uncultured Erysipelotrichaceae bacterium
TATTCTAGCATACATAACGTACAAAGTAAAAAATTAAAGTTTTATTTAGGATAATATCAATAATTTGTTAATAGTTAGTAATTATAAGGATTGATTTGTATAAGAATTATTTAAAGTAAACTTATTTTTATGAAAAGTTAGTAAACCTTCTTTTTGCATCTTGCTCAATTCATTGGACATGGCACTTCGATCAACCATTAAATAATCGGCGAGTTGTTGTCTATCAAAAGGTATCGTAAATTGAGAACTTCCATGTACCATTGCTTGTTCTGAAAGATACGATAATAACCTTTTTCGGATACTTTTTGGTGCAGTATGCATAATTTTATTCGATAAATCTAAATTTTTAAGTGATGAGATACGGAACATATTTTGAATTAGGCGATGAAGAAAACTACATGAAATCTGGCATGTAGTAATTAAAGAAGTAATATCAAGAAAAATAACTTTTGTTGTTTCGGCTGCGACAACATCGCAATGTAGTTCTTTTCCTGTAATTGATGCGAAATTTTGTGCGAAAATTTCGCCTTTTTCAACATGTCCTAAAATGTTACTATCTCCCCAATATGAATTTACAACAATATTGACACTACCTGTCTCTATGATACCAAATTCATGAATAATACTTCCTACATGAAAAATCACTTCATTCTTTTTAAATGTTTTTTCATAAGCGTTAAGACACAGTGCGACCTTTTTTATTTCTTCTTCATTTAGTCCATGAAATAACGTTGTTTTTGTTAAATATAAATAATTCATATTTTACCTCTTTGTTGTTTAAACAACATAATCTTTTTTCTAGTGTAGTATAATTTGGTTGCTAAGTCAATAACATGGAAGGAACTAGTGTTAATCTGAAAGTAGTTTTGTTATTTCAAGTTGATTGCTGAAAATTCTTACCATAGTTGGCTTTAAAAAATTGCGATAGAAAGAAGAGGAAATCTCCATGTGCAATAAAATGTTTTGTTATCAATGTCAGGAAGCAGCAAAAGGCGTAGGATGTACTACGGTAGGAGTTTGTGGAAAACAGCCGGATGTTGCAGCGCTTCAAGATCTTCTAATCTACACTACCAAAGGACTTGCATACGTTACTAATAAACTGCGAAGCGAAGGAAAGACGATTAGTAAGCAGACTAACCACTTAATTACGACTAATCTTTTTACAACGATTACCAATGCTAACTTCGATAAAAAAGCTATTTCAACTAAAATTAAAGAAACATTAGAATGTAAAGAAAAGCTTCTTTCGCAATTAACAACAAAAAAGAATCTACCTGATGCAGTGACATGGACAGCAGTTGAGAGTGATTACGAAAGTAAAGCGACTTCAGAACATGTATCAATTTTATCAACTAAAGATGATGATGTACGCAGTTTAAGAGAACTCATTATATACGGATTAAAAGGTTTAGCTGCTTATACAAAACACGCCAACGTATTAATGAAAGACAATGATGATATTGATGCTTTTATTCAAAGGTCATTATCTACAACCTTAGATGATACTGTTTCTATAGATGATTTAATTGCTTTAACGTTAGAAACAGGAAAATATGGTGTTTCAGGAATGGCGCTCTTAGATGATGCGAACACAAAAACTTATGGTAATCCTGAAGTAACAACAGTAAATCTAGGCGTTAAAGACAATCCAGGAATTTTAATTTCAGGACATGATTTGAAAGATCTTGAACAATTATTAGAACAAACAAAGGATACGGGTATTGATGTGTATACTCATTCGGAGATGTTGCCTGCGCATTATTATCCATCATTTAAAAAATATCCTCATTTTATTGGAAATTATGGTAATGCTTGGTGGAAACAAAAAGAAGAATTTAAAACATTTAATGGACCAATTTTGATGACTACCAATTGTATCGTTCCACCAGCTGATAGCTACAAAAACAGACTTTGGACGACTGGTGCAGCAGGATATCCAGGATGTAAGCATATTGATAGTGCTATTGATGGAAGTAAAGATTTTTCGTTAATCATCGAACAAGCTAAAACATGTCAAGCACCACAAGAGATTGAAACAGGAGTGATTGTAGGTGGATTTGCACATGAACAAGTTTTTAATCTTGCGGACAAAGTTATCACCGCAATTAAATCTGGCGATATTCGCAAATTTGTGGTCATGGCTGGTTGTGATGGAAGAATGAAATCACGCGATTATTACACCGAATTTGCCGAAAAACTACCAGAAGATGTCGTTATTTTAACGGCAGGTTGTGCTAAATATCGATACAATAAATTGGATTTAGGAAGTATTGGTGGTATTCCACGAGTATTGGATGCTGGTCAATGCAACGATTCATATTCACTTGCCCTTATCGCCTTAAAGCTTAAAGAAATATTTGAATTAGATGATATTAATGATTTACCTATTGTGTATAATATTGCTTGGTATGAGCAGAAAGCAGTAATCGTCCTTCTTGCACTATTGTATTTGGGAGTTAAAAATATACATTTAGGACCAACTCTTCCGGCTTTTCTTTCACCTAATGTGGTGAAAGTATTGGTAGATAATTTTAAAATAGCACCAATTTCAACAGTTGAAGATGACATGCATTTATTCTTTGATTAGAGTATTTATAAATAAGGAGTTAGTTAAACTTCTTATTTTTATTGTTTGACGTAAAGAATTTGGTATAAATTTTGTGTACAAAAAAAGAAGTGAAACATACGATAAGTCTGTTTCACTTCTTAATGTTGGAAAATGATTGTTAGAATTTGCTTATTTCTACTTTAATTTATGGTTTGTTTGTCGGTATAATTAATAACATGGGCAGGACACATATCAACGCATTGTTCAACTTTTTCGATATCAAGGATAGAAAGACTGTACTGTTTTACTTCTGCTTTATGCCCAACCATTTCAAATACTTCGGGATAATGAGTAGTGCATAATCCACACCCCATACAACCTTTATGAATTGTAATACCAACTTCTTCTTGTTCGGTTGTCATAAAATCTTCCTCTTTCATTACTTTTTCTGTTATAAATGAAAAAATTAAAATTGAAATAATAGTTAAAATCCACCGTATACTCATAAATTTAAAACCAAGATATTTAGCTTCATTTAAAAGCATCGGTATTTTAATAACAGCCCAAGAACTTAATATAATAACGATATTACGTGTCGTCGCTCCTTTTTTATAAAGTATTTTGCACATAGGAAATGCTGCGTAAATTGGTCCAGCTGAAATACTTCCGACTAAAAAGGAAAGGAATATACCTTTGATTCCAGCTTCTTTTCCTAGGTATTGCATAATTTTATTCGTTGGAATCCATTTGTCTAATAGCGCAGTTAATACAAAGATAACAGGCATTATCATCACCATTTCTTTAATGTAATAACCACTGTTTTTGATTGCTAGTGTTCCTAGTGAAGGGAAGAATAGTAACAGTACGATGTATGCAATAATAACTGTGATTAAGAAAAAATTATCTTTTATATTTTTTATCGATATCATATTAATACTCCCATTATACTTGCGATAATAATCGCAAAAATAAAACTTAATATATTTCTAATCGCTGTAAACTTAATCCCAAATTCTTTTTTCTCTAATGGAATAGTTACAATTCCAACCATTGTTAAAGTTGTTAAAAAGGCAATCGATGGCACAATATGCACCCCACCTTTAATTAAACTGCCAACTAATGGAAATGCGACAAAGGCAGGAATTAAGGTAACTGTCCCTAATAATGCACCGCCAATAGTTGCGGCAAATAACGATTTTCCGCTAATAAATGTTGAGATTTTTTCAGGTGGAATTAGTGCTAACAATAACCCTATCGCAAAAATAATGGTAAAAATACTTAATGCCATTCCTTTACCCATCGATATTGCCATTTTCAATGATTTTCTTGTTCCATCCTTATCTTTGCGATATGAAAATAGTAAGAATATTCCAGTAAACAACCATGCACTTAACGTTACAATATCCATGTTAAATTTCTCCTGGTGCAGGTACTTTAATGACAATTATCTCTAAAATATCGTCGTGAAAATTTTTAACGTTCATCCTCACACCTTTTTTAATTTTTAGGACTGTTCCGGCAACATACACTTTAACATCTTCATCATCCAAAGAAATGGATAAATTTCCTCGTAAAACATTCATATAAAGAGTAGCGTTGGAATAATGTTCTGGTAATCCATCATCTTTAATAAAAACCATGTGAATAAATTGTAGATTTTCATCTGAAATTACTTTTTCGATACGATTGTTATAATCTTGTGAATAATTAAATACTTTTTCGATCATTATTAATATTCCTTTCATGGTACGTTGTACCTATTATCGATTATAGTTAGTAAAGTCAACCAACAATAGACACCGATGTTTCTATTTCTTGTATATTAAAAGGAGGTTCTTATGATTCAAGAATTAAAAAAAATAAAATTGTTACAATCAATTGAAGAAAACTATCTCAAAACAATACTTAATAATAATCAAGTAGTTATCAAACGATATAATAAAGGGATGGTTTTGTTTGAACAAGAGGCTAGTTGCTTAACATTAGATATTGTATTACAAGGAAAACTATCCGCACACTCGCTAACATTGAATGGATCAGAAGTGATGTTGTTTGACTTTAAAGAAGGATACATCATTGGCGCAAATTTACTATTTAATGACAATAACTTGTATCCAATGACAATATATTGCACAGAGGATGCAGAAATATGTCATATAACGAAAGAAGGTGTTGAACATTTATTAAAATCATATGCTTTCGTTATACCATTTATAAAAGCGTTATCAATCAACTCAAAAAATATGAACCAAAAAATAATGATGGTGACCCAAAAATCACTTCGTGAAAATATACAGAATTATCTAATAAAACAAGCTGTTGAACAAAAATCCAAATTAATAACATTACCAATTACTAAGAAACAACTTGCGGATATGTTTTCTGTTCAGAGACCCTCACTATTTAGAGAGCTTAAAAAAATGAAAGATGAAGGACTGATTATAATTAACAATAAAGAAATAAAGATTAATTTTTAACAAAAATAAACATCACTAAATCTTATCAATGAGGGATAGTGATGTTTTTAAATTAAAAAGTTGAAAGAAAATAGAAGTAAGAAACGTATTATAGGT
>CAZTII010000027.1:5221-7511 GCA_964613305.1 uncultured Erysipelotrichaceae bacterium
GAAGTGGTAGTAAACACTTTATGAAAATCAACAATTTAAAAAAGTTGAAAGAAAATAGAAGTAAGAAACGTATTATAGGTGAAGTGGTAGTAAACACTTTATGAAAATCAACAATTTAAAAAAGTTGAAAGAAAAAACAAATAAGAAACGTATTATAGGTGAAGCGGAACGCTTAGAGGAGAAATCGTATGAAAAAAACAATCGTATCTATATTAACAGCAGTAACATTACTAGGTAGTGCATCAATTCCAGTATTTGCAGAAACACCTGAAACAGCTCCAGCGACAAGAAACTATCGTTTTAACACTACTGAGACTCGTCTTCAAGATGGAAGTGGTCAACAAGTAGGTAAAAAACAAGGTGGTCAAGGCGTAAAAGCTGGTATTAATAACAGTGAAGTTCGTCAAGGTAATGCAGGAAATGGTCCTAAAGATACAACAGGCGTTAAACGCGGTAATGATGGTTTAGGCTTTAATCGCGGAACTTGCGCTAACTAATAGAAAACGTAGAGGAGAAATCGTATGAAAAAAACAATCGTATCTATATTAACAGCAGTAACATTACTAGGTAGTGCATCAATTCCAGTATTTGCAGAAACACCTGAAACAGCTCCAGCGACAAGAAACTATCGTTTTAACACTACTGAGACTCGTCTTCAAGATGGAACTGGTCAAAAACTAGGTCAAAAGAATGCTGGTCAACAAGGTGGTCAAGCAATGAAGGGCGCTAACAATAGTGGTGTTCGTCAAGGTAATGCCGGAAATGGTCCTAAAGATACAACAGGCGTTAAGCGCGGTAATGACGGTTTAGGTTTTAATCGCGGAACTTGCGCTAATTAATACAAAAGAAAAGGAGAAAACGTATGAAAAAGACAATGGTATCATTATTAACAGCTGCAACATTACTAGGTAGTGCATCAATTCCAGTATTTGCAGAAACATCTACAGAAGTACAACCAAGAGGTTATCGAAACAACGCTAGTGAAACTTGTCCACAAGATGGAACTTGCGTTAATAATGGTGTTCGTCCACAAGATGGAACTGGTCAAAAACTAGGTCAAAAAGGTGGCAAACAAGGAGGTCAAGCAATGAAGGGTGCTAACAATAGTGGTGTTCGTCAAGGCAATGCCGGAAATGGTCCAAAAGATGGAACTGGTGTAAAACGTGGTAATGGTGGTGCAGGCTTTAATCGCGGAGATTGCGCTAATTAACAGGAGAAATCCTGTTTTTTTTATGGGTTGATTGATGCAACTATCAAAGATGTGTTGTTGTGTGGTAAAATAGAACTATAAAAAGGAGTTACTATGTTTGATACTATTGTTGCGATTTCTACAGCCCTTCAAGATGGGGCAATTTCTATCATTCGTATGAGCGGTCCTGAATCATTGTCGATTTTGGAGCGTTTATTACTGCGTGAGATGAAGAATGAAAAAAGTCATACTGTTCATTATGGTTGGATTGTTGATGAACATCAAGAGGTTGTGGATGAAGTGTTGGTGAGTATTTTTAAGGCGCCAAGAACATATACAAGGGAAGATGTTGTTGAGATTAACTGTCATGGTAGTAGTTATATTGCTCGTAAAATTGTTAGCTTATGCCTTGCGTATGGAGCGCGTCTTGCGCGGGCTGGTGAGTTTACACAGCGTGCTTTTCTTAATGGGCGTCTTGATTTATCACAGGCTGAGGCTGTTTATGAATTAATTGAATCGAGCAATCAACAGCAAGCTCGTAAAGCGATATCTGGACTTAAAGGGTCAATTA
Source organism: uncultured Erysipelotrichaceae bacterium (assembly GCA_964613305.1). GTDB lineage: Bacteria > Bacillota_I > Bacilli_A > Erysipelotrichales > Erysipelotrichaceae > CAZTII01. The sequence goes on from CAZTII010000027.1 coordinate 6,982, forward strand.
AGCGATTGATTGATCCATTGTGTGAACAATTATTATCAATTATTGCTCATATTGAAGTGAATATTGATTATCCTGAATATGATGATGTTGATGTGCTTACAAGCGAAGTGTTATTACCTCAAGCTATTGCGTGGCAACAACAGTTATCGGACATTATTAAAAAATCACAACACGCTAGTTTAATGAAGCGTGGCATTAAAACGGTTATTTTAGGGAAACCGAATGTTGGTAAGAGTAGTTTATTAAATGCTTTATTGGAAGAAGATAAAGCGATTGTAACGGATATTGCCGGAACTACTCGTGATTTAGTGGAAGGATATGTTCAATGTGAAAAAGTGATGCTTCACTTAATTGATACCGCAGGAATTCGTGAAACAAGTGATAAAATTGAAAAAATAGGAATTGAAAAATCTGTGGCAGCGATTGATGATGCGGATTTATGTATTTTAGTTGTGGATGGCAGTAAAGAGTTAGATGAAGAAGATAATAATTTACTTGAATTAACAAAACATAAAACGACGATTTTAGTT
>CAZTII010000027.1:7521-20735 GCA_964613305.1 uncultured Erysipelotrichaceae bacterium
TGAGTGAAAGACTATGAAGATTTTAGTTTCTAATAAAAAAGATATTGCACCAAATGATGTTGGTATTAATATAAGTGCTTTAAATAATGATATCAGTCAATTAATAACGGCTATCAATACGACATATGAAGAAGAAATTAAAGATTTTGCGGAAAATACATTGTCTAATCAACGTCAAATAGGGTTGTGTATTCAAGCTCAAGAAGCGATGAGTCAAGCGATTACGTCGATGAAAGAAGGATATGATGTTGATTGTGTTACGATTGACTTACAAAAAGCGTATCAATGTTGTAAAGATGTGATTGGTGAGTTTCATAAGGAAGATTATTTAGATGCATTGTTTAGTAAGTTTTGTTTAGGTAAATAGGGGAGAAGGTATGAATTTTTTTAAGCGGAGGATGATTGCGGCAAGTAGTGATGGTATTATTGTTTTAGCCGTCGTATTAATTGTGGAACTACTTTTTAAGTTGTTGAATTTTCCTATTAAAAAAGCGGAAGGTTCATTGTTTAGTCCCCATGTATATTTTTTGTTTTGTTTTATGTATGAGTATTTTATGATTACTTATCGTCGAGTGACAATTGGAAAACAAATGATGTATTTGGTCGTTAATGGACAAGGTGGACGTACAATGACCAACAAAACAATCCTTATTCGGTGCTTTTTAAAATCATTTTCATTGAGTTATTTGTATTATATTATTGCGGCTATTTCATTATTGATGATTGCGACTAACGACGCACAATCGTCACTACATGATTTAATTGCTAAAACGGCAGTATATACGGTAAAGAAAAGAGGATAACATGAACAAAGTTGGTTGGATAGATAGTCATGCACATTGTTGCGATGAACCATTGTTTTCTAAAATTGATGATGTCATTCATTTATGTACGACAAACAATATCACGAAAGTTTGTTTAATTTGTATGAATTTTAAAGAACTTGAACGTGGCTTTATGTTAAAAGAAAAAGATAATCGATTTGATATCGCTTTTGGATTTTATCCGATGGATTATTATTTATGTACTGATGAAAATTTTGAAAAGTTTAAAGAAGTAATTAAAGATGAGCGTATTGTCGCTATTGGTGAAATAGGATTAGACTATTATTGGGAAAAAGATGTTGAAAAACAAAAGTTTCAACAAAAAATGTTTAAATATCAACTTGAACTGGCAAAATCAGTCAATAAACCAATTATTGTTCATAGTCGTGATGCGATGAAAGATACGATTGAACTATTGAAAGAGTCAAAGCATCGTGGAGTAATGCATTGTTATAGTGGAAGTGTGGAAAGTATGCATGAAATTGTTAAGTTAGGTTATATGATTTCCTTAGCTGGTCCAGTAACGTTTAAAAATGGTCGTATTCCTCGCTTAGTAGCTGAAGAAGTAGACTTAAATCACTTATTGATCGAAACTGATTCACCATATTTAACTCCAGAACCATATCGAGGAAGAGAAAATAATCCATCCTTAGTATCGTTAGTAGGAAAAGAAATTGCCAAAATAAAAGGTATTGAAGAAGATGTTCTTCAATACCATCTAAGAGAAAATTATCAACGCTTATTTCATTCGCAATGAGGATGATCAAAGAGCGTTTTTTTTAAATACTTCAACAATCGTTGCATCAAATTGTGTATTGCTGCAACGAACTAACTCATCCATTGCTTTTTGATAGCTACGTGCATCTTGATAACAACGATCGGCCGTCATTGCCTCAAAGGCATCGGCAACACAGATAATGCGAGATGCAAGAGGAATTTCTTCGCCTTGTAATTGGTGAGGATATCCTTTTCCGTCCCACCGTTCATGATGGTGAAGGATAATTTTAGCGTATTGATAATATTCATCGACTGATTTTAAAATTTGATATCCAATTTCCGCATGTTGTTTGATGCGATCAAATTCTAAGTTAGTGAGCGCTCCTTTTTTTCTTAAAAGTTCAGGGTCAACTCCTATTTTACCGATGTCATGAAGTAAGGCAGCTGTTTTAATCGCAACGACTTCTTCGTTTGGTAGATTTAATCCTTTCGCAATCATTTCACTGAATACGGATACACGTTCACTATGTACTTGTTCATCATCGTATTTTAGGTTAATGTTTCGTAATACTGTTTCAATCGTTTGAACACGCATGTTTTTACCAGTGACTATTTTATCTTTGTACATGTGATTTTCGGCAAGAATGCGAATAACATCAATGCTTGATTCAACATTTTTTTTTATAGCATAACCAATAGCTAAAGAAATGATGAGAATATCTACTTTATTTGCTTCGCATGATTGTAGAATACGACGTTTGATGGATGCGGCACAAGCTTCACTACAATTAGGTACAATTATCATAAATTCATCGCCACCTAATCGTGATAAACAACCTTTTTCAGGAGTAAATGGTCGTAATATATCAGCTACTGTTTTGAGTAATTTATCACCCATTACATGTCCAAAAGCGTCATTGGTTAACTTTAAACCGTTAATGTCAACATACATAAAAGCCATTGGCATATTCTCGCTTGTGTTCATCGAAGGAAGTACTTCTTCTAAGTAACGACGATTGTATAAACCAGTTAAATAATCAGAAGTGCTTAAATGTTCAATTTCTTTTAAACGAACCATTTTTTCGGTAATATCTCTAAATACCACAACAAATCCAGTTAACATACCATGTTTATCTTTAATCGATGAAATGGTATGTTCTACTTGATATTTTCTACCTTGTTTTGATCGTAAACTCGTATGGTTGAATATTTCGTTGCGTTTAGGACTTAGCTCTAATGTCGTTTGAAAATCGATCGGTAAACGTGTTTTATCGTCAATTAATTTGAAGATGGTTTGAAGCGGTTTACCAAATGCTTCTGATCGTTTAAAACCAGTTAATTGTTCAGCGACCGTATTAATAATTTGAATATTTCCTTTGATGTCGGTAGAAATAACACCATCACCAATAGAAACAAGGGTTTTATAGAGAAGTTCACGTTCTACATCAAGGTCGTGTTGTAAATTTTTAATTTCGGATAAATCAATGTCGACACTATACATTTCTTTCCCATTAAATCCGGAATCTAAAATAACTTTACTACTTAATACTGGGAAGAGTTCACCATTCTTTTTGTAGTGAATACCTTCACTAACTTTTAAGGAGTCACCTTGATTTATAATATTTTCAAAGAGTTTCTTTACACCAGAACGTTTTTCAATCGGGAAGAAATCATCTAACATAAAGTTGTTGATGTCGTCATCACTTAATCCATATAGTTCTTTTGAAGCGGTGTTACAGTATGTTAAAACACGATTTTGGTTATAACCAGTTACTGACACTGAGCGAACTTTTGAAAAAATATTTCTAAAACGATACTCACTTTCGCGTAATCTGTTTTGGGTTTCAATTCGATATAACGTACTTACTAATTGAGTTGAAAATTTATTTAACGTCAACATATCATTTTCGTCGCAACTAAAATATAACTTTTCACTTGAAAAGACAATAATACCATAAAGTGTTTTTTTACTTATTAGTGGAAAAGCAATAAAAGAATTAATATTGTGGTTGCTTAATAAGCGAATGCATTCATTATTTGATTGACTTACATCATTGAAAATAATAGGATAACCATTCTTCAATTGATCAATAAAACAGCTAAAGTTACTTAAAGGTTGATTGTGGAAAGGATGAGTTTTTATTTTTCCATATTGTTGTCGAGTAATCATAATGTCAGTTTCATAATGCAATGAAAAGGTGGAGGCACTATCACATTGAATCATTGTACATAACGTTTTTAAAGAATTAACAACAATGCTTTGAATATTTGATTCATCCGCATTAATAAGCTCATTAGAAATATCTAATAAAACTTTTTGTTTTGTCACCATCAATTCAATATCATCACGCATTGATTGATTGCGTTGTTCATATTCCACTAATTCTTCGATAGTAGAGATGGATAATAAGAATCGTTGTTTTCCTTCAATGGTAACATTAGTAATGAGATAAAAATGCCAATAATCGTTGTTGTTTAGATGACTCAACCATCTGAATTGTTGTGAACCGTGGGTAATCGTATTATCGATGTGTTCTTTTAAATGAGAAATCGTAAATTCATCATCTGTTTCTTGTTTAAAACAATCAAAGAAGGATTGAATATTCAATTCATCAATGGAAAATATAGAATTCGCTTTAATATTTTTACTTAAAATAGTGTAGTCATTCGCATCTATTGTAATTAAACAAATAGGTGATTCATCAAAGACAATACGGAACTTTTCCTCGCTTTGTTCGATAGCTAGTTCATTTGTTTTTCGCTCAGTAATATCGATATGTACTCCAAATATCCATTCAGGAGTTCCATCATCATTCCAAGAGACAACTTTACCACGATCGCTAATCCATACATAATGCCCATCTTTATGACGCATACGCACATCAACAATGTACTCATTTGTTTCGTGATTGAATGTTCTTTCAAGTTCTTGGTTGGAAAAAGGTAAATCATCAGGATGAACAAGAGGTGCCCACGTCTTAATGGAAATAGGAGACAATTCCTCAATAGTATAACCGATGATTTCTGCCCAGCGTTCATTGATGATAAGCTCTCCGGTGTTGATGTTCCACTGCCAAGTTCCAGCGCCGATACCCCACAAAATACCGTATAAGGCATCTAACCCGTGATTATCATTGAAAGAAGAATCTCTATTTGTTGTTGGTTTAGATTGATAGCGTTGTAAATATTCACTTTCAGTAACATCTTCCATAGAAATCATGACGTATTGTTTCATTGACGATATTTTTAAACGAAAGATTTTTTTGCTTTCATCAAAATTATAAATATAATCCATGTGTGAATTGTGTGCAAAAGTAATTGTTTCAATATGATTACTTGCTTCGTTGTCATCACAAAAATCTCGGATGGTTTTACCAATTTTCCAGTAATTACCTGTTAACTTTGAAAAAGTTTTATTTGCTTGAAGCAGTGTATAATCGACAATTTCATTGTTTTTAATCATTGGTTGTACTAAGGCAAAACCCAATGAATTGTTGTCAAGTAATGGCTGATTGTAGTCACTTAACGTAGTAAATAAGTCAATATATGCTAAAGGCTGACCAACGCAAATAAAGGTGTAACAATGGTGTGGTGTATTAAATGGAATACAAGTAATGCTAGAAGCATTGTACTTTGTACAAAATGAATGGATGGTATGTGAATTAATGCTGTTTCGTAAGGCAATGTGAATTGGTTTAGTTGTAAGTTGGTGAATAATACAAGATAATAAAACATCGTTTGTAAAGAAATCGAGTTGTTTACTATCGACGATTTGGCCATCACAAAGTAATAAACAAGAAATTGGATTAATAAATGAACATAAGGTATTAAACACTTCTGTTTGTTTGTTTTCTTGACTATGTAGTAATAAGTCATGAAATAATTGACGGTGTTTTACGTTAAAAGTATCATCTTTTAAAAGAATAACATGTTGAATTTTATTAGCGATGTAAAACTTATCGTCTTTTTGCCATAAAAATAACTCGTCGTTACAAGGTAATGTCGTGTTTATGAATTCATCAAATGATGAACTTACATCAATAATTGTGTTGTCTTTTTCTATAAGAATGCCATCAATTAGTGCAAATGGGGTTGAACTATTGATGGAAATGCTATGATTGTTCGTTTTAAAGGTAGTAGCTTCTGTATCATCCATGGTACAACTAATGATGGTACCATGATGATTTAATGATAACATCGTGGTGTATACAACATAAAAACCATCCACTAGATATATATCGCAATTACAAATCATTGGTGCTTGATCAATGTTTTTAAGCGTAACAGTGCATGTGAAGTTTTTTTCTTTTTTAAGGGAATATATTGCTTCGTAGAGGACAGGGATATCCTCTTCGTTAATGGAATCAAAAATACTATTTGTTGTGTTGACATTATTGCGCCAATGTTGATTGCAGTTTATAATTTCACCATTTGCGTTAATGCAACAAATCCAGTTGTCTGTTTGATCCATCATTTCAAAAATTACTGATATTACTTCGTTATTTTTTGAAATCATGTGAGTTTCCTTTCTCGATTTGTTATCGGTAATATTATAACAATATAATAACAAATAACAATACGTAAATCATGTATATTATTCATAATTATTTGTTTAGTAAACATTAATAAAGGATTATAGTGCGTTTTATTAATTATATTGTACGATAAATAATCGTTGATTACTATTAAAAATTACAAAGCCTAATATCATTTTTAAACGATATTAAACTTGTTGATTATCTTAAAATGATGAAAGTTTGTTGTAAAATTTATAAATATTCAAGTAATAATATAATTTCGTTAAATGAAAATTTTCTGTTTTCAAATAAAAAAAGCAGAATTTCTGCTTTAGTTTGTTTCAGGATTTTTTAACATTGTCATACTAATGATTAAAGCTAGTGCGTATAAAGATAATACTACGAGTAATAATGTTGTGTATGACTGTGTTGAGCGGATGATGAAGGCACTTAATTGATTACCACATAGGCCAGCCATTGCCCATGAGGTGAGTGATAAACCATGTATACGACTTATCATGTCCATACCGAAGTAATCGGATAACAATGTTGGCAGATTACTAAATCCACCACCATATGTTGAGTTGATAACACATAGTAGAACAATAATAATTAACGCGTTTTTAGTTTGAATACTATTTGTTAATAGGGTTATGGCAATTGCGGCAATTGATAATAACAACATGAAACGATAAATATTACTTCTCTTTTTTAATCGATCCGATGCGGCGGAATATAGTAGTCGTCCGCCGGCATTGAATACTGCGGTTAGCGATGAAATAGAACCAATGAGTACAGCTGTGAAACCGACATATTTCATTAAGTCTTTTTCTTGAGAAATAAGAGCTAAACCGCATGTAATGTTTAAAAATAAAATTAACCATACGGCAATAAAGTTTTTATTTTTTAATATTTCACTAACATTGCCAATATCGTGTGTTTCATCTTCGGACCAGTTTGCTGGTTTTTTGATGAGTAGTGTGGCGATGATCATCATGGTGAAATATAGAGCTGCTAGGATATAAAATAAATTAATAATTCCTACTTTTTCTGTAAGTGAAATAATAAGTGGGCTGGCGATTACTTTCGCAAGACCAAAACCGGTGATAGCTAAACCGGTTGCTAAACCTTTTTGTTCGCTAAACCATAACATAAGTGTTTTTACCGGTGATAGATAGCCGATTCCTAGCCCTATTCCCATTAAAACACCATAGCTTAAATAAATACCGATTAAGCTTTTATAATAAATTGATACGCCAGTAAGAGCCATTCCACTAGCGAAGCATACAGCGGAAATAAGTGATGATTTTTTTACGTTTTTCTCAACCATTTCACCGGCAAATGCGGCAGAAACGCCTAGAAAGAAGATGGCAAGACTAAATGCCCATTCGACATTGGCGACGCTTGAATCTAACATTGTTGCAATATCTGTTTTTAATAATGACCAACAATACACACTACCGATACTGCAGTGTAATAATAATGCAGGAATGGCGGCATGTTTGATGGGTAAATACCATTTTTTCAACATATTTATCCTCCAACGAATCATTCTATCACAAATACTGTTAAGTTGAAGAAAAATTATATAAAAATTTTTGAAAGAATAGATGCAGTTTGATTAAACAATTGATTAAAATATAGAAACAAAGTAAAATAGGAATGATAATACTATGGAAAAAGGAGATTTTATGGCTAACAAACTACCTGAAAAGCTAATACTCTATCGTAAGCATATGGGATATTCTCAGCTTGAAATGGCTGATAAAATTGGTGTTAATGTTATTGAATATATGGGTTGGGAGAATGGTCGTATGATTTGTACCATCGATCAGTTTATTCAACTCGCTACAGTTTTAAATGTTGAACTTGATGATTTAATTAACAACGAACGAAAAATTATGTTGCCAACGATTAAGCCGAGCAACGATTTTGATATTCCTTTTATTGGAAAACCAGTAAATGAAGAAGTCGAACAAACACTTCAAGTTGCGAAAATTTCGGTTGTTGAAGAAAAAATAGAGCCTGTTGTTAAGGAAGTCGAAGTAACTAAACCTGAAGTTGAAAAAAAGGAAACGAAACGTGAAAGCAATAAAAAGGAAGAAGATAACAAGAAAATGTCGTTGATTGCGGCTATTGTGGCGGTTATTTTATTGGTGTCGGTTGCACTTATCTTTTTAATGAATAGTGGCAAAAAGGAAAAAGAATTTGTTTTTAAACCGAGTAGTTATGGTAAATTGGCTGTAGGTGATACATTTGGTGCTCGTTTAGACAAGAATGGTACAGTGAGAAGTTATGGCCAAGGTGTTGATGTTAGTAAATGGAGTGATGTTGTTCAACTTAGTGCGCGTGGAGATGTTATGATGGCATTGAGTAGCAAGGGAGAAGTTGTCACGGTGAATACGATGTTAACGACGTCTTCTTGGAAGAATATTGTTGATATTGCGGTTGGTAATCGCCATTTAGTTGGTCTGAAACAAAATGGTTCAGTGGAATGTGTTTCATCGGTAGATGGCCCTTGTGCTGTAGAATCATGGAAAAATATTGTTGAAGTGGATGCGGGTGAAAACTTTACTGTCGGAGTTACAAGTGAAGGAAAAGTTGTTGTTGCAGGAAGTGTCAATGGTAGTGATGCAATGATGGCGTTAACTGATGTTATTGCCGTTTCAGTAGGAAAAAGTGATGTTATCTTTTTACATAAAAATCAAACCGCTACAGTTGTTTCATTATTAGGGACAAAACGTGATGTGAGTAAGTGGACTAACTTGGTACAAGTTGTCGCTGGTGATGGCTTTGTAGCTGGTTTAAATAACCTAGGTAAAGTTTATTATGATGGTAGTGATGAAGTAATGAGAATTGCGACAGGTCTTTGGGGCAATGTTTCATGCTTAGCGGCGAATAACGTATTAATCGGTGTTACCTTTGATGATAAGATGATGGGAACTGGTGATAATAAATACAATCAGTTTATTACGGAAATTGATGTTGTTGCGGAAAAGTTAATGACACCTAAAAATATGGCTATTGTATTAGATGGAAAGATATTACGTATTTCATGGGATAAAGTTGATAAATGTGATTACTATGATGTAACGATGAACATTGGTAGCGGTTATACGGCAAAGACAGCGGATAACTATATGAACATTGATATTAGTAAGTTAGAAGATGGTCATGAGTATACGATTGATGTGATTGCTTGCTCAAACGCTAATAAAGGATTAAATAGTGATATAGCTCAAATTGGTTATAAATATGTTGCGGATATTAAAGATACGCAAGCAGAAACATTATATACGTTAACGATTAAATATCAGTATGAAACTGATGGAAGTATGGCTGCGCCAATCTTTAGTAATAGTTATTTATCTGGTACTCCGTATTCAGTGACAAGTCCAGTTATTAATGGATATACTGCGTCATTACCAGTAGTTGCGGGTAATATGGCGATGAAAAATGAAGAATTAGTCGTTAAGTATCGTGCAACTCCACTATTTCAAGATACTAATGGCTGTGCTACAAGTGGTGGAACCTTTAACAGTCAAACTGGAAAGTGTGGTTGTCCTGAAGGTAAATATGAAGAAAATGGCGCATGTAAAGCGTTGATTGCGGATGTGGGCTGTGCTGCGAGTGGTGGCGTTTGGGATGGTAAAACTGGTGTTTGTGGAAGTTGTCCAGCGGATAAGAAACTATCTTCTGACCACTTGAAATGTGAATAGAGGTAAGTATGGAAAAAGTATGGTATGTAAAGAGTAGTTTGAAAAAAGGTGGCCCGTTTACGGAGGATGATTTTATCAAATTGATAAAACATGAAATCATCGATGATAGCTACGAGATTTGGATGTTAGAAATGAAAGAATGGGTTCGTTTAGTTGATAGTGTATATAGTTTTTATATGCCGATGAAAGAAATAGAATTAATAGATGTTGTAGAGGAAAAAAATGATGAGATTATATAATTCAAAACAATTAAAAGTAGAAGAGTTTATTCCACTAGTAGAAAATGAAGTAAGCATGTATGTATGTGGTCCAACGGTATATAACCACATCCATATTGGGAATGCACGTCCTATTATCGTGTTTGATACGCTTCGTCGTGTTTTTGAAGCTCTTGGTTATACAGTGAAATACGTATCAAATTATACGGATGTCGATGATAAGATCATTTTAAAAGCAAAAGAGATGGGTGTTAGTGAATCAGAAGTAACGACGAAATATATTGAAGCTTACAATGAAATTCGCCATCGTTTAAATGCTCATGATTTAAGTAGTACACCAAAAGTTACTGAAACAATGGATGAAATTATTGATTTTATTGAACAATGTGTCAACAATGATTTTGCATATGTTGTGGATGGTGATGTGTATTTTAGAGTAAAAAAAGTGGAAACATATGGAGAAGTTTCTCATCAAAAAATAGATGATTTACAAGTTGGGGCTCGTATCGAAGAAAATACAACGAAAGAATCACCGCTTGATTTTGCTTTATGGAAAAAAATGGACGATGGATTGCGTTGGCAAAGTCCTTGGTCATTAGGAAGACCTGGTTGGCATACAGAATGTGTTGTTATGATTCAGAAAGAGTTTAATAAACCATTGATTGATATTCATGGTGGTGGTATGGATTTAAAGTTTCCTCACCATGAAAATGAAGTTGCTCAATCTAGGGCGGTATGTGGTACTAGTTTAGCGAATTATTGGTTGCATAACGGAATGATTAATATCAATGGCGTTAAAATGAGTAAATCATTAGGTAATTTTACGTTAGCGAAAGACATCTTAGAAAAATTTTCTCCTGAGCTTATTCGTTGGTTGATGTTGTCAGTTCATTATCGTATGGAATTAAATTTTTCTGATGAAGTATTTGATAATGCTGAAAAGGAATTAACGAAAGTATTAGGGCCTTTAAAACAAGCGACAATTAAAATGTTGCTTCAAAATAAGAGTTTTAGTGGTGAATATCATCGTGACTTGTTTCAACAATTTATGGATGCGATGAGTGATGATTTAAATACACCGAATGCGATGAGTGTTATATTTGAAACAATTAAAAAGGTCAATTTAAACTTACGTTCGAAAGAATGGAATAGTGATGAATGTGGACAACTTGTAACTACTGTTGAAAAAATGTTGGATGTGTTAGGAATTAAAGTGGAACCAATTCAATTAAGTGATGAAGCACGTGAGTTATTTACGTTGTGGAATCAAGCAAAAGCAGACCGTGATTTTGAAAAAGCGGATACGTATCGTGTTCAATTAAGCGCATTAGGGTTGGTGTAAATGGATCATCATACGTTGTCAGGAAGTACTCTTGCTTACATCGGTGATGCGGTGTGGTCGCTTCTTGTTCGTGAATATTTAGTGGAAATTGGCTTTACAAAGGCTAAAGATTTACAAGAAAAGAGTATTGATTATGTAAGTGCAAAGTCACAAGCGGAAATTTTTCATTGTTTAGAACAAGAAAACTATTTTAATGAAGAAGAATTAACTATTTTTAAACGAGGTAGAAATAATAAGAATGACAATGTTCCTAAAAATACCGATGTTGCGGTGTATCGAATATCAACTGGTTTTGAAGCATTGATTGGTTATTGGCATTTAAATCACCAACAAGAACGATTGACACAAACTTGGGACAAAGTTAAACACCTAAGAAAGAGGAATTATGGCACAATATAGATACGGGAAAAATGTGGTAAAGCAACTTTTACTCGAAAAGACACCAATTGAGAAAGTATTGTTGATGGCAAATGATCCACAGCTTTTACAACAACTTCAACAACAAAAGATATCGTATGAGATTGTTGATCGTAAAGTGTTGGATAAGCTAGTGGAAAAAGGGAATCATCAAGGCGTTGTGGCAGTGATGAAGGACTATGAGTACTATCGCTTAGAAGATGTATTGAATGGAATCAATCCGAATAAAAAGGGATTGTTGGTGATGTGTGATGAAATTGAAGATCCACATAATCTAGGTGCTATCTTGCGTAATTGTGACGCTACTGAAGTTGATGGCGTTATTATTAAAAAGAACAATGCGGTATCGATTACGTCCACAGTGGCGAAAGTAGCTTCTGGTGCCTTAGAAACAGTTCCAGTCATTCAAGTAACTAATTGTACGAGTACATTGAAACAATTAAAGAAAATGGGATATTGGGTTGTTGGTACAGCTGGTGAAAAGTCAGTTGATTATCGAACTGTTGATTATACCGTCGCAACTGTTCTAGTGATTGGTAATGAAGGAAAAGGAATTTCACGATTGGTGAAAGAAGAATGTGATTATTTAGTTGCTTTACCGATGCGCGGTAAAATTTCTTCGCTTAACGCTTCGGTTGCTTGTGGTGTTATGTTGTATGAGGTGATGAACCAACGATTCCCACTTTAAGGAGTGTGTCTTGTATGATCAATGATTTTGAATTACTCTACATGATTCGTCAAAAAGATGACAATGCTTTTCAACTATTATTTCAGCGTTATGCTTTATTTGCGACTAAAATTGTGCGAACAGTAGTTTCTCCACATGGTATTTACAACAAATATTTTGACGAGTTTTGTTGGGAAGCTCATTTGTGTATGATGGAGTCGATGGAATCGTATCGAGAAACGTTTAATTGCCGCTTTTCAACGTATTATTATCGTTGTGCAACAAGACGTGTTCGTAATTTAATACAACATTATGGTCGCCATAGCAATGTTCATAATTTAACCGCATTATCCTTAGATTATGAGTTAGAACTTGGTGAGAATAAACAAGTCGTTAGTTATTCTAGTGGCGAAGGATTGCATTGTCCGCAATATCATCTTAAGTTCAATGAATCGATTCGAATGGTTCAAGAGGTAGTGGATAGCTACAACTTAAAAGACCGTCAAGTGTTGTCACTGTATAGTCAAGGGAAGTCGTATACTAATGCGGCCATGATATTGGATTGTACGACAAAACAATACGACAATCAGGTACAAAAGATTAAACGGAGGATAAGAAAAGCCATCACATAATTTTCCGAAATTACGCGATATTTAGACGATAAATAATTGGTATAGTAATATCACAAGGAAATAATATCCTTGAATATCACTAAACCCCCTAAAATAGTGATAAACTATCCCCTTATAATAATTTAAAAACAATAAAAAGGCTGAAAGGCCTTTTTATTATG
>CAZTII010000028.1:0-20523 GCA_964613305.1 uncultured Erysipelotrichaceae bacterium
AATAAGTATTTAAACTTATTGGTTTCCGTTATAATTTTCATGCGTAATGACTATAATCTGTTATTTCAATTGACATTTAATAAAATATTTGGTATCCTTTATGGGCGTCAAAACATAGCAGCTTACAAAGTCCTCTATGTTGCGTTGATAACAGTTAACTCTGTGATTATAGTAACTTGCTGCAAAAGCGAAATAATCCTCGATCAACACAGTAGAGCTGAAGATTTGTACCTGTTGTTGTTTTAGCCATAAAACACACAAGGAGGAAAAAATATGGCAAGATATACTGGACCAGTTTGGAGAAAGTCACGTCGATTAGGTTTTTCAATTTTAGAAACAGGAGAAGAACTTAAAAAACGTTCATACGCTCCAGGTCAACACGGACCAACAAAACGTATCAAATTAAGTGACTACGGTACACAATTAAGAGAAAAACAACGTGTTAGAACAATGTATGGAGTTAACGAACGTCAATTCTTTAATACATTCAAAAAAGCAGTAAAAATGAAAGGTGTTACAGGTTACAACTTCTTATCACTTCTTGAATCACGTGTCGATAATTTAGTTTATCGTTTAGGTTTTGCAAGAACTAGAAATGGTGCTAGACAATTAGTTAACCATGGTCATATCTTAGTAGATGGCAAAAAAGTTGATATCCCAAGTTTTGTAGTTACACCTGGTTCAACAATTGAAGTAAAAGAAAAAAGTCGCAATATGCCAAGTATCATTGATGCATTAGATGCAACTATCAATACTGTCGCATTCGTTAGCGTTGATAAAGAAAACAAAAAAGGAACTTATGTTCGCTTACCTGAACGTAATGAACTTAACCAAGAAATCAACGAATCATTATTAGTAGAATTCTACAACCGTTCACTATAAGAACTCGGAAATTCCGAGTTTTTTTATACCAAAATAAAAAATATAACAGCATTAACTGTTATATTTCCATATGTCTTTTAATAATAATCGAAACGATATCTGCGGCTAATTGAACATCGTCATTACAAATGGCATAACGATATTGACTCACCATTTGTAATTCTCGTTTAGCTTTTTCTAATCGTTGTTGAACAATTTCTTCAGGCTCAGTGTTACGCCCTCGAATACGTTTTTCTAATTCTTCCATGCTTGGTGGTACGATAAAGATCGTTAAAGCATCTGGACATTTCTCTCTAACTTGCATACATCCCTGTACTTCAATCTCTAATAATACATTTTTTCCTTCGTCGCGTAACTTATTTACCGCATCAAGTGGCGTACCATAAAAATTTCCAACAAATTCGGCATGCTCTAATAATTCATTATTATCAATAGCTTGTTTGAAGCGTTCTCTATCGACAAAAAAGTAATTAACTCCTTCTTGTTCATTTTCTCTTTTTTTCCTTGTGGTCATTGAGATAGAATACACCAATTTCAATTCCGGATTATTGATAAACGCTTTAGCTACAGTCCCCTTGCCAACCCCACTTGGCCCACTTAATACTATTAATAATCCTCTTTTCATTCAAAAATCCTCCAATTACTACTAATCATACCTATGGAAATGATTATTGTCAATGTACCAACAAATCAATTTCTAGAAAAAAATTACCTTATTTTTCATGAAGTATTCCTTATAAATAACTAAATTACTATAATACTATGGTATAATAACTAAGAAATGGGGGTACCTATGGCATTAGACGGCTTATTATTACATGCTTTAGTAAGAAATATTAAAGAAGATTTACCGGCAAAGGTAAATAAAATATCACATGGTTCAAAATCAGAGTGCATTTTATCATGTAAGACACAAGGTGGTAAAAAAAATCTGATTATTTCGTGTCATTCTATTACAAATAGAATTAATTTTACAACACATCAATACCCTTCTCCTGAAGAACCTTCTTCATTTATCATGTTATTAAGAAAACATTTAGAAGGAAGTATTTTAGTAAGTATCGAACAAGGTGGATTAGATCGCTTCTGTAAATTAAGTTTTTTATGTCGTAATACAATCGGTGAACAAGTATATTATTACTTATATGTCGAATTAATGGGAAAATATGCAAACATGATTTTAGTGGATGAAACGATGAAAATTGTGGATGCCTTAAAACGAATTCCACCGTTTGAAAATAACGTTAGAACAATTATTGCGGGTGCTCAATTTAAAGAAGTGGAAGTTCAAGCAAACAAAGAAAATCCCTTTTTAGCTCATACTATCGATATGTCGCAATCATGTACTCAACAATTTCATGGCTTTTCACCTCTACTTTCCAGAGAAATTACCTTTCGTTTAACTCAAGGTGAACAATTTCATTCAATCATGGAACTTATTAAAACGAGCAATCATTGTTATATTTACTCTGAAGGAAAAGAAATTATTTTTCATTTGATACCTCTTTTGCATCTAAATCAAACAGCACGATGTTTACCATTAAACGAAGGTTTAGAAACAGTATATTATTATCAAGAAGAAAAAGATCGTATTAAAGATTTATTTGGTAATATTTTTAAAGTAGTTGCGAAAGAATTAAAACACCATAGTCAGAAATTACCAAGGCTAGAAACAGCCCTAGAAGAAGCAAAAGACTGTCAACAATGGTTAGAGTATGGTGAGTACTTATTTTCGCAACCAGATACCTCTATTAAAGGAATTAAGGAGATAGAAGTAATAACGTATGATGGCGATAATACCTTAATCATTCCATTAGATAGTAAAATTGATTTAAAAGGAAATGCTAAAAAATACTTTCAGAAATATAACAAAGGAAAGAAAGCTCAAAGTCACTTAATTGAACAAATTCGACAATGCCAAGAAGAAATAGATTACTTTAAACTTCTTCAACAACAATTAGAATATGCAGCCTTTGATGACGCTAAACAAATATACCAAGAACTTGGTGAGTTAGGATATATTGCTATAAAGCAAAGTAAAATTCGTAAACCATCGAAAAAGAAAGATTCATTACCTACGATATCTTCCGTTAATGTTGATGATGTTATTATTCAATTCGGTAAAAACAATCTTCAAAATGATGCATTAACCTTTAAAATAGCAAATAAGAATGATACTTGGCTTCATATTAAAGATGGTCATGGTAGCCATGTCACCATTAATACTGATAATCCAAGTGAAAAAGTTCTTCGCTTAGCCGCAATGATTGCGGCCTATTACTCACAAAGTCGTTACTCTAGCAGTATCCCTGTCAATTATTGTTTAGTAAGAAATTTAAAAAAAATACCACATTCAAAGAGTGGTTTAGTATCTTTATCTAGTTATAAAACAATTTATATTGACATCGATTTTGACTTACTTCAAACTGTATATCAACTAAATTAGCCATATTGGCTACTTTTTTTATAAAAAAAGAAGAGTTTTACTCTTCACCATTATAACGCTCTAGCACAATGTCTTAACTGTTTAATTTCATATGGTTTTAAAAGACGATATTGTCCTGGTCTTAAGTCTTCAATTGTTAACTCACCCAATCGTTTACGATGAAGACGAGTAACTTCATAACCAAAATATTCTACCATTCTTTTTACTTGACGATTTCTTCCTTCTTGAATTGTTAATTCAAAAACCATTGTTTTTGTCTCTAAATTTTTATTCAATAATTTAAATTTAGCAGGAAGAGTTATACCATCTTCTAACTCTACCCCTTTTTCCAACATTTTCATTTGTTCACTTGTAAGAACACCATTTATACTCACTTCATACATTTTTTCAACATGGCTACTTGGATGAATAATCTCATTAGCAAAACTACCGTCATTTGTAATAATAAGAACACCAGTTGTATCAAAATCCAATCTACCTACAGTAAATAAACGTTCCTTTGTTTCAATCAAACTAATGACTGTTGGTCGATCATGTTCATCAGAGCTTGTACAAATTGTCTTTTTAGGTTTATTCATCACATAATAAACTTTGCTTTCTTTTTGAATAACCTTTCCATCCACTTCAATTACCGCACCTTTCCGAGCTTTATAACCAAGTTCGCTAATCACAACACCATCAACTTTTACTCGACCGGCAACAATCATTTCTTCCGCTTTACGACGCGAAGCAACACCACTAGCCGCCATAATTTTCTGTAATCTTTCCATATCTTCCTCCTAATGGGTATTACGAGTACCACCCCAATAGGATGACCCCGCTTTGCTAAAATCATTTTTAATCGATGCTAAAACCATAGTATACTTCTCTACTTCTGGATACTCCATACTAAGTTCAAATAAAGCTGAGCACCGTTTATTACCATCAATACACTCATACGTTTCACCATTATACACAACAGTAATTGCTAACGATAAACCCCGTTGTGCAATACTATTCTTCAGTTGAGGACTTATCTCCATCCTCTTGTAAGATATCTTTGATAATGGAATCAATTTTATAATCATTACGGTCACTACTTTCTATATTTTTTAAATCAAGTGTTCTTTCCTTTTCAAACTTCACTAAATTTTCAACATGACGAGCTTTTTGAAGACGATCAATTTCAGCTTGAATAGCTTGAATTTCAGCTTCAATACGCAAAATATCTTTCTCCATATCACTAATCGAATCATTAGATACAATATTTTCAGTTGAAACTATACTTTCTTCTAAAACATCTTGAACAATTGGTTCAACCTCTTCGTTAACGATTACTTCATCAATTGGTTGATCATCATTTAATTCATCCATTAATGATTCATCAACTTTTTCTTCATTTATTATCTCTTCCACACTGCTTTCTTGCTGTTCTTCTAAAAGAACGTGTACTTCTTGTTTAAGTTTCTTTTCATTGAAATAGTGTTTCATTCGTTTAGATAATTCTATTAATAAATATAAACCACTAAGAACCATCAACGATAAACCAATATAAAATGGTGTCTTATCTTCAGCACTATTCGCTACCGTTACATTTTCAATCACATCATCAAAATGATATTGATTCGTTGTCATTCTAGTCAATAATACAAATTCGCCTACATCAGCCGTAACAAACTGAATATAATTATCCGTTTGACGTGTATAGCATTTAACAATTTCTTCACCATTCACACGCATGACTGTAAACCATTGATTCGCATGAAAACCTTCTGGTTTCTTAATCGAAATTAAAATAGGTGATTGAATAGAAATAGGTTTTGCATCTTTTGTCAATGAAACACTAAACGTCGATACAACCTCATGTTCAATTCCTTCTGCAAGATGTTTCACTTTTTTTATGGATTCATTATTAATTATAGAACCTGTGCTTATTTTAATTAAGTCTTTAAAGTATTTCTTTGTCGTTGGCTCATTCTTAATCGCAAGTGATAATCCTGACACTGATAAGTCAAGCTTATTCTTTTCTACACGAAAAAGCAATTCATCACCGTTTGCCATTTTGATTAATCGATCGATATCACGCAATTGACTTTGAGTTAAATAAGGAACCATCGCTTGATCCATTTTACTTTTTAATGTTAAAATGCGATTTTTATCATCATCAGTTAACGATGTCGATGTTTGTAGTTGTTCAATTAATGAAACTATTTCTTCTTTAATTTCTTTTCTTATTGTATCTAATGGTTCATCAACAAAAATAGGATACGATGCAGTACATCCAGCATATTCTACTTCTACAGCTTGTTGACCAGCAACTTTTAAATCATACCCTCGAATCATTGATGTTGTCACTGGTAACGTACTTGTATTTCCATCAGTAAAGTATACTTTTAAACTCGCTCCTTTGATATCAATGCGATCATTAATCTCATAATATGTTTTACCTGTTGTCAGTAATTCAATACGATCAACATCACTATATTCCGCAGTAAATACAGTATCTTCTTTTACTTCTTTTATAGCCTTATCCCATTTTTTAAATAATGCTTTTTCTTTTGTAGGATGCTCAATAACAGGAATATTGCCTTTTTCGATATAATAACTTACTTCGTTTGTTTTATTAATAAATTGACCATCCCCTGCGTTAAAACTTACTTTAACAAAATCATTGTGCAGTTCTTGTGTCCCTTTCAACATAAGTTGTACATCATTTTTACGAATATAACCAATATCATGCGTAAAGTCATACATATAATTTAATGCAACATGATAATCACTGCTTAGTGTCGCATCACTTTGTATTTTTAGCCATTGATTATTGACTTCTTCTAACACAATAAAACTATAGTCTTTCATAATTCCAGTACGATACATAACCATAGAATCTTCATAAGGTTGAGCATATACTGAAACACTATCATTGGATGTCTTAATCGCAAGTGTATTTTTTTGACGATCTTTAAATCCTAAGGCTTCATCTATTTTAAAATAATATTGAGCTGCTTTTTCTCCCCAATATGGATCAGAAGCATAATTGACATTCATTCCATTTGACTTATTACCAAAAAAGCCACCTTGATATTGAAACTTCATTGGATTGCAATAGCTTCCTGAAAGATAGTATTTCGCATGGGAATAAATCGAAGATTGCACATTAAAATACCTTGATGCATTTTTTTCAACATCAGAATCATATGCCGCATGACCAAATAAATTGTTTCGAGTAAAAGCAAGTGAACTTCTTCCTACAGCACTTTCATTACTCGCTAAAGCAATCATCATTAAAGCATTCGCTCCATATTCATATTGATATTGCATAAATGTATCTGCTTGTTGATAAAATTGAGAACTTGTCATCGTGTCATTCGCAGAATCTTTGTCCAAATCTAAATAAATATCTATTCCTTGTTCAATCATTAAACGATCGGAAAAATAATCGCGAATTTCTTTGATTGACGCATTTGTTAATTGACGGTGAGATACAAATTGATAATAGTTATAATATGGATTATCCTTATTAATACTATTATCATTTGTATTATTACGATAATCATCCAACATTACTTTTACTTGATCACTTTCATAAAAATAATGACCATCATAACTTATATATTCTTTTCCTTCTATTAAATATGAAGGTGCTACATCCAATTCAATAAAAGAAGAAAAGATATCATTTCTAAATGACTGTTTTATTTGATGAATTAAATGATTATCGCGAACAAAATAACTTGATAATCGCTGATCAATCATTGATAAAGGAATTATATCGACATCTTTAATATTGAATTTTCCAACTACAGAGGAAATCATCATGGTGACCGTAGTTAAAGAATCATTTGTATCTAGATAAGCTCCATCAACTCCATAACAACCATTAATATAATTTGAGCCGTTATCCACAACATTTCTAAACTCAACATTCACATCACATGCGTCATTACTATTTACTTTTACAATGCCATACGACGCTTTTAATACTTTATCATTATATTTAATAATTAAATTATCAAACGAAGAACTTTTCTTCGCAAAAAAAGCAGATGCTTTTTTACCGCTATCAAAAGAACCAATAACTTCATTATTAGTTAAATCAATAACATCATACTGTAGTGGTTTTTCCTCACCTTTAACGATAGTATAATTACTACTTATTACCATCATTAATAGAAAAACCGTAAATATCTTTCTAATTTTCATAATAACCTCTATTGATACTACACATTCATTAAGTAGCAGTAAAAATTATCACTACTTTTTAATCCTTATTCCATACCACGTCTGTTTCAACAATGGTAAAGAGTGCATATTTCGTCTTCATTGACGGTTACATTATACAACGTATCATAAGTTGGCACAATCAATTTATCATAAAGTGACACCACTTGGACCAACAATTAAAATTAATTTGCTATATAAAATAAGCTGTTAATTGTTTTCAAAATAATTTACTAACATATCTTTGATGTATTGATACCTTCTAGCGTAAGTGTTTTCTACACGAATTAATTTAAACCCATACCTAGTACAAATCTCTTGTTTTTTCATGTCACGACGTTTTACTAGTTCATCACTTACATGTTCTTTTCCATCAAGTTCAATAGCTAAAATAGGGTATTCTTCATGCTTTCCTACGCGTTCATATACGACAAAATCAAAGCGACCGCTATAAAAAAGACTATTGGGAATATCTATTTTATTAAATACAGTGGATATTGCGACTTCTTTAACAACACGGCACTTACGATTACTGCGTAATACGTTGTCTAAGGCATGATTTAAACTTTCTAAAAACGCCTCTTCAGTTTCACTACTATATGGTTTTAATCCAAGCGCTCTTGAATTATTTGGTTTTGGTGTAATTTCACTAACACCCTCTGACTTAACATAATGCACCAATTCCGAAATATCGTCTTTTTCGCCATTACTCAACCTATCTATATTCATACTACTGCACAATAAAACAAGTTGTTTCTTTGCCCGAGATGTTGCTACATTAATCAATTCTCGATTGTTTTTAAGCCAATCGTACGTTCTTTTTGGTGTATTGTTATGAATTGCTAAGGAAAAGATAATGACATCTTTCTCATCGCCTTGAAACGCATGAACCGTACCACACTCTACATGATGTAAATTTTCTACACTTAAATAATCCTTAATAAGATTTTTTTGACCAACAAAAGGAGTAATAACACCAATTTGTTGATCACTATGACGTTTCGCATACTCTACGACTGCACGTGCTTCACTGGGAGCTGTATTGCGCTCATAGGACTCATTATTTACGATATCAATAAATACTAACGGTTCTATAACACTATCACTAGTACAAACTTTTAATTTATCATTGTAGTATTTACGATTGTTAAAATCGATAATTTTAGGATGACAACGATAATGATAATGTAATAGAACTTCTTGGCTTATACAATCATTTGCAAGAAAGCATTGATAAATTGAATTTTTCAAATAACAATATTCATTGGAAATTCCATACTTTTCTTTTAATTTTTCGTTATCTGCATAATTTAAATTAACAACTGGATTTAATTGTTGTGGATCTCCTACTAGCAATAATCGTTTACTGCGAATAATTGGTAATAAACTGATAGAAATATTACATTGACTCGCTTCATCAATGATGCATAAATCAAATAGTGGTTTTGGTCTTGAGAGCTTATTAACAGAAAGAGATGTTGAGGCTATCATCGGAAAGATTTGAAGAAAATTATTAAAATTTTCTTCAGAAGACAAATAAGAAGAAAACTCTTTTATTTGTTTATCGGACTCTTTCATAAAGACTATTTTTATCAATGGTTCATTTTTTCTAATAAAAGGTGCCGTAAACAAAAATCACTATATTTTTCTAAATATTCCCACATTTCATCTTGTTTTTCTAAACATTGGACAACTAATTGATTATTTTCTTCATGTAATTGTTGTATTCTTTTATCAAGCTGTTGCATTTGAAACGCTTGTAAATCAATTTGAAATTGAAAATTGGTATTACTATTTATTAATTGTTGAAGTGCTTCCTTACGTTCAATTAACTCAATGTATTCTTGATATTTCTTTATCTGTTTAATGATGGATTCATTATTATGAGTAGGTTTTTTAACTGTTGACAATTGCTTTTTTGATTGTTTCAGTTGATAGTAAATCACTCTAATTTTTTCTAATGCTTCCTTCATTTTTTCTTGATTACCCAATCGAATAATTGGAACTGATAGAGAAGAAATATCATCAATTTTTTTTAAAATTTCATCAATTGGATGATTATTATACGACGATAATAGTGTTGTTTGTCCCATTATAAACGACGTCAACAAAGTATTTAATATCATCGTCGTCTTACCGGTACCTGGAGGACCTTGAACATATGTTACCATCTGTGTTGTTGCAAAATAAATGCTTAATAATTGATCCATATTGTATCGATTATTCGCAATAAATAACGAAGTATTTTTCTTAAATCGTGGTTTTTTAACCATTTGTCCAAAAAAAGCTTGTAGCGGTACTGTTAAATTATTATTTTGCCACATTGAAATGATTCCTTCATATTCAGCTTCTAAGTCAATTGAAATATCATAAGCAAGTGATAAAAAATATGGTAAATCGTCAACACTTATAGCTCGATTAGAGCGCATAATACTATCCTTGATAAGTTCCGCATTGCTGGTAAAATCTTGTAAATAAACCATATCTTCATTACTTAAAAATTGACGAATACTCTGATGCAAACCCGATATTTGCCACTGATATGAAATAATTACTTCTTTTTCTAAAATTAAAGTATTATTACTAACATTGAACTTTGCACGTCGATAGGCAAGAACATAGATTTCTTTTTTCTTTGTATGAATGCTTAATACGTTCATGACACAATCAACAACTTGTCGTTTATTTTCTGATTGTAACTGTAATGTTTTAATCAGTTGCTTGCTTTGAACATCAGATAAATGATATACGTCAAAAACAAAAGATTCCTTATCTAACTGAGAAATTAAAGAAAAATTAGCTTGATACGGATAATTATCTAAACGATGAGCAGAAGATAAATACTGAAGTATTTTCATGTTGATTGGATTAACAAAAAAAGGTTCATATCGCGTCGGATTTTCTTCAATCTCACGAAGTAGTTGTTCATTGATCGAACATGTAGTACCTTCTAAAACGGTTGCTTTTTGAATGGATGTTAAATAAATTGTTAATTCTTTTAATTGTCCTGAACCAATTTGTAAACCCTCAACACCAAGTTTCTGGTTTTGAGGGTATAGTTTCTTTATATTAATCCAATAAGTCCTCATTTCACCATCTAAATTTCGATAGTCTATTGTTAACCATCGACCTTCATAAATAGCTCTATAAAGTGCTTTTTTTATGCTATTCATCGTACCATTCAGATTTTAATGATCGTGACATTAAGTCGCTAATGGCATCGAGAGGCTTTTTATTTTCATACAGAACTAAATATATTTGTTCAACAATTGGCATCGAAATACCTAACTTCTCTGCTTCTTGATGAACAATTAATGTTGCTGCAATTCCTTCTACAGTTTTCTTGTTGTCTTTTAGAAATTGTTCGGCACTATTTGCTAAACCGATTTGCAATCCAGCTTGAAAATTTCTTGAATGCGGTGAAGTACACGTTACGATTAAATCACCAACACCAGTAAGTCCTAAATACGTTTCAGGCCTGCCACCTAAAGCAATACCATAACGCGACATTTCAGCTAAGCCACGTGTCATTAATGCTGCACGAGCATTATCACCCTGTTTTAACCCAGCAAGAACACCACTAGCAATTGCCATAACATTCTTCACAGCTACGCCTATTTCAGATCCAAGAACGTCTGTATTGCGATACACTCTAAAATAACGATTCGAGAATAATTCTTGAACAATTTGAGCTGATGATTCATTAGCACAAACCGCATTTACTAGTGTTAATAGGCGCAATACAACTTCTTCTGCATGAGATGGACCAATCAATGATACAACATCTAATAACTTCGTTGGATCCATTGACTGAATAATTACTTCACTTAAACGCTTATGACTAATTGGATGAAACCCTTTCGCCACATTAATCACAATAACTTTCTTTTCAACAAGTTGAGATACTTGTTGACATACCGACTCTATTGCAATAGATGGTGTTGCTAAAAGTACAATATCAGCATCTTTCACACACGATAAATCAGTAGTCGCAACGATATCATCCGATAAAACAACATCAAAATATTTCGAATTACGATGATTATTTTGAATATCATTCACTTCTTCAACGTCTTTTCCCCAAATTATCGTATTGACTTGGTTATCCACTAATACTTGTGCTAAAGCTGTTCCCCAGCTTCCGCTTCCACATATTACAACTTTCATATTATCCTTTATTCCTTGCGATTATTCTAATTGGTGAGCCATCAAAACCAAATGCTTCACGCAATCTATTTTCTAAATATCGTTGATAGCTAAAATGCATATACGTTTCATCATTAACCGATAAAACAAATGTTGGTGGAGCTACAGATACTTGAGTAGCATAATAAATTTTTAATCGTTTTCCATTGGAAGTAGGTGAAGGTGTTATCATTTGAGCATCCATAATTACTTCATTAAGAACATTCGTCGCAATTCTTAATAAACTGTAATTGTATACCGAGACAATTAATGGTAACAATTCATGAATACGTTGTTTAGTAACCGCCGATACGAAGCAAATTGGCGCATACGATAAATAAACAAATTCTTTACGAATTTCATCAATAACTCGATACATCGTTTTATCATCTTTTTCCACTGTATCCCATTTATTGTAGACAATAACGATAGGTTTTCCAGCTTCATGAGCATATCCAGCAACGTGTTTATCTTGATCCATAATTCCCGTTTCACCATCGATAACAAACAAAACAACATCGGAACGATCAATCGCCGTTAAAGCGCGTAATACAGAATATTTTTCAATATTCTCATACACTTTTCCTTTTTTTCTAATTCCTGCCGTATCGATAATAACATAGTTTTGATCATCCTTAACAAACGGTGTATCAATTGCATCACGAGTTGTTCCAGCAATATTACTAACAATAACACGTTCTTCATTTAAAATAGCATTAACGATGCTTGATTTACCAACATTTGGTCGACCAATACAACAAAAATGAATACTTCCATCTTGATCTTCAGTCTTCTTATCAGGAAAATGAGATACTAACTTATCTAATACATCACCAACACCAATACCATGAATACTACTCATCGCAATAGGATCATCTAACCCTAAACGATAAAATTCATAGATATGGTTCAATTTTGCTTCATTGTCAATTTTATTTACTGCCAATACTACTGGTTTACTTTGTTTCTGTAATAAGCGAGCAATCATTTCGTCATCATTCGTGACACCCTCTTCACTTACGACAAATAAAATAACATCTGCTTCCTCAAGTGCAATTTCAACTTGAGCACGAATTTCTTCTTGAAACAAATCATCTGCTAATTGAATTCCACCAGTATCAATAACACGAAATTCTTTTGTTAACCATGTTCCTTTTCCATAAATTCGATCTCTAGTCACTCCTGGACTATCATCGACTATCGAAAATCTCTCACCAATAAAACGATTAAAGATGGTTGACTTACCAACATTCGGTCTTCCTACAATCGCAATTACTCCATCAATCATCTTTGACCCTCCTCTAGTTCATTCTTTCTTTTACGATATTACAAATTACATCAACAACTTCATCAATAGAAAGTTGTGATGTGTCAACTTCTATGGCATCATCCGCTTTTTTAAGGGGTGAATGTTCACGATTAGTATCTTGATAATCACGTTTTTCAATTGCGACTTTAATATCATTGATGTCACAATCAATTCCCTTCGCTTGATCTTCTTTACAACGGCGCATTGCCCTTGCATCAACAGAAGCAGTTAAAAATATTTTCACTTCCGCATCTTTTAAAACAACAGTACCGATATCACGCCCATCTAAAACATAACCCTTATTTTTAGATAATTGTTGTTGATAACGAACTAATTCTTCGCGTACTCGTGATAATTTAGATACATCACTTGCCATCATTGATATTTCTGCAGTTCGAAGTTCATCTTTTACGATAACACCATCTAAGATGATTGTACCATCACTGCGCATTTCAATCGATGTCGATGCAATACAACGAAGCAACGCATCCTCATCATCACAAGCGATGTTACATTGTTTCGCCTTTAAAGCAACACAGCGATACATTGCTCCAGTATCTAAATGAATAAGATTAAATTTCTTAGCTAGAGCTTTCGCAATGGTACTTTTCCCGGCAGCACTAGGTCCATCAATGGCAACATTAATCATATTAATTTCCCATCATTAACATAAACAACCCAGTAATATATAAAGCCAATAATTACTGCGATTAAAACAATAACTAAGATAGCTAAAATGACATTTAACGCGGAACTTGAGCCTTCTTCATCCTCGTCATCATATTCATCAATTTCTTTTACTTCTTTAACTTTCTTTTCTTTTTTCACTTTCTTTGATTTTTCAACAATGATTTCTTCTTCGTCATCGTCCTCTTCATCGTCGTCAAAAGAGAAAATAGATTTTTTTACTTTCTTTGGTTTTTCAACAATGATTTCTTCTTCATCGTCATCGTCATCATCATCAAACGAAAAGAATGATTTCTTAGCTTTTTTCTTTAACTTTTTAGGTTCTTCAGTAGCTTTTGCTAAATACTCAGCTTCCATTTCACGGCGATTTTTATCACTTGAAAGATTCATTAATTTAAACGCTTCTTCTTGTGATAATTCTTTTTTAGTTTCTTTAAAATCAAACAAAGTATTAATTTCGCTTGTAATAGACATATTTGTCTCATTTTTTCGTGCCTGAATTGGCATAATATCGGACAAATCGCTCTTTACTGGAGCTGCTTCCTTTTTCTCACCTTTTAGTTCATGCAATATATTAATTTGCGTATTATCATTACGCAACAATCCTTTATCACGATTATAGCTTTTTACTTCTGAAATATATTCATCTAAGTATTCATTTCTAAAAGTATCCACTGTACTAGTAGGTTTCGCACTTGTAAATATATCATCCTTTTCCTTGTTTAAAGAATATGACTCGTTATAGGTAGGATTCAATGTTGCCATCGAAGGAAACTCGTTGGAGTCCAATTTGTTTAATCGATCAGCAAATGGTGCTAAGTCATTCGATGTAACTTGTGGTTCCCGATCGTGTTGTAAGCTTTCTCTAAATTGAGCATATTTTTTTGTACGTGAATATTCCATATCATTTTCTCCTATATCCTACTTATTATAACATAGTTTATCAACGTAATAAATATAAATAACGGTTGCTATTTTTTTAATAGCGGGGAAATATGTTTATATATTAGCATTACAGTTAATGAAACAATAATTGTTTTAACAATATTAAACGGTGTTGTCGTTAAAAGAACAAATGTTAATTTATCTTTAACTAATGGGACAACTTGTTGACCCATTTTTAAAATAGTCGCTAGTTCAAGTTTAAAGAAATGAGAGTATGCTGGAATTAAAATAAAATAATTCATTAATAATCCAGTAATACACATAATAATACTGCCTATCACCATGCCAATAAGGGCATCTTTCTTTGTTTTATTACGTTTATAAATAATACTTGCGGGTATAACATAACTGCATCCTATAATAAAATTAGCAATTTCACCTACATACGCTGTTGACGATCCTTTATATAATAATGCTAAAATAATCTTGAGCCCTTCTACAACAATAGCCGCAACTGGCCCCATCGAAAAACCAGCAATCATCACCGCAACTTCACTAAAATCAAACTTATAAAACGGTGGTGCTAAAAATGGTAAAGGGAAATCAAAATACATTAAAATAAAAGCAATAACCGATAACATACTCATTTGGGCGATACTGCGGACGTTAAAAATTTTAGTTGTTTTCATCATTATTCCTCCATTGACTATCAACTAAACTTTAGGATTGCAAAAGAAAAAAACATTCTTTCATCCAGACTTTACTGTCGCCACTGTAATTTCACCAGTTCTGCTTTCGCTCGCGGGGTTTACCGCCGGTCAGGAATTTCACCTTGTCCTGAAGTTTACGTCACTATTATAAGGTAAATTATATAACTTGTCAAAAATTTAACATTTTTTTCATAAAAAAAAGGAGTTAATTATCTCCATCATTTTCATGAAAATAAAAATGATGAATTATCTCCTTCGCTGCTTTATGATCTCCCATATAGTATTCTCGGCCAAATTCACGATGAATAAACGTTTCATCCGCTTTACCAAGTATTAATATCGTATCTTTTGGATTCGCTAATTCAATGGCCTGACGAATCGCATCGTATCTACTTTCAATGATAATATAGTTAGTATCTACTATTCCAGAAGCAATCTCTTGATTGATATCAAACACACTTTCATCTCGTGGATCATCTTCCGTTAAAATAATCATATCACAATATTTATCAGCTATCTTGCCAAAAATAGTACGTTTTTTATAATCGCGTTTTCCCGCTGAACTAAAGACAGC
Source organism: uncultured Erysipelotrichaceae bacterium (assembly GCA_964613305.1). Taxonomy (GTDB): domain Bacteria; phylum Bacillota_I; class Bacilli_A; order Erysipelotrichales; family Erysipelotrichaceae; genus CAZTII01. The sequence continues at coordinate 15,879 of CAZTII010000028.1, forward strand.
AATAATTCTATTTCCTTTTGGTGTTATCGTTTCAGCATAACTCATCACCTGTTGTAATCCATCTGGAGTATGAGCGAAATCAACAATGACATTAAATGGTTGTCCTTCTTCAATACGTTCCATTCTACCTTCAATTTGTTTAAACGACTTTAAATATGGAAGTAATTGTTCAATATGATACCCTTGGCTATAACATGCCGCAATAACCGCTAATAAATTATAAATATTAAATTGAGCTAATAAATTAGTTTCAATACGATATTCTAAATCAAAACATCGAAGGGTAAATATTGTTCTATTGTTTAAACATTGAATATCTTTAGCTTGAAAATCAGCCTTATTGTTAATAGCTACAGTGAATACTTTCGCTTTAGTATCTTTAACTATCGCTAAACCTTTTGGATCATCAATATTAGTAATCGCAACACTTCCTGGTTTTAAAATATCAAAGAAGCGTTTTTTAGCTTCAAAATAATTTTCCATCGTTCCATGATAATCAAGGTGGTCATGGGTAAAATTAGTAAAAATAGCAACATCAAAATCGACGGAATCAATACGGCGTTGTTCAATTCCAATACTACTTACTTCTAGAGCACATGCCTTAACACCCGCTTCAACCATATCATGTAATATTCCATGAATATCATCAACATCAGGAGTCGTTAAATTAGAATCTAATTTGACATTACTATATTCAATCGCAATGGTACCTATATAGCCAGTAGGATAAAAATTATCTAGGATATTCTTACACATTTTAGCGATTGAACTTTTACCATTAGTACCAGTAATACCAATCATCAACAGTGAACTAGATGGTTTCCCATAATAAATATGCGCTACTTCATTATAGGTCGTTAATACATCTACTACTTTAACATATGTTACATGGCTATCGAACGTTTCAATCGGCTCGCTATACACAACACAAATAGCACCATTCGCAATTGCTTCGTCGACATGTAAATGACCATCATGTTTCATCCCTTTAATGCAGAAAAAAATTGATTGACTCCTTTTTTTTCGACTGTCAACATTTAATCCTAATATTTCAACAGAAGGTGCTTGATGAAATAAATCGCTTAACAATACCATATTAACCCCTTTCTGCAATTAAATGTTCATCTTCAATTGCAATACAACGACAAGAAACAATTGTATTAATCTCTATTTTTTCATTGATTATCACTTGATTGTATTCACTACTATAACCAATCGATTGATTATTATCATACGATTCAATTAAAACCGACATCGTCTTATTAAGAAATTGATATAAAAATTGATTATTTTCCTCTTTCGATTGATTCAATAATTGTCTTACACGTTCTTTCTTTACATCACTGTTTACATCTTGTTTCATCTTTTCTGCAGCAGTTCCCTTTTTTAAGGAAAACGGAAAAACATGATAGAAACTTAGTTCACATTTTTTTAAAAATTGTTTCGTGGTATTAAATTCTTCTTCTGTTTCACCACAAAATCCAACCATTATATCCGTACTAATAGAGATAGTAGGAATACGAGTTCTTATGTAACATAACCGTTGATAATAATCATCGGTTGAATATGGTCTATTCATTCGTTTTAATACCGAATCACATCCTGATTGTAGTGGAATATGTAAATGCTTCGCAAGACGAGGTTCCTTTTCTAATAAGGCAATAAAATCATCATCAATCTCACTAATTTCTATCGAGGAGATTCGCAAGCGCGCTACATCTGTTTCCTTAAAAATACGAACAAGTAACTGAGATAATGTAATTCCATATTCTTTTCCATAACGACCCGTATGAATACCCGATAAAACAATTTCTTGATGATGTTTCGATAACATTGCTATTTTTTCAATCACTTTATTTGGATCTAACGATCGTTCTTTGCCACGGGCATATGGAATAATACAATAGCTACAAAATTGATTACAGCCATCTTGAATTTTCAAAACACCTCGTGTTTGATGAAGAAAAGGTTTAATTGGTAAATCTTCAAAGAATACATTTCCACGAACATCTTCAAGTGAAACTACTTGTTTCTTATTTTTAACAACCTCATCAATATAATCGACGATTTTTCCTTTGTTCATCGATCCAACTACAACATGAATTTTATCGTTATTCATAAGTTCTTCACTGCTAGTTTGAGCATAACAGCCAACAACACAAATAATGGCTTCACTATTTTGGCGAATAGCTTGATTAATTTTTTTACGTGATTTACCTGTTGCTACATTTGTTACAACACATGTCACAATAATATAAATATCGGCTAATTCCTTAAAATCAACTTCAGTATAACCTCTATCTAAAAATGACTGACTAATACTTTCAGCCTCATACGTATTCACTTTGCATCCTAAACAACTTATCGCAAATTTCATACTTACTCCAAAAGAGCATCAATCGCACTTAATACGTACATTGGTGCCGTTTCTGCCCTTAATATTCGTTTCCCAAGGCTTATCCCATTAAAACCATGTTCGTATAGATATTCAACCTCGTCAGCACTAAATCCGCCTTCTGGACCTATTACAACAGTAATACTGGGACCTGAAATAGTATCTCTTAAACGTTTTGTAGAGTTATTTAACAATTCATATGCCACAACATTACAGTCACTCTTAAAATGGGGTATTTCATTGAATTTAATCACATCCACCACATTTGGTATCGCATTTCTTTTCGATTGTTCACTTGCTTCTTGACAAATTTTATTCCAGCGCTGCTTTTTACGATTTTCTTTTTCGTCACTAAGTTTAACAACACATCGACTAGATATAAAAGGAACAATTGTTGTTACCCCTAATTCTGTAGCTTTTTGTAATACTAAATCCCATGATTCTTTTTTAAGTAAGCCGCAAACTAGTGTTACTGGAATCTTTCGTTCATTATTTATCGTATCTTGCTCAATTACACGCAAGAAACAATCATTGTCTTTATAAACAACTTCAGTCAAAAAAGCTTGTTGATTATTATCAATTAATCGAACAATGCTATTTTCCTTCATACGTAACACACGTTGGATATGATGTTTTTCATCATCAGACAGTGAAACAATGTCTTCAATGGATAATTGGCCATCATAGAAATATTGTTGCATAGCTTACCCCTTTTTCTTTTCGCTCTCCACAGCTTCTACTTCATTGATGACAACCCTAACCTCTAATACTTTTCTAGATGTTACTTTAGTAACTTCCACGTAAAGATTATTAAAGACAAACGATTCACCAACTTTAGGAATACATTCAAATTCATGCATTACCCAACCACTTACAGTAATAAAGTCAAAGTCATCGTATTTTACATTAAAACGGTCAAACATATCATCTAATTCAGTATCACCTTCGACAAGAAATTCATTGTCGCTTACTTGTTTATAATACTCCTTAACAATATCATGTTCATCCCAAATATCACCAACTAATTCTTCTAAAATATCTTCTAAAGTAATAATACCAGCAGTTCCACCATATTCATCTAAAACGACAGCCATATGTGTTTTACCACCTTGAAGTTGTTTTAAAATGGATGAAATCTTAACATGAGTACCAGTATAAATACAATTTTTAATAATCGATTTAATTGGTCCTTTATCTTTGTAATATAAATAGTAAAAATCTTTTTCATGAATAAAACCAACAATATTATCTATCGTATTTTCATATACCGGTAATCTTGAATACGAATGTAAACGAAATGCTTTTTCAATATCTTCCAATTCCGTTTTCACATCGATTGCGACTAAATCAACACGAGGAGTTAAAATATCTTTTACATCTAAATCATTAAATTCAATGGCGGCACAAATTAAATCACTTTCATGTGATTCTAAATCACCATCATTTTCTGCTTCTTCAACCATTGTTAAAAGTTCATCTTGCGTTACAGAATCAGTATTTTGAATTTTTAACACTTTAATAATCATCCAACGCCATCCACTAAATAATAAACTTATCGGCTTAAAAACAACGATTAAAAAAGAAACCATATCACTTGACCACATTGCAAATTTTTCAGGTGATTCTTTCGCTAAACTCTTTGGCGTAATTTCACCAAAGATCAATATAACAACAGTCATAACGACAGTTGAAATAGTAGCTCCAAGATCACCATAAACCGATGTAAATAATAAGGTTGCAATGGTAGCTGAAGCAATATTAACAATATTATTAAAGATGAGAATAGTAGTAATCATCTCATCATATTTTTCTAACAATTTTAAAACTTTTTTAGCCTGTGCATTATCATTATTAGCTAAATTTTTGATACGTATTTTATTAGTACAGGAAAAAGCTGTTTCCGATGCACTACAAAATGCCGACGATAACGTTAACAACAGTAACGTAAATATATAGTTTTGCATAGTCCTCTTATCTATCCTTTCTTTAAATATACATTTCTTTCTATCTTCGACAGAAATAAAATGAAGAAAATAATAAACAAGAATAATAACTATACGTACTGTTTGTATATCTTTCCGGCAACGGCGAATCGTCCAACTTTAACACTCCCTTTCAATCGTTAATAATTATAGCATTACACACTATTTTTAGCAATATAAGAAAAGAGCTGAATCATCAGCTCTTTAAGTTAGTGGTTACTGTTCACACCCCAAAACAAAAACTAATCCACAAAAATGAGTGAATTAG
>CAZTII010000029.1:0-20447 GCA_964613305.1 uncultured Erysipelotrichaceae bacterium
TCTATATTTTGATTTTTATCCTTTATTTTTCATTTGTGGGGTGTGAACAGTAACCGTATTCACGCCCTTTTTGTTTAAATTGTTAAAATGACTTGAAATAAGCTAGATGTTTTGCTATTATTATTAAGCGTTGTCCTCGTAGCTCAGTTGGATAGAGCATACGCCTTCTAAGCGTACGGTCGAAGGTTCGAGCCCTTTCGAGGACGCCATTTAAATGAAACCGTCAGGTTTTTTTTATTTAATGCGAAATAAGTGTTATTATTTGCATTATCTTACTTTTCATCATATAATTTAATGGATAAGTAGTCATGTAATATAAAGATTGTTATAGCTAGGAGGGATTACTATGTCAATTGAAAAAGTAACTAATTTAGGAAGTATTAATATTTCTCAAGAAGCAATTGCTACTCTTGCCGGCGGTGTCGTTGGTGAATGCTACGGTGTTGTAGGAATGGCATCGCAAAAATTGTTAAGAGATGGTCTTTTTGAGTTATTGAAACAAGAAAATTATTCAAAAGGTGTTGTTGTAAATAAATCAGAATTGGGCATTGATTTGGATATCTATGTTATTTTAAGTTATGGTGTTCGTATTTCTGAAGTTGTAACTGAAGTTCAAAAGAAAGTTAAATATGTGTTGGAGAAAACGTTGCAACAAGAATTACATTCCGTAAACGTGTATGTTCAAGGCATTCAAGTAATAAGCTAATGGGGGTTGCTATGAATAATTTAAATGGTACGTTATTAAAAGAAATGTTGCAAAGTGGTGCTGCTAATTTAGCAAACCATCAAGCAGATATTGATGCGTTGAATGTTTTTCCTGTGCCTGATGGTGATACGGGAACAAACATGTCAATGACTTTTACTAGCGGTGTAAATGATGTAATGAGCTCTGGTCAAGATGAGCTAACGATGGTGGCGAAAACATTGTCACGGGGATTATTGATGGGAGCACGAGGTAATTCTGGTGTTATCTTATCACAAATATTCCGTGGTTTTTATCAAAGTTTAGAAGGTAAAACAACAGCGACAACGAGTGATTTAGCGCAAGCTTTTGTTACTGGTAGTCGTGTTGCTTATAAAGCGGTAATGCGTCCAGTAGAAGGGACGATTTTAACAGTTATTCGTGAAGCTGCGGATATGGCGAATATTTATGTACAAAATAATCCAAATTGCAGTTTATTGGAATTTTCACAAGTATTTGTGAAAGAAGCTCAAAATACGCTTCAATTTACTCCGGAATTATTACCGGTGTTAAAAGAGGTTGGTGTTGTGGATAGTGGTGGGGCTGGTCTATGTTTAATTCTTGAAGGATTTAGTGCAGCCTTAGAAGGTAAACCATTTACTATGTCAAATGAAGTTGGTCAACAAAAAATAATGGTTGGCCATGACGGTGAACATGATCAATTTGGCTATTGTACTGAGTTTATCATTCGTTTAAGTGAACCTTGGGTTCAAACATTTAATGAAGATAAATTAAAGCGTTCATTAGATCAATTGGGTGATTCAATTGTTGTTGTTCAAGATGAAGACATTGTAAAAGTTCATGTTCATACTGTAACTCCTGGTGATGCGTTGAATTTATGTCAACGTTTTGGTGAGTTTGTGAAGTTGAAGATTGAAAACATGCAAGAACAACATGATCATATTATGAAAATGGAACCAACTACTAAGAAAGAAAAGTATGCGTTGATTGCGGTTTCTGCGGGTGATGGTTTAGAGAAGTTATTTAAAGAATATCGTGTGACAACGGTTATTTCTGGTGGTCAAACAATGAATCCTTCGACTGAAGATTTCGTTAGTGCGATTAAGAAATGTAACGCGGAACATATTATTATTTTACCAAATAACTCTAATATCGTTTTAGCAGCTATTCAAGCGAAAGATGTGATGGATAGTGATCATATTCATGTCATTGAAACAAAATCGATTCCTCAAGGATTATTAGCGTGCATTATGTTTAATCCAGAAGTAGAAATCGATGAGAACATTAGTGAAATGACAGAAGCAATTTCTCGTGTTAAAACCGGTCAAATTACGTATGCAATCAAAGATACGATGTTTGAAGGAATGGAAATTGTGGCTGGTGATTATATGGGTATTTTTGAAAAAAATATCGTGGCGACAAGTCGCAATAAAATCGATGCAACAAAAAACTTATTAAAAGCGATGGTTACGGATTCTAGTGAAATTATTACTTTCCTAGTAGGTGAAGGTGTAAGTGAAGAAGAAGTAAGTGAAATGACGAATTTTATGACTGATAACTTTAGTGTTGATGTGGATGTTCAATATGGTAATCAGCCAGTATATTCATTTATTATTGGAGTTGAATAAAACCCTGCTAGCAGGGTTTTTTGTATCGTTATGACGATTAAACTTAACTCTTTAAGTAAAACCTACGATAATGGTTTTGTTGCTTTAAATGATGTTACAGTAGAAATACAAGAACATGAATTTATTGTCGTTGTTGGACCTTCAGGATGTGGTAAAACAACACTACTTCGCTTACTTCTTGGACTTGAAACAATAACATCAGGAAGTATTGAAGTCAATGGATTGTGTATCAATGATGTATTGCCAAGTGAAAGAAACATGTCCATTGTTTTTCAACAGCCGAATTTATATCCAATGATGACGGTCTATGAAAACATTGCTTTTGGTTTAAAAAGAAAAAAACTTTCAAAGGAAGAAATACGTAAAAGAGTCAATGATGCGGCTACGATTGTACAAATAACAGAGTATTTATCAAGTTATCCAAGTGAGTTATCAGGTGGTCAACAACAACGAGTATCGATTGCTCGAGCAATCACTCATCAACCATCGATTTATTTAATGGATGAACCATTTAGTAATTTAGATAATTCACTTCGTCTATCACTGTTACAAGAAATTAAACGGATTCACAAACAACTCAACGCAACTTTTATTTATGTAACTCATGATTATGTGGAAGCTACTTCTCTAGCTACTAAAATCATTGTGATGAATGAAGGAAGAATTCAACAAGTTGATACCTTTAAAAACTGTTATATGTTTCCTGAAACGGTCTTTGTGGCTAGATTTTTAGGAAATGGAGTATTAAATGAGATTGAGTGTGTTGTTACAGAAAAGGATGGACGCTTTGTTTGTCAGTGTCATAATACTGACTTTTATGTGGATCAGCAACAATATGTACTTCAAGCTTATATCCATACAACGGTCATAGTAGCCATTCGACCTGAAGATTTTACTATTTCAGAAAAAGGAAGTATTGAAGGTGTTGTTATAGAAAATAACTATGTTGGCTGTAATAGCCAACTCGTTGTTGAAACAACACTTGGTTCTATGGTTGTAAAAGGAGATGTTTCTGTTGGAGAAACAATCTACTTAACACCATCACGTGTTTATCTATTTGATAGTAGTGGGAGGAAAATATGATTTATACAATAGGGGAAGCACTTATTGATTTTATACCGAAAGAAATCGATTGTGATTTAAAAGATGTTAGTCAATTTAGCCGTGTTGTAGGTGGTGCGCCTTGCAACGTTGCAGGAGCTATTGCGAAACTAAACGGCAAAAGTGCTCTAATCACGCAATTAGGTTATGACGCCTTTGGTGATCATATTATGGATGTGTGTAAAAGTATTGGTGTATGTACAGAGTATATAAGTCGTACATCAAAAGCGAATACAGGTTTAGCATTTGTTTCTTTAAAAGAAGATGGAAGTCGTGATTTTAGTTTTTATCGCAATCCAAGTGCTGATTTATTATTAACGGTGGATGATGTTAGTAATATTACCTTTAATAGTGAGGATTACCTTCATTTTTGTTCGGTTGATTTAGTAGAATCACCAATGAAAAAAACGCATCAATATTTAATTGAAAAAGCGCAAAAAGAGGCTGTTTGTATAAGTTTTGATCCAAATGTTCGTTTACCTTTATGGAGTAGTGCGCAAATATGTCAAAACACCATCAATGATTTTATTGGTTACGCTGATATTTTAAAGATTGCGGATGATGAATTGTTTTTTATTACATCGCAAGCAAATGAGAAAAAAGCCATTCAACAATTGTTTACTGGAAATGTAAAAGTGGTTATTTATACTCAAGGGGCAAATGGTGCGAAATGGATCAGCAAAAATGAAGAAGTTGAAGTTCATTCACTTTCTGTTGATGCGATTGATACCACTGGGGCAGGAGATGCTTTTATTGGTGCTATCTTATCACAATTACAAAAAAGAAAAATAGGACGTGATGATTTATTATCAATCCATAAGGATGATATTGAAGAAATGTTATTATTCGCTAGTAAAGTTGCGGCATTTAGTGTCCAAAGAAGTGGCGCAATTGCATCGTATCCATCTCTTTCACAACTAGTGAATGAATAAAGCAGAAATATCGTGATAATACATTTGATTCTGCTTATCAACCTGTCGAAAACTATTTGTATTAATTAAACCGACGTAAAATTTTGCGTCGGTTTTCCATGCCTGCAAGACGTAAAACAAACCACCTTTTGGTGGTTTATTTAGTGAATTCTGTAGCGCTTTTAAATGGTTCTTTACTTGTATCGATAGCTAATGTTTGAGCTGTTGTTGGATTGAATTTAGTGTGTATTTCTTTAGCGAATTCTACTGGAATATCGCTTGCTTTTACTTTTTCTTTTAAAATTTTTGCGGCCATATCACCACATTGTACACCCATTGCGTAGTAACTTGCTCCACTTGTAATAAGTGCTCCACCGGATAAAATGTTTTCTTCGGCGCAAATACTTATCTTTCCTGCGGCTGTTGTTTTTGAAGCGACTAATTCACTTGCTGAAGAAATTAAATTGTCGGTAATCATATATACAGCGTCTACTTGTCCTAATAATACTTCCATTCCTGATGGAATTTCACTGATGTTGCTGACACCAACGGTTTTAACGGTTAAATTTAATGTAGGTGCTATTTTTTCAATTTCTTTGATTTGAATTTCGGAGTTTGTTTCTGATGTTGAGAAGATAATACCAATGGTTTTAATGGTTGGATCGATTTGATTGAATAGTTGTAGTTGTTCTTTGATTGGTGCAGCATCACTTGTTCCGGTGATGTTGTTTGCATTTTTTTCTAGACTTTCTACTAAATTTGCTGCAACTGGATCGGTTACTGCACTGAAGACAATAGGAATTTCATTGTTTAGTGCTTGCATTGCTGCTTGTGCTGATGGTGTTGAAATTGCGTATACTAAGTCAACGTTATCTGTTTTAAATTGTTGTGCGATTGTTAATGCTTTTGGTAGCTCTCCTTGAGCGTTTTGTTCTTGGAATTCGGCTTCAATGCCTAATTCATTTAAACGGTCCATAAAGCCTTTTTTTGCTTCATCTAGGGCATTGTGTTGAATAATTTGACTGATTCCAATTTTAAATTTTGTTGTTTCTTGTGGTTTTGCGGTACATGATGTTAGTAATAGGGTAAGGGCTAAAAAGCCTAGTGTCTTTTTCATATTCTTTCTCCTTATAAACAAAAAATAAGCTTATCATCCTATGAGGACGAAAGCTTATGTTCCGCGGTACCACCTCGTTTATGTTTATAAAAAACATCACTTGATAAGAGTCTATTAACTCTTTTCTTTATAACGTAAGAAGACGGAATTGCTTACTATTGTTTCAGCAAATCAGCTCTAGAGTGTATATTGTATAGTTTTATCTTATCGATTTGCACCAACCATCGACTCTCTGTAAGAAGCTACTATTTTTCTCTCTGTCTAAGCTTTTAAATATGATTACATTTTACATCTTTTAAGAAAATAGTCAATAATTATTTTCATTTTATTGAAAAGTTTTCATTCTTCATCTTTTTTGTCATTCTTGTTGAGTGCATTGATAAAGATATTCACGATATTTCCATCAAATTGACTCCAAGAACAACGTTGTAGCTCTTCTAAGCTGCTTTTTACACTTCGTGATGGTTGATAACAACGACTTGCGGTCATTGCTTCAAAAGCATCGGCTACACAGATGATACGGGATGCTAAAGGTATTTCTTCGCCTTTTAACCCTTGAGGATAACCTAGACCATCCCATCGCTCATGGTGATATAAAACGATTTGGGCAAAACGATGGTATTCATCGACAGATCGTAGTATTTGATATCCTATTTCAGAGTGTTTTTTAATGGATTCAAATTCAAATTGAGTTAATCGTCCTGGTTTTCTTAATAAATCAGGTTCTACCGCAATTTTACCTATATCGTGTAAAATTGCGGCTGTTTTAATGTCAATGATTTCTTCTTCGTCTAATTTCATCGCTCTAGCAATCATTTCACTGTATAGTGATACACGTTCACTGTGTAATTGTTCGTGGTCGTATTTTAAATTGATGCTTCTTAGTACTGTTTCAATTGTTTGAATGCGCATGTTTTTTCCATTGAGTATTTTATCTTTGTACATATGGTTTTCAGCGATTGTTCGTACTGTGTCAATGTCTTCATCGATTGTTTCTTTTACCATATAACCGATTGCTAAGGATACGGAAACAATATCTACTTTATTGTATTCGCATTCTTCTTGAATGCTCTTTTTTATTTTATGAGCACATTCAGAGCTACAATTTGGAGCGACTATCATAAATTCATCGCCTCCTAATCGGCCGATATAATCGGTTGGTTTGCATGCTTTACGTAATATTTGGCCGACTTTCTTTAAAAGACGATCGCCCATTGCATGACCAAAGGCGTCATTTGTTAATTTAAGACCATTGACGTCGACATACATAAAGGTTAATGGCATGTATTGTTCTTTGTTTAAATCAAGGATAATTTTTTCTAAGTGGCGACGATTGATGAGTCCAGTTAAATAATCGTAGGAACTTAAAAATTCTATTTCGAGTTGTCTTTCTTTTTTCTCGGAACAATCTCTAAAGACAACGACAACTCCCGTTAACTGACCATTTTTATCACGAATAGGGGAAGCACTATCTTCGATGTAGTATTCAATGCCGTTCTTAGAAATTAAAACAGTGTGATTTGCTAGTTCAATTAAACGATTTTCTTTTAATACTCGTTGTACAGGACTTTCTACTGTTTGTCGTGTTGTTTCATTAACGATATTAAATACTTTCTCAAATGGTAAACCGTAGGCTTCTTCTTGTGAGTATCCGGTTAATTGTTCACTAACATAGTTTAATAGTTGGATATTTCCGTTGATATCGGTAGAAATAACACCATCGCCAATCGAAAGTAATGTTTTATGGAACAATTCACGTTCTTGTTGAAGGTTGAATTGTAAAGCGTCAATTTCAGTGCAATCAATGTCCACACTGTATATTTCTTTACCGATGGATCCTAAATCAAGAACGGTTTTTGTCGTTAACACGGGAATTGGCTTGTTATTACGGTCGTGATGGACTGCTCGTATCGCTTCATACGAGCCGCCATCTTCATATATTTTTTTATACAATTGTTTTACTTCTGAACGTCTATCTTCAGGAATTAAATCCTCTATTTTAAGGTGATTGATATCGTCATCGGAATAACTGTATAGTTTTCTAGCGGCTTCATTGCAATACACTAACGTACGCTCTTCATTGTATCCTGCAACTGCTACTGATTGAATGGTTGAGAATAAGTTTCTAAAACGATTTTCACTAAGTTTTAATTGTTCTTGTTGTTCAATTCTAGTAATGGTATTACTAAAATCAATCGCAATTTTCTTTAGTGTTACAAGCATTTCATCACTGATAAGTCGTTTTTTTGATAAAAAGTCAAAACCAATAAAACCGATGACATTATCACTACTTTTCAGTGGAATAGCGATTAATTGTTGAGTGTTGCGGCTTATTAAATTTTGTTTCATTGCTTCATTGTGTAATTGATGAATGTTATTGACGATGATGGTATTTCCTTGTTGAAAGGAATCAATCCATTCACTGATATACTCTAGCGGATACTGTTGTTGTTTAATAGAGTTATTACTGTTTTCATATGACCATTGATATTGATTGACCATCAGTTGATTTACAACATCGAGATAGAAAATATATGCACAATCAGCATCGATAATATCGACTAATGCTTTCATGGCTTCTTTAGTGATTGAGTTAAATGTTTCATTGGAAGCGTTAATAAATTTTGCGGAAAGGTCAAGTAGTTCTTTTTGTTGTGCGTTAACATCTAGAATGTGTTGTTCCATTCTATCTTTTTCAAGTTCTGCTTGTTTTATTTCGGAAATGTTAGTCATGTTTACTAAAAATAGTTGTTTATGTTCAATGGTTACAGTATTAATAATCATGTATTGCCATATAATAGAACCATCTTTTAAAATGCTTTTCCATTCAAAGTGTTGTGGGCCTTCTTCTTTCGTCTTTTTAAACCATTGTAAAGCATCGTCTAGTGTATATGGTTTTTCATCTAACCACGGGAAGTATTCGTTAAAGATGTAATTTCCTTCTACTTCTTTTAAAGAATACGTTTCAATGGCTTTTTTATTGGCGGATTGAATCGTTAATGTATCCATATCATACGTTAGAATGCACGATGTAGAATCATCAAAAATGATTCTAAAGTTTTCTTCGCTAAGACGTAAATTTTCTTCGGCTTGTTTTAATGAGGTAATATCGATATGAACGCCAAACATCCATAATGGTTTATTATCTTCAGTCCATGAAATAACGCGTCCGCGATCACTTATCCATACATAATGTCCATTTTTATGTTTCATACGACAGTTACAAATGTATTCTTTATCTTCTTTACTAAAAACTCGTTGAAGTAATGTGTTGGAGTGTTCTAAATCATCTGGATGAACAAAACTAGTCCATGTGTTGATGGTTGTTGGAAGTAAGTCGTTGATGTTGTAGCCAATCATTTCTGCCCATCGTGCGTTAAAAATGGTTTCTCCGGTTTGTACATTCCATTGCCATGTTCCGGCATTCATTCCCCAAATAATACCAACCAATGTTTCCATTGGGGAATGAAAGCGTGATGTAATGGAAAAGGAACCTTTGTTTGCTTCAATCATTTCCATCCATTCTTTACTGTATGTTAAGGTACTCAATTTATTTTCAAGGTAGGCGTTGTTGGTAATTTGTTCGATGGTGACAGATAATGTAGTATCATCGATAATTTTTCCTTTTAAACGATACGTGTCTAATTGTTCATGTACAGTGATATCAAAGGTGATTTCGCTGGAGGTATGAAGGCTAGAATTAATGAGATATAGCCAATGTTCTGCCATTTTTTTAACATGTAAGGTATGAATGCTTTTACCGATAAAATTGTCACAATTAAAAAAGTTGGAAAAGGTTTTATTGTAGTCAAGATAAATCAAATCGACAATCGTATCGTTTTTTACTGTATAGTTGTATAAACACATACCAAAGGATGATTCATTGAATAAGAGGTCGTGGTAGTTAGTAGTAAATAAACTTAATTCAATAATCGAAGGATGTGTTGAAACAAAGGTTGTTTCACGATGATGATATAAGAAACGATGAACATACAATAAGGTATTACGGTGTTTGTTTGGATGTTGTTTTCTTAAAGTGTCATAAGAAACGGTTATTGATGAAGGAATACGATAAAAATCATTGAATAAACCAATAGTATAGTGATGATGCTCGTCTTGTAGTAAAGCGATGTCGGATGGATAAAGGTGTAATAACGCATTAAAAAGAGAAGACACATCATCTTGTACAAGATAAGGAATTATTGTAAGCAATGACTGATAGTTGTTGGTAATACTATCAGCGTCCATTTCATCAAAAAGTGGTTTGAAGAAAATCATTGTTCCATCCAACAGCGCTTCTTTAAAGAGTACGCCAACCATGTTTTCTTCTTGAAGACTAACAACTCGTTCACTACTTTTTATTAGCGTTGTCGATAGTCTATGTTGCCAAGAAATATTGGTTTTAATGATTTCTTGGTTTTTATCGATAATACATACCCACATTTCTTCATGGTCAATCATTGAAAAAATAGTGGATAAATAAGGAATTATTTTCGTAATCATATGGCGCCTTTCTATGTGATTTATTAAATTTATCATAACATTATTAAATTGTGATTGCTATTAAAATTAAAAAAATAATGTATACTTGAAGAGGAGGATTTAAACAATGGTTTCTTTAGATGAATGTAAGTTAAAACCAAAAACAAAAAAACTATTGATGAAGATGGGTTTACTGACAGCAAACGATGTATTGGAAACATATCCTGTTCGTTATGACGATGCACGCTTGATACCATTATCGCAGTGGATTGAAAAACAATCGGTTATTTTTGAAGGTGTTGTTTCGAGTAAACCAATTGTTTTTCATCTTCGTAGTAAACGATTAATGCATCGTTTTTTAGTGCAAGTAGACCATGATGTCGTTGAAATAACGATGTTTAATCGTCCATGGTTATCACAATTAATGGTCAATGAAAAAGTTGTTATTACTGGTCGTTATGAAGGAAAAAATAAGGTGGTTGGTGCTCAGTGCAATAAAAGGTCATTACAGAGTCAACTTGGATTAAAACCAATTTATCCATTGACGGAAGGATTGACGCAACAGATGATGGGTGAAGTCATGAGGCAATGTTATAGCCATAGTGAATTTTATGATTGGATACCATCTTTTCTTATATCAACGTATCGATTATTAACAAAAAAAGAAGCGATGCTTAAAATTCATTTTCCAAACGATGATAATGATGTAAAAGCAGCGACAAGAACGCTTAAATATGAAGAGTTTTTACGTTTTTTTACTACAATTCGCTATAAAAAATTTGATAACATGGTTTTTAAACAACCAAAGGTATTTGACATTGATGAAGTGTTTAAGGTGGCAAATCGTTTACCTTATGCTTTAACTAATGATCAATTAAGTGCTATTAATGATATTTTAAATGACTTACAAAGCGATAAAGTGATGATGCGTTTAGTACAAGGTGATGTTGGTTGTGGTAAGACGTTAGTAGCGTCATTAGCGATGTTAGCGACGAGTTTAAGTGGCAATCAAGCAGCACTTTTGGCACCTACGGAAATATTAGCGAAACAACATTACGAAAGTTTAAAAAAGTTGTTTCGCAGCACTGATTTAGTGATAAAAGTATTGTATTCTTCTCTAAGTAGTAGTAAGAAAAAAGAAATTGTTGAACAATTAGCGGATGGGACGATTGATATTGTCGTTGGTACTCATGCTTTATTACAACCGGATATTCGCTTTAAATGCTTAGGTTTAGCAGTAGCGGATGAACAACAGCGATTTGGTGTTGCTCAACGTCATGCCTTAGTAGAAAAAGGTGACAATGTTGATTTTTTACTGATGAGTGCTACACCAATTCCGCGTACCTTAGCAAACACCATTTATGGTGATTTATCAGTATCGACAATTGTAACGATGCCAGTAGGTAGAAAACAAGTCATTACGATAGCTTTAAATAGTAATGATATTGTTGTTATTATGGATGCGATAAAACAACAGATTGCTGATGGCAGACAAGTGTATGTTGTCTGTAGTGCGATTGAAGAAAGTGATGATTGTGTAACCGTAAGTGAGATAGCGAGTTTGCTTGAAAAGCATATCGATAAAGTTGGTATGTTACACGGTAAAATGAGTAGTGAAGCGAAAGAAGAAGTGATGGAAGCATTTAGCCGCAATGAGATTGCGGTGTTAGTAAGTACGACCGTCATTGAGGTAGGTGTCAATGTCGCTAATGCGACAATGATGGTTATTATGGATGCTCATCGCTTTGGGTTAAGTCAACTTCATCAACTTCGTGGTCGTGTACAGCGTGGAAGTCATCAAGGAGTGTGTTATTTGATGAGTGATAGTGAGGATGAAAATAGTGTTAAGCGGTTACAAGTTTTAGTAAACAGCAGTGATGGTTTTGAAATATCGCTACAAGACTTTCGATTGCGTGGACCTGGTGATATAATAGGTGTTAGACAAAGTGGTTTACCAACGCTGAAATTAGGTAATTTTATTGATGATGTGAAAATTATGGAAACAGCGAAAAAAGATGCGGAACAATTTTCGTATGAGGTATGTAAACAGTGTTTAACCGCGTTTAATAGCGATGTTGAACAGTTGCTAATTATGGATTAGGAGAAGTGACATGAGTATTAAAAAATGGTTAGATGCTCGAAAAATGATTGTTTCTGATTATGACTTGATTGAGCAAGCGTTTATGCATTCTTCGTATGTGCATGAACATCGTAGTGAAAGTAACAACGAACGATTGGAATTTTTAGGTGATGCGGTTCTTCAATTGTGGGTGACACGACGTATTTTTATGTTACAACCGCCGCTTCCTGAAGGACAGATGACAACGCTACGAGCACAACTTGTGTGTGAGAAGACATTAGCGCACTATTTTAGAACATTAAAACTACAACCGTATTTAAAACTTGGATCTGGTGAAGAAAAGACTGGTGGACGCAATCGGGATTCGATTTTAGCCGATTGTTTTGAAGCTTTTTTGGGAGCGTTGTATTTTTTAGGTGGTATGAAAAACGTGGAGCCTATTTTAGAAGAAATTATTACTCCAGCCTTAGATAATCCACAAGAATCCATCATTACTGATTATAAGACAAAACTACAAGAATACGTTCAATCGGATACACGTAAAACCGTTACCTATGAAGTCATTAAAATTAGTGGACCTTCGAACAATCCTCGCTTTGAAATTCAAGTAAAATTGGATGAGATTATATTAGGGGTTGGTAGTGGTAATAGTAAAAAGAAAGCTGAACAAATGGCCGCTAAAAATGCCTTTGATAAGATGGTGAAGTAAATGAAAGACTTTGGTAAAACGAGGTTTAATGAACCTTGTACGTTGTATACGATTGAAAATAACTATATTAAAGCAATGATTACTGATTATGGAGCAACCCTTGTTTCCTTTGTGGTAAAGGAAAGTGATGTGGATATTGTTTTAGGCTATGATTCTGTAACACCGTATGAAACGGTAGGAGAATATGTTGGACAAAGTATTGGTCGCGTTAGTAATCGTATAGGTAATGGTAAATTTACTTTAAATGATAAAGAATATGTTTTAACGTGTAATAATGGTCCTAATCATTTACATGGGGGACCGAATGGTTTTCATCGCTTTGTTTTTTCGGTCATTTACCATGATGAAAAGAGTATTGTGTTGTATCGAAAAAGCGCTGACGGTGAAGAAAATTATCCGGGAAGTGTTGATGTTTTAGTAAAATATGAACTAGATGAAGATACATTGATTAATACCTTTACTGGTTTAAGTGATCAAGATACACTGTTTGCGATGACAAACCACAGTTTCTTTAATTTAGAACAGTCCAACACGATTTTAAATCACACCTTGCAACTTTCATCTTCGTCTTATGCACCAGTTGACTCAACTGGTTTAACGCAAGATGAAATAAAAAGTGTTGAAAACACCCCATTTGATTTTAGAGAAGAAAAAAGAATTGGTGATATGTTGGATGAGACTTTTATTGATATTCAATTAGGACATGGCTATGATCATCATTATTATGTCAATGGCAGTGGCATGCGTCACTTTGCCACACTTTCTTCTAAAAAATGCAGTGTTGAAATTTCGTCGGATTTCGATGGGTTTCATTTGTATTCCTCTAATTTTTTACAGAGTGATGTGTTTGGTCCACGTAGTTTTCTTTGTATTGAACCACAATATGTACCAAATTCTATCAATTCTTCACATATAAAACCATTATTAAAAAAAGGTATAGCTCGCAGTAATGCGATTGAATATAAGGTTAGGGGGATTAAAAAATGAAAATTTCTGCAATCATCGACTTAGTAAACAAGGGAACATTGGACGAACAATTCAACATGTTGACGTGTAACGGAAACATCCAACAAGAAAAAACACGTTGGTTGACCTTACTAGAAAAAGCATTAAGGGAAGGGGATAAGGATGCATGTCTTATTTCAGCTCCTGGTCGCTGTGAAATTGGCGGTAATCATACTGATCATCAACGTGGTAAAGTGTTGGCAGGTAGTGTCAACATGGATTTAGCAGCTGTTGTGGTTGTTGAAGGGGATAGTGTTGTGTATGTTGCGGATAATTTTAAAGTGAATCCGATTAAAATAAATGATCTTAAGTTTAGACAAGAAGAAGTATTTACAACCGAATCTTTAATTCGTGGAATACTTTCCCGTTTTAATGAACTAGGTCATCGTATTGGTGGTTTTAGCGTCTATACGCATAGTAACGTATTACAAGGTTCAGGAATGTCTTCTAGTGCTGCTTTTGAAGTTCTTATTGGAACAATTTTAAATGAATGTTTTAATGACGGTAAAATTAGTGCAGTAGACATCGCTAAAATTGGTCAATATGCCGAAAATCATTATTTTAATAAACCATGTGGTTTATTAGATCAAATGGCTTGTTCTGTAGGTGGATTTGTAACGATTGATTTCTTTGATAAAAACAATCCAATCGTTGAAAAAATTGATTTTAACTTTGCTGAAAGTAACTATGCATTATGTTTAGTTGACACTAAAGGAAGTCATGCGGATTTATCCAATGAATATGGATTAATGCCACAAGAGATGAAACAAGTTGCTGCATTTTTTAATAAAGAAGTGTTATCGGAAATTACGATGGAAGAATTGTTAGCGTCATTAAGCGACGTAAAAAAGAATGTATCAGATCGTGCTATTTTACGTGCAATTCACTTTTTAAATGAAACAAAACGTGTTGATAAACAAGTTTTGGCACTTAAAAATAACGATTTGGAAGCCTTTAAAGCGTTAATTATTGAATCGGGTTATTCTAGTTATATGTATTTACAAAACGTATTTACACCAAACGATGTACAACATCAACCATTATCCGTTGCTTTAGCAGTTAGCGAACAATTATTAAAAGGAAGTGGTGCATACCGCGTACATGGTGGTGGTTTAGCTGGAACAATACAAGCATTTGTACCAAAAGAGAAATTATCGCACTATAAAACAATGATGAATAGTATTTTTGGTGAAGGTGCTTGTTTAGAGTGTAGTATTCGACCAGTTGGTGGTTATAAATTTAAGGTATAAAAAAGTTAGCTAATGTAAGCTAACTTTTTTATAACGGAAATATATCTTTTTTATGTTCGTTGTTGACGATTTGAGCAACACTTGCATAAATTGCGCTTAAACCACAGAAGATACCGACATATCCAGCAACGATTTTTAAGCTGTGGTTGTTGGTGAAGTCAGCGATTGCTAGTAAGAAGAATAATGCTGTTAGACTGCCAAAGACAACTTTTGTGGCGTTGTTGTGGGTTAAGGTACCTACAAACATAAAAGCGGTAAAAATGCCCCATAACAGTAAATAATAGCCCATTGATGTTAAGTCTGCGGGTGTTGATTGAAATGGATTGATCCATATCATGATAAGTGACCACCAGAAGAAGCCATAAGCGGTAAATGCGGTAGCACCAAACATATTTCCTTTTTTAAATTCCATGATGCCAGCGATAATTTGTGCAGCTCCGCCTAAAGCAAAGCCCATAGCGATGATAACGATGGAAAGGGGAATGATGTTGGCGTTGTGTAGATTTAATAATACCGTGGTCATACCAAAGCCTAATAGACCTAAAGGACCTGGGTTAGCGATGGTACAATTTTTTTGATTTGACATTGAAATCCTCCTGTATTTTAAAAAAAAGCCAAATTTGATTATACCATATTATTTTGCTCTAGCACAGGAGTTTCGTATAATTAGTTCACATGGAACCATATTCATCATTGGATAAACTTTCTTTTGATTTAAAAACATGGTCATAAATTGAGCACTGAATTCGCCCATTTTTTCTGATGGAACATTGATTGTAGTAAGACTTGGTGTTGTTAATGATGATTTTTCATCGTTGTTAAAGCCAACGATGGAAAAATCATTGGGTACAGTTAAATTAGCGTTTTTGATGGCTTTTAAGGCGCCAATAGCGATGGAGTCATTGGCGCAAAAGATGGCTGTAGGCTGTTTTTTACTGTTTAGTACATCATTCATCATACTTTCTCCAGATTCCATGGTAAAGCTGCCAAAATGGGTATATGGAACGTATTCTACGTTGTATTTTTGACAAAATTCTTCGAAGAATTTAATGCGTTTATCTTGGTATTGTTCGTTGTCTGAAGTGTATTCTATACCACCTAAAAAACCTATTTTCTTGTGTCCTAAATTGACTAAATATTCAACGACATCTTTCATGGCGTTGTGTACATCCATCACAATGGTATTAGCAATTATCTTATCTAAGAACAAATCAATGAAAATTAAGCGATCGGTGATTTTTCTAAATTCAGCAATTTCTGCTTTACTAAATTTACCAATACAGATAAGTCCATCAATTTTTTTAAGTTTTGTAAAGAAATCTTCTTCATCTTTAAATGAACGAATGATTTCGATGTTGTTTTTTAGTAAACAAGTTTCTACACCTAAACGAATTGAATGATAAAAGGGATCTTTTATTTCAATGTCAATTGGATACCATTGAACAATTCCAACTCGTTTTCGTTCATAATGGTTTTTCATTTTTATTGTTCGTTTGCGATACCCTAGTTTATGAGCAGTGTCAAAGATTAAACGTTTCGTATTTTCGTGTACTTTTAGTGTTGAATCATAATTGAGTACTCGTGAAACGGTAGAAATGGATAGATTGCATTCTTTTGCGACATCACGTATTGTAACCATAGTGTTCTCCAATATCTTTTTTCTTTATACTAAATTGATTGTTTATGTTTGTCAATAGCGTAAAAGTTTTACTAAACAAATACTTTAATGTTGTGCAATACTTGACCAAAGCAACTTATTTTGGTAAGATGAAAGCGTATACAAAACGAATAGGTATACGGGAGGAAATGAATGAAAAAAAGACTTTTAGCTTTACTTGCTACAGGTGCTATGCTACTTAGCCTTGTAGGATGTGGTGAAACTGCACCAAAACCAACAGAAGCTCCTAAAACTGATGCTCCAAAAGTGGAAGCAAAAACAGTGAACGTTGGTGTTTCAATCTACAAGTTTGATGACAACTTTATGACTTCTTACCGTAACGAAATCGAAGCTTACTTTAAAACATTAAGCAATGACAAAGTGACGTATAATGTTACTATCCAAGATGGTAAAGGCGACCAAGCTGAACAAACTAACCAAATCGACAACTTTATTGCTAAAAAAATGGATGTTCTTATCATTAACTTAGTACAATCTACTTCAGCAGCTACAGTTATTGACAAATGTGCTGCAGCAGGCGTTCCTTGTATCTTTATTAACCGCGAACCAAGCGCAGAAGATATGAAAATGTATGATGGTAAAGATTATGCTGGAAAATACACTTATGTAGGAGCTGATGCTCGTCAATCTGGTAAATTCCAAGGTGAAATCGTTGCTGAACTTCCTAACAAAGGTGATTTAAATGGTGATGGTACTTTATCTTACGTTATGATCGTTGGTGACCCTGAAAACGTGGATGCTCAATACCGTACTGAATTCTCTATCAAACAATACGCTGAAAAATCAGGTTTAAAAGTTGATAAATTATTTGAACAACGTGGTGATTGGGAACAAGCAAAAGGCCAAGAACTTACAGCGAACGCTTTAAGTAAATTTGGTGATAAGATTGAAGTTGTATTCTGTAATAATGATGGTATGGCATTAGGTGCTGCTCAAGCTATCGCAGCGGCTAAACGTACTGTAGGTAAAGATATTTACTTATTAGGTGTTGATGCTCTTCCTGAAGTTGTTGACATGGTAAATGCTGGAACTATGACAGGTACAGTATTAAATGACCATATCGGTCAATCTCATACAGCTGTTGATAAAGCAGTTGCAGCAGTAAACGGTGAAAAATTAGACGCTTACTACTGGGTTGACTACGTAAAAGTTGTTAAAAAATAACTAGGTAATGAAATAATTACGTGTGCCTTAGTGCACACGTAATTTTAGATTAATGAGAGGGAATAATATGAGTGATTATATTTTACAAATGAAAAATATAAGTAAGAATTTCCCGGGGGTGAAAGCTCTTGATAAGGTTTCTTTAAATATTAGACCGGGAACCGTACATGCTCTGATGGGGGAAAATGGAGCAGGCAAGTCAACGTTGATGAAGTGTCTCTTTGGTATTTATGCCCGTGATGAGGGTGAAATTGTATTTAATGGTGAAGTTGTAGATCTTAAAAATACAAGTGAAGCGTTAAGTAAAGGGATTGCAATGGTTCATCAAGAATTGCAACCAATTCTTGATCGTTCTATCGCTGAGAATATTTTTTGTGGACGTTATCCAACAAAAAAAATAGGTCCGATTACCATTGTTGACCACGGCAAAATGTACGACGATACAGAAAAGTTACTAAAAGAAGTTAAAATGAATTTTAATCCTAAAATGAAATTATCAGCATTGTCTGTTTCGCAAATGCAATCAGTGGAGATTGCAAAAGCTGTTTCAGCGAATGCTAAGATTGTTATTATGGATGAGCCTACTTCTTCATTGACTGAAAATGAAGTAGAGGGATTATTTGATATTATTAATTCATTACGAGATAAAGGTGTATCGATTATTTATATTTCTCATAAAATGGAAGAGATTTTAAAGATATCAGATGAAGTAAGTATTATGCGAGATGGTACTTATGTAGGTACTTGGAGTGCTAAAGAATTAACGACGGATTTGATTATTAAAAGAATGGTTGGTCGTGAGTTAACAAATCGTTTCCCTAAGAGGGAAAACGTTCCTTCAGATGTAGTTCTTGAAGTACGTAATTTTACCTCTATTAACCCAAAATCATTTAAAGATGTAAGTTTTGATTTGAAAAAGGGTGAAATATTAGGAATTGGTGGTTTAGTTGGAGCACAACGAACTGAACTGATGGAAGCAATTTTTGGTGTTCGTCATACGATATCAGGAACAGTAAAATACAAAGGTGAAGTGATTAATATTACTAGACCTCGTGATGCTATAAGCAAAGGCATTGCATTGTTGACGGAAGATCGTCGTGCTACTGGTATTTTTGGTGTTTTAAGTATTTCGGATAATGTTGGTGTTTCTTCTCTAGATAAATATTTAGATTATAAGATAGTCATCAACAATAAAAAGTTAGAAAAATTAGTAGCAGAAAATATTAAAAAGATGAGTATTAAAACACCAAGTTCTAAAACAAAGATTCAAACATTATCAGGTGGAAATCAACAAAAAGTTATTATTGCTAGGTGGTTAGCAAACAATCCCGATGTTTTAATTTTAGATGAGCCAACTCGTGGTATTGACGTTGGGGCAAAATTTGAAATTTATACGATTATTGCTGAATTAGCGAAACAAGGTAAATCAATTATTATGATTTCTAGTGAAATGCCAGAATTATTAGGTATGAGTGATAGAGTCATGGTAATGTGTGAAGGTAGAGTAACAGGATTTGTAAATAGTAGCGAAACAACTCAAGAAGAAGTCATGAGTTTAGCTACGAAATACATGTAGAAGGGGAAAACTATGGATCAAAAGAAAATTCTTAATTTTGTAAGTAATAATGCGATTGTTATTTTACTTGCGATACTTGTGTTATTTGTAGGATTTACACAAAATAATTTCTTTTCATTAGGTAATTTAGATAATATTATTTGTAACGTTTCACCACGATTTATTATTGCCTTAGGCGTAAGTGGTGCTTTAATTACAAAAGGAACAGACTTATCAGCAGGTCGTTTAGTAGGTCTAGGAGGCGTTGTAGCCGCAACCCTACTACAAAGACCAGACTACGCCGATCGCTTCTTTAAAATGATGCCAGAAATGCCTATATTGGTAGTATTATTGTTTGTCTTAGCATTAACTGGTTTGTTTGGTTTAGTAAATGGTGTAATTATTTCCGTATTAAAAGTTCCACCATTCTTAGCAACGTTGGGTATGCAAACAGTAGTCTATGGAATTAACTTAGTATACTCAGGAGCAAAACCAATTGGAGGTCTTACAAAACAATACACAAACATTGCAACAGGAAGTATATTAATGATGAAAATATTGTTTGTAATCGCATTATTAGCCGGTTTATTCTTTTGGTTCTTATACAATAAGACTAGACACGGAAAATACATGTATGCGATAGGTGGAAATGAAAATGCCGCTGAAGTATCAGGAGTAAACACAACAAAAGTAAAAATAATGATTTATACCTTAGCAGGAATTATGTACGGTTTAGCAGGATTTTTGCTTGCAGCAAAATCAGGAGGAGCGTCAGTTAACTTAGGATTAGGATATGAGTTAGAAGCAATCGCAGCTTGTACAATTGGTGGCGTATCAACTTCAGGTGGTGTTGGTAAAGTTCAAGGAATTCTACTAGGAGTACTTGTATTTGAATTAATGAAGTCAAGTTTACAATTCTTAGGCGTAGACCCATCGTATCAATTCATAGCACAAGGTTTAGTAATTATCATAGCAGTAGCATTTGACATCAGAAAATACACAGCAAAGAAATAAGGGTATTGTTGATTAAGTTGGGGTTTTGCTAATTGACAGCTATGAATTAA
>CAZTII010000030.1:0-20439 GCA_964613305.1 uncultured Erysipelotrichaceae bacterium
CTTTTTTCTATTAGCAGGTGCTTTTGAGGTTACACATAAAATTATACACTCTCTTTTTAACTTATCATTTATTCATAGAATTATAATTAAAATAACTTAATTGATATTAGTAAAAAGTACATTTGTTCTGTGCTTTTTATATGATGTTAGTAGTAATGAAAGCACTAATCTTGTATTTTGTAATTATTTTAGGTACAATTTGATTATATTAAGGGAGGAATTGTAATGGCGGTATCAAGAGTAATTTGTAGTAAGAATAACGTTGAGTATAGCGATATTCGTAAGGCGATGTGTAATGGTGCAAGAACTCGTGAGGAATTAGTTTCTATGGCGGGTATTTGTAATGAGTGTGAAGGCTGTAAAAATGAAGTGGATGCTATTTTAACATCAGTGTGTGGATGTAAAGGTGTTTCGCTTAAAACAGTTGTTGATTGTGTTAATAGTGGTGTTAAAGATTTAGATAAAGTTGTAGAAATTACATTGGCTGGTTCTGTGTGTGGGCGTTGTAAGAAACTTATTGAAAATATTATTGAAATAGGTAGATAGTTTTTAATGTTTGATAAGCTTTATTAAAGGTGTGTTTATCAAGCAGATAATTATTGAAGCGCTAGTATTATTGATGTTTTAATGAAACGTTGTTATATTAAAATAGTCTGGTGCTAGTTCTTTGTTAACTTATTTATAAATTATTAATGGCAAGATTTAATTCTTGCTTTTTATTTTGTTTAATTGTTAAATCTAAGTAAAGTTTTATTTGATAAAGTGGTCAATATGTGAATTTTATGTTAATATTTTGTTAACTTTGTATTGAAAGGGGACGTATGTTTTTGCATACACGAAAATTGAATGGGTATTGAAAATGGTTTAATGTTACTTGGTGGTCTGGCATTATTTTTATACGGAATGCAGATGATGAGCGACAATTTAGAGGCAATTGCAGGTAATCGAATGAAGAACATTCTTGAAAAATTGACCGCAAATCGTTTCTTAGGTGTTACTGTAGGGGCAGTTATTACAGCGATTATTCAATCATCTTCAGCTACGACAGTAATGGTTGTTGGATTTGTAAATTCAAGTTTAATGACATTAAAACAAGCTGTTTGGATCATTATGGGTGCCAACATTGGTACGACGATTACTGGTCAATTAATCGCGTTGGATGTTGGTGTTATTGCTCCTTTATTTGCTTTTGTTGGTGTTGTTTTAATTATATTTGTTAAAAATAAAACAGTAGAATTTGCTGGTGGTATTGTCGCTGGTTTAGGTATTTTGTTTATTGGTATGAACATGATGGGTGATGCGATGACTCCGCTTCAGAATTCAACGGAATTTATCAATATTATGACTAAATTTTCAAATCCGGTGTTTGGTATTTTGGCTGGTGCTGGTTTTACAGCTATTATTCAGTCATCATCGGCTTCAGTTGGTATTTTACAAGCTCTTGCAATTGGTGGTTTAATTCCGCTAGAGAGTGCGGTCTTTGTTTTATTTGGTCAAAACATCGGAACTTGTATTACAGCGATTTTAGCGTCTATTGGTACAAATAGAAATGCGAAACGTACAACCATTATTCACTTGTCGTTTAATGTTATCGGTACAGTTATCTTTTTAATTATTTCATTAACAACGCCATTTGTTTCAATCATGAGAGCGTATACGCCGACTAATCCTGCGGCACAGATTGCGAATGTACATACAGTATTTAATATTGTTACAACGATTATCTTATTACCTTTTGGTGAAATGTTAGCGAAATTATCTACGATTATATTGCCTGATAAGAAGGGTGAAGTGGAAGATAATGAAGATAAATGGCTTGAAGATTTAATGACTTCTAATCATTTATTAGGTGTTACAACACTTGCGATTCATTTGATTAGTACCGAAATTAAAAAAATGTATGATTTAGTGAATGATAATACACTTTCTAGTTTTGAATTATTTACTCGTTATGATATTAGTAAAATGGAAAAAATTCAAACACAAGAACTTGAAATTGATCGACTAAATATGCAAATAGCGAAAAAGATTTCAAAAGTATTAACAGTTGAACAAGGGTTCCATGAAATTTCAGTGTTGAATCAATTGTTTAAATTAATTGGTAATTTAGAACGTATTGGTGATCATTCCATGAATATTGCTGAATGTGCTGAAGCGATCGATCAAAAGAAATTATCGTTATCAAAAGATGCTTTCTTAGAAATTGCGGAAATGAAATCTCATTGTGTTGAGGGTTTATCTATCTTTAAAACACATTTTGATAACAAAGATGAAGTATTAAAACAAGCTGGTTTAATTGAACAAAAAATTGATGATATGACTGCTTGTTATCGTACAAATCAAATTGAACGTATGAATAAAAAGAGTTGTTATATTGAATCAGCTATTTACTATGCTGATTTATTAACTGACTATGAACGTATTGGTGATCATATTTTAAATCTAGCCGAAACATATGTTGCGATTGACGGATTAAATATTGAGCCTTTTACTGAAACAACAAACGCGTAACCGCGTTTTTTTAATTGTGTGATTGAGTCACGAGTATTATTATTTAATTTATGGTATCATTAACTAAGGAGGTTAGTTATATGAAACTTACAGGCTATTTAGGAACATATGCAGGAAAAGGAAGTTTAGGTTTAAGCGCATTAATGGTGGATGATAATACTGGTGATGTTAGTGTACAACAACTTGCTTCTATTGATAATTGTAAGTATTTGGATGTCGAACATAACAAAATTTATAGTATCTTTAGTAATGCGGAAGGTGCTGGTGTTTGTGTACTTAATGAGAATGGAGAAGTTGAATCTTCGATTATTACGGAGAAAAGTTCTTCTTGTTATATTTTAAAAGAAGGTAATTATATTCATACGGCCAATTATAGTGAAGGAGTATGGACTATTGTTGAAATTAATGAAAATGGTCTTTCTTTATTTAAACAAATTGTCATTAAGAAAAATGCTGGTTGTCATCAGGTATATAAAGATGAACATCGATATTATATTCCTTGTTTATTGATGGATGAAATTCAAGTGTATGACGAGCAATTTAATTATCTTCGCTCGTTATCGTTTAAAGCTAATCAAGGACCACGTCATATGATTCGATATCGTGATGATTATTTAATTGTATGTGAATTAAGCAATGAACTTGTTTTAATGGATAAAGAAGGTTTTGTAAAAAGTAGTGTTTCAGTACTAAAGGATGGTGTTATGAATAAAGAAGGTGGTGCTGCGATTCGCCAGCATCCAACTCACAATGATTTATTTTATGTTTCTACTCGTTCTAAAGAAAATGTACTTAGTGTTTTAAAAGTAAACGATACAATTACCTTAGAACAAGTAGTTGATTGTGGTGGTGATCACCCACGTGATTTTAATATTACACCTAATGGTAAATTTTGTATCAGTTTAAATCGTAATTCTGCGAATGTTGTTGTATTTGCTATAGATGAACATGGATTGATTGATAAAGAAGTAAATAGAATTAGTGTTAGTGAAGCGGTATCGCTTGAATGGAAGGAATAATATGAATACTATTGGATTAATTGGTTTAGGAGTAATGGGTAGTAATTTAGCGTTAAATATTGCTGATAAAGGGTTTAAGATTGGTGTTGCTAATCGTAGTTATAGTAAAACAAAACAGTTTATTTCTGAGTTTCCTCATGATAATGTAAGTGGTTATGAAACGTTGAAGGAGTTAATTGATTCTCTTGAAAAACCACGTCGCATTATTATGATGGTAAAAGCTGGGGAAGCAGTCGATGAATTAATTAATCAATTAGAAGATTATTGTGAATATGGCGATATTTTAATTGATGCCGGAAATTCTTTTTATGAAGATAGTAATCGTCGTGAAAAATATTGTAATGATAAAGGGCTTAATTTTTATAGTTTAGGTGTTTCTGGTGGCGAAGTCGGTGCTCGTTTTGGTCCTAGTTTAATGCCTTCTGGTAATGAAAAAGTGTATGGTTTACTACAGCCTATTTTAGAGGCGATTGCAGCAAAACATCATGAAGAACCTTGTGTGACATACATTGGACCTGAAGGTTCTGGTCATTATGTAAAAATGGTTCATAATGGTATTGAATATGCGGAAATGCAACTATTAGCGGAGGTTGTTATTCTTCTTCAACATGGTCTCAATATGCCTTTAGAGAGGATTGCTGATATTTTGGATGAGTGGGGTAAAGGTGAATTAAAAAGTTATCTTATCGGTATTACAAGCAATGCTCTACGCTTTAAAGATGAAGATGGTCTACCGTTAATTAATAAAATCTTAGATGAATCAAGTCATAAAGGTACGGGTAAATGGACAAGTATTGAAAGTTTAAAACAGGAAAAAAATATTTCTTGTTTATCGAATGCATTTACAACTCGTGTATTATCTAATGAGCGTTTATGGCGTTCTGTATTAAGTGGTTATACTTTTGAAACATCTGAAGCAAAGATTGATATTGAAGAATTGCGAAAAGCATTAATGTTAGCTAAAGCAATTTCTTATGCACAAGGATTTTCGTTGTATAGCGATGCTAGTAAACGATTTAATTGGAACTTACCATTAGCGTCAATAGCTCGTATTTTTAAGGCTGGATGCATTATTCAATCACAGTTTTTAGAAACGATAGAAACTATTTATGAAACGGAAGATGTTGATTCTATTCTAATTAGTGAACAATTGAAACCGTTAATTGTTGATTATAGTACATCACTACGAAAAGTTGTCGCAACTAGCGTTTTAGCTGGTATTCCTGTACCAGTATTAAGCAACGCTTTATCTTATTTAGATTCTCTTGCATCTAGTTGTGTTGGGGCTAATGTTATTCAAGCGCAACGTGATACCTTTGGTGCGCATACTTTTAAACGAGTAGATAAAGAAGGTGACTTTCATGTTGAATGGATCAAAGATTAGTCAAGCAGTAGTACTGTTTGGTGGAACTGGTGATTTATCCTTTAGAAAATTATTGCCAGCTTTTTATAATTTATACTTTAATGGTAAATTTACAGACAGCCAACATATTTTTGTTTTAGGTCGTCGTCCTTGGAGTACGGAAGATTACTTACAACAATTAATACCGTGGATTGAAAAATTCAGTCGTTTTCATTATGATGAAGAATTTTTCAATAAGTTTAAAAAGAATATTTCGTATGTAGAAATTGATTTTAATGATATATCGAATTATGAAAAATTAAAATGTGTTTTAACGCAATCAGAAGTAGATGAATACAATTATTATTTTGCGACTGCTCCACGTTATTTTGATACAATTACTAAAGGTATTGAGTCAATGAATTTAGAAAGTAAAAGTAAAGTGATTATTGAAAAACCATTTGGTGATCATTTAACTCATGCTCGTGTGTTAAATGGACAATTAGAAAACTTGTTTTCTAAGGAGAATGTGTATCGAATTGATCATTATTTAGGCAAAGAAATGGTTCGTAATGTTCAAGCTATCCGTTTTAGTAATCCTCTTTTTGAAAAAAGTTGGAATAGTGAAAGCATTGAAAAAATAGAAATTGATAGTTTTGAAGAAGTTGGTGTTGAGACAAGAGGTGATTATTATGATAAAGCTGGTGTCTTAAAAGATATGGTTCAAAATCATCTATTTCAAATATTGAGTATTTTAGCGATGGAACAACCGACCGATAATAAGCCAATTGCTACTCGTCAAGTAGAGGTGTTGAAGGATTTACGACTGTTTAATAAAATGACGTCACCAATGATTTTAGGACAATATGAAGGATATCGTGATGAAGATAAAGTAGCGAAAGATTCTACGACAGAAACATACGCTAAAATGGAATTGTATATCGATAATAAACGATGGAACAATGTACCATTTATTATTCGAGTTGGTAAAAAACTAGGTCAACGGTTGATGAAAGTTGTGATTACTTATAAAGAAGTAGATAAAAATATTCCTAAAAATAAATTGGAACTCTTTATTCAACCTACAGAAGGTGTTTCTTTTTCTTTCAATATTAAAAAACCAGGTGATACGGATGAACTTAGCGATGCAACGATGGAATTTTGTCAAAGTTGTGATTTATCCAATCGTCTAAATACGCCAGAAGCGTATGAGAGGTTATTACATGCTTGGCTTCAAGGAGAAAACACATGGTTTTCACAATGGGAACAAATTGAGTTAAGTTGGCAGTATACTCAAGCATTAAAAGATCGATATTATCAACAAGGTGGTAAACTAATACCTTATAAAGAAGGAGAAATACTATAATTAAACAACCTTTGCGATTTGCAGAGGTTTTTTTGTCTTATTGGATTAGTTTACACTTACTTGGAGTTGACGAATAAGCAAATAAAGCGTATTCTACTATTGTTAGCTAACACTAACTGAGGTGACTATGAATAAACAATTATCACATTTATTAAGAAACAAGAGAGAAGAATTTAAAATTGATGTCCATGAAAACTATTATGATATACGTCATGAAAATGAAACTGGTGTAGGAAGTATGCGTTGCATGGAAGTATTTCCTCATATTGTTCTTTCTTTTAATCGTTACGATTTAGAACATGTTTGTACTTCTATTTCTTATGATAATGATGATATGTTGATGTTTGAATGTTGTTTAGATGGTCGCTTAGAATGGATACGACACAATAAGGCATTGTATTTAGAACCAGGTGATATCCATAGTCATGATCAAAAGAGTCATGCTGGATTATATAGTTTTCCAACAAAATATTATCGAAGTATTGCACTGATGATTAAAAAGAAAAATTATAGTGATTTGAAAGAAAAATATGATGTCGATATAGAACGTATTTTTCAAAAATTTAAGGATGGGTTGCCTTATTATCTTTATTATAGTGAGCGACTATTTTCTATTTTTCAAGCGATGGATACATTTCAAGAATTAAGCAAAATTCAATATTATCGTCTTAAAGTATTAGAATTTTTATTGGAGTTGGAACGTTATGATATTAGCCAGAGGGTATATAAGAAATACATTGGTAAACGTACCATTGAACGAGCGAAGAAAATTCAACAATTTATTCTTTCATCTGTAGATAATGCAATGACGATGGAAGATATAAAAAACCATGTTAATTATAGTTCAACAACGATAAAGAATTGTTTTAAAGAGGTGTATGGTAGTTCTATTTATGCTTATCTTAAAAAATATAAAATGAAAAAAGCCGCGGATTATTTATTGAATAGCGATGATTCCATCGCATCCGTCGCATCAATTTTTGGATATGAAAATCCTAGTAAATTTAGTGCAGCATTTAAATCGGTGATGATGTGTACACCATCCCAGTATCGTTTAGAAAGCGAACAATACAATGTTAGTGATAAGTAGAAATATGGTGTTAATTCAATCGACATGTCGTTAAAAAATCGTGATTAGGAGGGTATATGAAGAAAAAAAATCTTATGTCATCATTATTAGGGTATGCAGGAAGTTATAAGTATTTATTATTTTTAAGTTGTTTATTATCGATGGCAAGTCAGTTTATCGTAGTAATTCCTTATTTGGATTGTTTTAAAATTATTCGTGAGATTTTATCTGTTTCAGCAGATCAAGCGATTATAGTTTATAACGCTAAACGCATTTTAGTATTTTCGTTGGTTGGGACTAGTATGTATTTTATTGCTTTATTATTGTCGCATATTAGCGCTTTTAGAATAGAAAGAATGATTCGTGAAGATACAATGAAGAAAGTATATGAAATGCCACTTGGTTTCTTTGATGGGAACAATAGTGGTGTTATTCGTAAGCAAATCGATGAAAATGCTGCTTTAACTCATAGTTTTGTTGCGCATAATATACCAGATATTGCCGGTGCGATTATATTTCCACTAATTATGGCAATGACTTTATTTACAAATGATTATCGCATGGGATTATTGTATATCATGACATTAGTGTTTAGTTTAATTTTTATTTCAAAAATGATGACGGGAAAAAATGCGAATAGCGTGAAGAATTTTATGGATGCTCAAGAACGGATGCAAGATACTGCGGTGGAATATGTTCGTGGTATTCCTGTTGTTAAAGTGTTTCAACAAACAGTGTACTCATTTAGAAATTTTCATGAAGCGGTAAAAGTATATGCTAAATTTTCTCTTGATTATAGTTTTAGTGTTAGAAATTGGTTAATGTTAGCGAGTATTAGTATTAATTCTATTGTATTTATTATCGTACCGTTTGCTTTAGGTTTGATTAATAGAGGGGAATCATTATCGATTACACTTTTAAATGTTATTTTTTATACGTTGTTTGCACCATTTTGTACGATGACTATTATGCGATTATTGACTAGCTTTCAATCGATTGTTAAAGCTAGTGAAGTGTTAAAACGTTTAGAGAATTTAATGGATTTTAAGCACGTTGACTATGGAATTATCGATAAAGCGAAAGAATATAGTATTGAACTAGAAAATGTATCTTTTAGTTATCCTAATAGTGATTATTTAGCGATTAAAAACTGTAATTTGATGATTAATTCAGGTCAAAGAATTGCACTAGTTGGACCATCTGGTGGTGGAAAAAGTACATTAGCTGCATTGTGTGCTAGATTTTATGATGTTAAAACGGGATGTATTCGTATTGGTGGTTATGATATTCGCCAATGGTCTAATGAAGCATTGATGGATTGTATTACATTAGTATTTCAACATCAAAAATTAGTTCATGGTACCTTAGAAGAAAATTTAAAAATGGGTAAAAGAGATGCTAGTTTTAGTGAAATGATGGAAGCGTTTAAAGCTGCTCAATGTGATGATGTCATCGCTAAATTGCCTGATGGTTTAAAAACGATGATTGGTAGTAAAGGTGTTTATTTATCAGGAGGGGAACAACAACGATTATTGTTAGCTCGTGCTTTGCTTAAAAATAGTCCGATTGTACTTTTAGATGAAGCAACGGCTTTTGCCGATCCGGAAAATGAGGTATTAATTCAATTAGCATTACAACAATTATTAAAGGATAAAACAGTTATTATGATTGCTCATCGTTTATCATCGATTGTTGATGACGATGCGATTGTTGTTTTAGATGAGGGAAATATTGTTGAGGTTGGCAGTCATCAAGAACTAATAGCGTTAGATGGGCAATACGGCAAAATGTGGAAAGAGTATCAAAAAGCTTCTACATGGAGATTAGATAATAAAGAGGTATTAGTATGAAATCTTGGTTAAGAAATACGTTAGGTGTTAGTGAACAGGGTGCAGATGGTTTAATTAAAGGGTCGCTGTATAATTTGTTGTATCAAATGAGCATTGTTTTATCGTTAAATGTTCTTGCTCAGTTTTTAATGGTTGGTATTGAAAGTTTATTGCATAAACAACCATTTCATATGGAAACAAGTAGGGTAGTTATTGGTATTGTTGTTCCAGTTATTTTAATGGGAATTTTTTATTACATTCAATTCAATTATGTTTTTATTTCTACGTATGAAGAAAGTGAACAAAAACGATTGAATTTAGGTGAAAAATTAAGAAAATTACCGTTATCATTTTTTAATAAAAAGGATTTGACGGAATTGACAAGTACTATTATGAGTGATTGTAGTGCAGTGGAAGAAATGTTATCGCATGCTTTGCCTCAATTAATAGCGTCTATTTTGATGGTTTTAATCATGTCTATTCCATTATTAATGAGTAATTTTATAATGGGTGTTGCTATGTTATGGGTAATTCCTATTACCTTCTTTATTATGTTTTCTAGTGCTAAAACGCAATTAAAATCGTTACGAGGCCATTTTGATGCTAAAAACAATGTGAGTGAATTGATGCAACAAGATTTAGAACATATTAGTGATTATGTTAGTTATGGTTGTAAAGACCAATATTTTAATCGTTTTCAAAAAGCGTTGGTAATTTCGGAAAAAAATCAAATTAAAAGTGAGTTGACAATGGCGGTCTTTGTAACTGGTTGTCAAGGATTTTTCAAATTAGGTATGATGACAACTATTTTGACTGGTTTACTGTTGTGGCAAAGCAACAATATTAGTAGTGTTATGTTTGTGATGTATGTTATTTTAGCAAATCGTATTTATGACCCAATTGCTGCATCAATGATGAATATTTCTCATGTTTTATCGGTGATGGCACCAATTGATCGTATGCAACAATTAGAACAAACAAAAGAGATGGGTGGTGAAACATCAGTTGAATTTAATCGTTTCGATATAAGCTTTCATCATGTAGATTTTGGATATGGAGAAGATTTAGTGTTACATGATGTTTCTTTTATTGCAAAACAAGGGGAAATAACAGCCTTAATTGGCCCTTCAGGAAGTGGAAAAAGTACAATTAGTAAATTGGTTGCGAGGTTTTATGATGTAAGTAAAGGTACTGTTTGTGTTGGTGGTATCGATATTAAAACAATAGACCCACAATGTCTTTTAAGTAATATATCGATGGTTTTTCAAGAGGTGTTGTTGTTTGATGAAAGCGTGTTTGCGAATATCAAGATTGGTAGAAGTTCTGCAAGTGATGAAGAAGTGTATGAAGCAGCAAGAATGGCACATTGTGATGAATTTGTTAAACGATTACCAGAAGGATATGATAGTAAAATTGGTGAAAATGGAATACTTCTTTCAGGTGGGGAACGTCAACGTATCTCAATTGCTAGAGCGTTATTGAAAAATGCCCCAATTGTCTTGTTGGATGAGGCAACTGCTTCTTTGGATGTAGAAAGTGAAAGCTTTGTTCAACAAGCACTACAACAATTATTGAAAGGGAAAACAGTTTTGGTGATAGCTCATCGTATGCGTACCATTGAAAAAGCGGATTATATTATTGGTTTAAAAGAGGGTGAAATTGCTGAAGAAGGAAATCCTGAATATTTGCTTTCTAAAAAAGGAATGTTTTATCGAATGATGGAACTACAAAAACAGAGCAAAGACACTAACTTGTTAAGATAAAGGTTACTTGTGATATCCTATATGTAGGAGGTGTTTATGAAACGAATAGAAGAGTTTTACACGATTGTTCAACAACAGATGAATGAATCATTACATCAACAAGAAGAAATACATCAAGTAGTAGAACTACTAGTGAAGATGGTGAAAGAGGATGGTGTTTTGCATACATTTGGTTGTGGACATTCGCAAATGTTTGGTTATGAATTATGTTTTAGAACAGGTGGATTATTTCCGGTTAATGCGATTCTTTATCCTCATTATAATGTTTGGCCTAGTGCTAAGATGTCGCAATTGATGGAGCGTTCTGAAGGATTTTCAGAGGCGGTTTTAGAGATGCAAGAAACAACGGATAAAGACATTATGTTAATTGTTAGTATTTCTGGACGAAACGCAGCTGGTATTGAAATGGCAATGGCTGCGAAAGCAAAAGGAATGAAGGTGATTGCTTTAACGTCGAAAACGTATTCAAGTCAAGTAACATCACGTCATTCTAGTGGAAAGAGATTGATGGATGTGGCTGATGTTGTATTAGATTTAGTTGGCGTAAAAGGAGATGCGGTATTATCACATGAAAAATTAGATTATAATTTTGCTTCGACAAGTACTGTTGTTGGTATGACATTGTTAATTGGTATCATTGCGGAAACGATTGGTTGTTTATTGGATGAAGGTATTGAAACTCCAGTTTGGGTAAGTGGCAATCTTCCAGAAGGTGATGCAATGAATCAAAGGTATATGAAAAAATATAAAGGTAGAGTATCGATTTTATAAGTCGTTTTATCGGAAAAAATGACGCAAATAGTTGAATCTGAGCTAAGTTGTGTTATAATTCTTCTGTAACAGCTAAGAAGAGGGTAGTAACGTTTTTGGTAGCTTAAAGCGAGTCTGGATGGTGTAAGCAGATAGTGAATTAAATGTGAAGTAAAGACTTGGAGCTGATCGTCATTTCGCGTTAAGAAATAACTTATTAAGTTACAAAGATGGCTAAAGCGATTTGGTCATGAACTAGGGTGGTACCACGATGATAACTCTCGTCCCTCGTCGAGAGTTTTTTATATGAAAAAGGAGAAGAAAAGATGGAATATACATTGTCTGAACAAGAAATTGTACGTCGTGAAAAAATGAAAGAATTGCAAAATAAAGGGATTGATCCTTTTGGTCAAGCTTTTAATCGTACGCATCATGCGAGTGATATTAACGCAATTGCTGAAAACAAAACAAAAGAAGAGCTTGAACAATTGCATCAAACAGTTGCGATTGCGGGAAGAATTATGACGAAGAGAAGAATGGGTAAATTAGGATTTATGCACATTCAAGATCGAACTGGTCAACTTCAAGTGATGATTAACAAAGCGGTTGTTGGTGATGAAGTTTATGAGTTGTTTAAAGCTCATGATTTAGGGGATATTGTTGGTGTTCAAGGTGTTATTGCTCGTACTGATAGTGGTGAAGTAACTGTTAAAGTAGTAGAATATACCCACCTTACAAAAGCATTGCGTCCGCTACCAGAAAAATTTCATGGTTTAACAGATAAAGAAGAACGTTACCGTCGTCGTTATGTTGACTTAATCGTGAATGATAATAGTCGTCTTATCGCGATGACTCGTCCTCGCATTATTAGGGCTATTCAACATTTCTTGGATAGTGAAGGATTAATTGAAGTGGAGACACCAGTATTACATCCTATTTTGGGTGGTGCTGCAGCTCGTCCATTTGTTACTCATCATAATACATTGGATATGGATTTTTATCTTCGTATCGCTACGGAATTGCCTTTAAAACGACTTATTGTAGGTGGTCTTGAAGGAGTGTATGAAATCGGCCGTTTGTTTAGAAATGAAGGAATGGATTCTCGTCATAATCCTGAATTTACAACAGTAGAAGCATATGTTGCTTATTCTGATATGGAAGGTATGATGAGCTTAAACGAACGTTTATTTGAAAGTGTTGCGATGGAAGTGTTTAATACGACTGAGTTTAAATTCGGTGATAAGGAAGTTTCTTTAAAAGCTCCATTTAAAAGATGGCATATGGCTGATGCGGTAAAAGAAGTTGTTGGTGTTGATTTTTTTGCGCCAATTACATTGGAAGAAGCTAAAGCGGCAGCTAAACAACATCATGTAGAAGTGGCTGCTCATGAAGAAACAGTTGGTCATATTTTAAATTTATTTTTTGAAAAGTTTTGTGAAGAAAAAATTACGCAACCGACATTTGTTTATGGTCATCCAGTAGAAATTTCACCTTTAGCACGTAAAAATGCGAAAGATCCTCGTTTTACTGATCGTTTTGAGTTGTTGATTCATGGAATGGAATATTCTAATGCCTTTAGTGAATTAAATGATCCAATTGATCAACGCGAACGTTTTGAAGCACAATTGAAACTAAAAGAACTTGGTGATGATGAAGCGAATGAAATGGATGTTGATTATGTCGAAGCGTTGGAATATGGTCTTCCTCCTACAGGTGGTATCGGTATTGGTATTGACCGCTTTGTTATGTTGCTTACAAATAGTGAATCGATTCGTGAGGTGTTATTATTTCCTCACATGAAACATCGTAAAGATTAATAATGAAAAAGTATATGCAAATAAATGCATATACTTTTTTAATATGTAGTAAATGTATATTCACCATCGTAATAATCGATGTAAATGTCTTCAGAGTAAGCGATATTACCTTCGGCATCTTCCATGACGAAACTCATAATAAATTGGCCATCGCCAATATCTTCTTCATGGAACATGGTATCTTCAGTAACGGAGAACGTATCGCTTTCATAAGGTACAAAGTAACCGTCTTCATAGAAATATAGTAGCACGGTAATTTCATCGCCAATGACTAATTGTCTTAGATTTTTATCGGCCATACCGTTGTCGTCGATAGCTTTACGTGTTCCTAAGATAGAAAATTGTTCGTCATTAAAATCGTATGCGACCGATAAGATGACTTCTTCGCCATTTAATAAAATTGGGACATTGTATAAATTGTAGTCTTCATCACCATAATTAAGTTCCATGGTTACGTAATGGCCATCGATTGCACCCCAAACTCCTCTAAAATTATCTGTAAAGATACCTTTTTCCCAATCGGCAGTGATGTCGTTATCATTTCCTAATAATACTAGAACATCATTTTCTGCATCAGCATAATATAAGTCAAAAGAAATATTTGTTAAAACGGAATCAGCTTTTTTTCCTAAGTTTAATATTGCATAGCCATCTTTTAGGGTTACTTTATGTCCTTCCCAACCCAATGTTTCTAAGGTTTCTGGTTTCGATAACTTAGTAATTTGACTTTTAGCGTTTTTATCAATTTCACCTAAAATTGTATATGTATAAAAACTATTGAAATTTTTACTAGTGCCTATTTTTAAGTAATTAGTTAAATCATTTTGATCATAATTGAAGGAATAGTAACATGATAATCCAGTAGATTGGCTTCTATAACGACCAAAGATGCGATAGTCGACGCACTGATCAAGTGCTTTTAATATTGCAGCACTTTGCGTTGGAAACAATTTTTCACCTTTACGAGCTAAATGACCTAAATCAGCCATATTAGTATAACCTGCTTCTTTTGTATTGCCACCATAATTTTCGATTGTATTAGAAAGACGAGAAAAACGAGTAAAAAAGGATGAATCTTCACTAGCAAGTGTTAAAGCTTCTTTTCCAAGACTATCGTAAGCTTTTAATAAACGATCGATTTTATTTAAGTTGGTAACCGATAAAGTAATTTCATCTGCAAGGGATAATTCATCACATGCTTCATAATACGTATCACAAATTGCGGTTCCAAGTTCTAAAGAACTCATTGATGGGTTGTCTGCTAGAGCGCTTAACCATAAATCATATGCCCAACCAATTCCTGGTTCATATTCTTCTGAGGCGACCATGTAATTACTATAATCTTTTACGATTGCGGCAGTATCGATAGTTGCCATTAAACAAGTGTCAAAACCGATGATTTCAAACGGACGTTGTTCGGTAGTCGAATCATATACTTGACTAAAACCATCTCTAATTTCATTTAGAGTAAGAGAGTCATAGTCATATAATTCATCAAATGCCACTCCAGCAACACTACCACCTCCATGATTCCAAAAGATAAATACTTGTTTATTTGCTTTGTATTTCTTTTTTCCAAACGCTAAGAAGTTTGCAAGTGTAGAAGAATCACCCATATTTTCCGTTTCTCCTTCATACACTTTTTTAAGACCTTTAGAGGTGTATAAGAACCGTTGAGTAAAGTTAGGATCGACTTTATCGTTATCCCATTGATAACTGCCTCCAGTCTGAATTAAAACAGAAACATTATCTGGAAGATCAACTAATAAAATTTCGGATAAATCGCTGGTAGCTGCACCATATCCCGATTCAAGGTCACTACCGCATAAATAGAGATAAATAAGCCATTTATCTGATTGCTTAGAAGTGGTTTGTGTATCCGTAGTGGCTGGATCTTTCTCTCCGCATGCTATTAAACTAAAGAACAAAACAACGATGCAACATATTTTTATAGTTTTTTTCATAAACGTTATTCTCCTAACTACATTTTATGATGAATTAATAAATATTTCTATAATAGAAATATAAATATAAAAAAAGTAGTTGATAATATATTTTAAGTGTTATATTTATAAATTTTAATTTAAAATTATTTTTAAATATATTGAAATTTAATATTGGTATGCTATAATATTTAAGCATTGCGCGTGTGGCGAAATTGGCAGACGCACTAGACTTAGGATCTAGCGGGCAACCATGGGGGTTCGAGTCCCTTCACGCGCACCAAATTTTGTTAAACGAAGTCATAGAAATATGGCTTTTTTTATATATGTCGAAGCGTTAAAATGCTATAAAGCTCGTTTTATAAATATTTGGTAAAAGTTGACACATTAATAGAAAATGATATTATATAGATTGAAAAGGTTATATTGACGACAGAAAATCGGTCTCGCTGTGCTTCGGTCATAGAAATATGAATGGAAATGTGGAATGCCTCACGGAACACGAAAGTGGGGTGACCGCTCCACCAATA
The DNA here is from genome assembly GCA_964613305.1 of uncultured Erysipelotrichaceae bacterium. Lineage (GTDB taxonomy): Bacteria > Bacillota_I > Bacilli_A > Erysipelotrichales > Erysipelotrichaceae > CAZTII01. The sequence continues at coordinate 15,940 of CAZTII010000030.1, forward strand.
TATCCTTTCCAAATTAATGATTATTAAGCTGACTAAAAATGTCAACATAAGAATGTACATTTGGGGGTGCGGACAAATACTTGGACTAAATTAACCCTAAGTTTTGTCGCATGGTCGTAACTTAAGTTCAATATGAATTTCCGGTAGCCACTATTACGATATTATTGAGTACTATCTTAAAGAGTAATATAAAGGTAATGACTCGCGTAGTTTGATTAGATGTTATCAAAAAATATAAAATTTGTTGCTTGTTTGTTAAACAAACGTTTTCTTATAGCGGAAAGAATGTATAATACTATGACTAAATTTGCTTTGAATCAACTAAACAAAATGAAAGAAAACAAAGAGTATCAAAAAGAATTTGAAAATTATTTAAACTGTAAATCAAATGGTTATCACGAAAAAGCAAAAGAAAGTTCTAAAGCATTAAAAAAATATCAACAACAATATTCATTGTCAGAATATCAATTCCATCGATTTATAAAGGTTCAACAACAACGGTACAAAAAGAATATTGATAGTAATACAGCTCAAAAAATCGCTACACAAGCATGGCAAGCTGTGGAAAGTGTTTTGTATAGAAAAGGTAAAAAACTTCATTTAAAAAAAATATAATACATTATCATCCTTAGAAGGAAAAACGAATAAACAAGGAATCCGCTTTAATAAAGAAGAACAACGATTACTGTGGAATAAACTTAGTATTTGGGTAAAAATTAGAAAAAGTGATATGTTTTTAATCGAATCGCTAGATAAAAAGATTAAATATTGTCGTATAGTTAGAAAACCCTTTAAACAAGGATATAAATTTTTTCTGCAATTAGTGATGGAAGGAATACCACCAACAAAGTATTGTGCAACAACTGGTGAAGTACGTCATATCAATAGAGTCGATTCTAGCGTCGGACTTGATATTGGTACATCCTCGCTAGCATATTGTAGTGAACATGGTGTTGGTTTAGTAGAAATTGCACCAAACTCTACAAAGTATGATAAGCAAATTGTACGTTGTTTAAAGTCATTAGAACGTTCTAGAAAAGCGATGAATCCTGATAATTATAATGAAAATGGAACTGTAAAAAAAGGACAGTACGTTATAAAGGAAAATGGCAAAAAACGAAAAGTTAAATTACGATGGAAACATAGTAAAAAATACAAAAGGAAAGTATTTGAGTTAAAAAATTTGTATCGATTAAAAACTATACATATTAAAAGTGAGCATTGTAAACTTGCCAATATAATACTTTCGCTAGGTGATGAAATTTATGTAGAAACAATGAATTTTAAAGGATTACAGAAAAAAGCGAAAGAAACAACAGTTAATGAAAAAACAGGAAAATTTAACAGTAAAAAACGCTATGGCAAGAGTTTAGGAAATAAAGCTCCTGCAATGCTTATCACAATAATTGAACAAAAATTAAGCTATCAAGGAAAAACTATTAAAAAAGTTAATACCCAAACCTTTAAAGCGAGCCAATATCATCATGTAGATGATGTACATATTAAAAAAGAACTAAAGCAACGATGGAATGTGATTGATGGAAAGAACATTCAACGAGATTTATATTCAGCATTTCTATTAATGAATAGCAAAGCAACTTTAAAAGAAACCGATAAAGAAGCGTGTAATAAAAATTTTGAACAGTTTGTTCAACAACATGATGAATGTATTGTTTCATTAAGAAACCAAAAACATAAATTATTAAGTAGTTTTGGACTATAAGAAGTAAATCATGGGTGAGCTGCCATTCCCATTAACGTTAAATGACATTGAGTCATTTGTTAAGAAAAGTTCGCATATAATAAGGCTATATCATAGGTATTGATTGATACTAAAGCGATTTAATATCAGCCTCTATGTGATTCCTTATCGTAATAGAACCTACCACATTCATGTGTGTAGAGCAGTCAGTATCAAAGGGATAATATTTTTTAAATTATTATCTTGTTATTTTTTGAAAATAATATATACAAATATTGTATTTAATTTAAAAATTATCGATGATACATATTTGAGTATTAATAACGTATCATGAATAATACATCATGGGTAATCACTTATCGGTTCGTATTATAAAGCAACATCGCACCAAAAATACAGAATATACTATAATCCATATATTTAATATGTTTTTTTATATTTTAAGTGGCATTTTTTGTATGAAATTATATTTACTTGTTTATGACTATTACAGAAGTGTAAGATTAAAACTTTTAATTTATGATAAAATATGATATATAAATAATTGAATAGTGAGGATGCATAAGATGTTATTATTGATATGATACAGTTGCAGCAACCTGTGATAATAAAACTTGTGAATAATTAATAAAAATTATACGAGGAGTGTGCCAGTTCTGTATGATTAGTATAGTTGAGTGAAAGTCTCAACCTGGCAAAGTCTTGCAAAAATCAAGTTCTAAGTACCTTTTGTCAAAGACGCATTGTGAGTTTTAAGAGTAGAGCAAGGAGTACGAGAGCCGCAATGCGAAAGTGTGAGGCAATCTAGCCCCGTAATGATACAATCATAGAAGCCGATGTAGTTCCACATACAGTAGGCTAGCGCAAAGCTGGTTAGGAGGTACTCTGTCGAGGAACAAGAGTGTGGCGAGCATATAATGGTATTAACCGTATACTTGTTAGAACTGATAAATTCCGTCAAAGAGTGGAAATAAAAGTACAAGGTCTTGTCACTAAGGATTTTCTGAAAAATTACCAGAAGTCGGTTTGTCTTTTAGTAGTGATAAAACCTATGAAAGTAGATAAGATAAAGAGGACAACAAATCATCAATTTCAAAAGAAAAACGAGTATCACAGCAGCATACACAAGGGTGGCACATGAACTAAAAAAATAAGTTATCAACTAAAAAAGTATGCAAAATATAAAGCCATGATGCTAAAAGGCCTCGTATAGCAACGGATATTTAGGAAATGAAAATGAAGATGATTTAACGAGTCGTATGCGGGAAAACTGCAGGTACGGATCTGTGAGGGCAGTGGACAAACCTTTCACATTATTATTAAGAAAGAGAAGTAGGAAAAGACCATCTACTCGACGCTACATTACTGACATTTAGCTATTATCCTAACTTAATATAATAATGTTAGTTACAATCTCTCAGTCCTTGTTATTTGTTTTGTGGAAGATGTAGTTTACTTATGTATATAATTACTCCCACTTCACAAAGATTTCTGTATTATATTACTGATTACTCTTATTTTAAAAAGGAAATAATTATTAAAGTAATGTTATTGTTTAATAAGCTATTTAAGTGCCTTTGAGCGATATGGAGGAAAAATGAAGAAAATTATCATTAGTTTATTAACTTGTGTATTATCTATATGTAGTGCGCCAACGAACATTGTTGGCAAAAATTATGACAACCTTACTATTAGAAAAGAAATTGGTCAAAATCCCTATGAAAAGAAAACTATTATATACGATAACGGGAAAACAACAATAGTAATAGTTAATCATTTAACTGGAGACGCCTCCATTGATGGTATCGCTTTAGAAAAAAAAGTGGTTCATTTACCACTACCACGAACAACCGTAGATTATTCTACCGCACTAAGTGTACAATATAAAATTCCTTGGAAAGGATCTATAGCAGCGACATCTACAATTATAATGGCGTTATATACTAATATTTATACAACAACTGCAGTAGCTATTGCCAATTTTGTAGCAGCTGAGAAATACGATGTTTGGGTATCGGCAATTCAATATAACAGTAAAGAGGATTATTATTCTAGTTGTTATAATACTTACTATAAAAAGTCTATTTATAGAAATATAACTGCTTATAAAAACTTTGTTAGTAAACAAAATGTAATTTATGGACCAAAACACGGTAGCTGGTTTGATCCTATAAGGCCTGAGTAGCGTTATGAAAAAACTATTTAGTTGGCAGTTAAATGATGATGAACGTTTTCAGCGTTATAAAAAATATCATATTTTGTTAGGTGTTTTCTATATATTTACATTTATTTTATTACCCATTTATTATTTGTTAGATAGTACTATCCACTTAAAACTGATTTTTATGGTTCTATGTACGATACTATATATTCACACCCATTACAGGACATACATCGATCATAAAAAGCGAGCAGAGCGGTATCGACGATTAGAACAATTGGAAGAAATAGTTAAAAAAAATTCTTTGTTATAAATTATCTCATTTTATTAAAAATGCTTTTAATTATTTTAGAAACATCAAAATTTACATTATGTGCTGTTCAGTAATTGATTAAATTGGTTAGGAAGCTCCTATAAGTTGACTTACTACCCTCAAAACTCGATAACTTGCATTTATAACGTAAATTAGTTACCCTGAGTGATTATCAAGAGGTACGTCAACCCCGTAGTGATTTAAATACTCCAAATTGTTAAACATCACTTTACCCAAATCAAATACATACTAAAAACGTCAAATTCTTTCGGTATTGTTGATTAAGTTGGGGTTTTGCTAATTGACAGCTATGAATTAAGTTGG
>CAZTII010000031.1:0-20303 GCA_964613305.1 uncultured Erysipelotrichaceae bacterium
CCAACTTAATTCATAGCTGTCAATTAGCAAAACCCCAACTTAATCAACAATACCCATTTTTGTGGATTAGTTTTTGTTTTGGGGTGTGAACAGTAACTCATGAGCTGCATTTTATCAAATGTACATTGAATTGTACAATTTTCAAACAACAAAATAATCTCCGTATCATCAATCCATTCTATTTTTAATAGCTTTTTATCTATCACATCATAGTTTTCAATGTTCAATCCTACAACATTCAACATTCTTATCACCACGTTAAATTCAGAACCATCCAACACAATATCAACTCTTTTAAACTCATAATAATAATGAATATCGACTAATTCCCTATTAATTAACGCTAATTTTTCACTTTTTTCTTGATTATTCATCTTATCTCCTTTTAAAAAAGAATCAAATTAAATTTGACTCTTTAAATAACTAAATATAAATTCATCAATGCCGCCATCCATGACTTTATCAACATTACCTACTTCAGTATTTGTACGATGATCTTTCACTAATGTATACGGACAAAATACATATGACCTAATTTGCGATCCCCACTCAATTGCTTTTTGATCACCTTTCATCAATGCCACTTTTTCCTCTTGTTCCGTAATCATCTTTTGATACAACTTCGACTTCAACATCGTCAAACAACGTTCTCTATTTTGAATTTGACTACGCTCAGCTTGACTAGTCACCACAAAGCCACTTGGCTTATGCAACATTCTTACCGCGCTATCCGTCTTGTTTACGTGTTGGCCACCTGCACCACTAGCACGCATTGTCGTCACTTCTAAATCATTTTCATCCACAACGATTTCAATATCATCATTAAATTCAGGCATCACATCCACTGAGACAAATGATGTATGACGTCTACCAGAAGAGTCAAATGGTGAAATCCTCACTAAGCGATGAACACCTTTTTCCGCCTTACAATAACCATACGCCATATCACCTTCAATTAAAATACTCGCTGATTTAATACCTGCTTCCTCAGCCACTTGATAATCCAATACCGTTACTTTATATCCTTGATTAGAAGCCCAACGAGTATACATACGATACAACATATTCGCCCAATCTTGCGATTCGGTTCCCCCTGCACCCGGATGAAGTTCAATAATCGCATTGTTTTGATCATATGGTTGTTTTAGCAACACTTGAATTTCAAATTGTTCAAATTCTTTCATCCAGGAAATATATTCTTCATAAAACAACTCAAACAATTCTTCATCCAATGATTCCTTCAATAATTGACACATTTCATCCAATGACTTATATTCTTTATCCAATTTATAATAATTATCCACTAATTTTTTTAATGCATTATTATGACGAATTAACGATTGCGCTTTTTTAGGATTATTCCAAAAATCAGCCTCATTCATTATTTCATCATTTTTACTGATTTCCTCTTGCTTACTAGCTAAGTCAAAGAGAATCGCCTAGTAATACTAGCTTCTCACTTGAAGCATCTAGGCTTTGTTGAATCTCAAATAATTCCATTATCTTCTATTCTCCGTAACTATTCTCACTGTCAAACAGAAATTCACAACTTCTTGAGCAATCGCACTCATCATTTCCTCAAACATTTCATATCCTTCAGTAACATACGCTTGAAGTGGATTTGTTTGTGCATAAGAACGTAGTCCAATACCATCACGAAGCTTCGACATCGTATCGATATGATTAATCCAAGCACGATCAACGCTTTGAAGTACAAAACGCTTTTCATGTACAGCCATTAATTCTTCAATACCAACAAGTTTATTTTGGTACTGACTCCATGCAGCCTCACTACAAATTTCATTAATTTGTGCCGCATCCTTTTCATTAATCGCCGCAATATCAATTTCTTCCGTCAAATTAAGCATTTTTAAACTCTTCACTACTTCTTCAACATTCACTTTTTCTTCTTTACCACTATTATCTGTATGACTAGCGACAATATTAGCCACAACCTTCTTAAACATTCCTTGAATTAAACCATGAACATCATCATTATCCAAAATAAAATTACGTTGTTCATACATTATTTCACGTTGTTGACGCAATACATCATCATATTCTAATAACGCCTTACGAGCATCAAAGTTAACACCTTCCACTCGTTTCTGTGCATTACCAATTGACTTAGTCACAACTTTTGATTCAATAGGAACATCACCAAGTTGAGCAAATAACCCTTCCATACGTTCACTACCAAAACGAACCATTAATTCATCTTGAACCGAAACATAAAATCTAGAATAACCAGGATCCCCTTGACGACCACTACGTCCACGCAACTGATTATCAATACGACGTGACTCATGACGTTCAGAACCTAAAACCGCTAAACCACCTAATTCTTTAACACCTTCACCTAATTTAATATCGGTACCACGACCAGCCATGTTCGTCGCAATCGTAACCGCACCTTTTCTACCCGCATATTTAATAATATCCGCTTCACGATAATGATTCTTCGCATTTAAAATTTCATGAGGAATCTTACGAGACTTCAACATCTTCGAAATTAATTCTGATGTTTCAACTGCAATTGTACCAACTAATACTGGTTGTTGGCGCTCATAACATTCTTTAACTTCTTCTACCAACGCTTCATATTTAGCCTTTTGGCTACCAAAAATCGCATCCGGATAATCCTTACGCGCTAAAGGACGATGCGTAGGAATTTCCACAACACGCATGTTGTAAATACTCAAGAATTCTTCCTCTTCCGTTTTCGCTGTACCAGTCATACCAGACAATTTTTGATACAAACGGAAAAAGTTTTGGTACGTAATCGTTGCTAGGGTTGTTGTTTCCTGTTTAATCGTAACCCCTTCTTTAGCTTCAATCGCTTGATGTAAACCATCCGAATACGCTCTACCTTGCATTAAACGACCAGTATTCGCATCAACAATCACAATTTCATCATCCTGAACAACATACTCAACATCAACTAACATAATATAATTAGCACGTAATGCTTGTGAAATATGATGAACCGTCGACGTATTTTGTAAGTCATACAAATTCTTCACTTTAAATGCTTTTTCTGCCTTACTAACACCAGATTCTGTAAGTTGAATCGTTTTACCCTTCACATCAATTTCATAATCAACATCTTTTTCTAAACCCTTAACAAAACGATCCGCTTCTTTATATAAATTAGCAGTATTCTTTTCACCACCAGAAATAATCAATGGCGTTCTTGACTCATCAATTAAAATAGAGTCAACCTCATCGACCAAAGCATAATTAAGTGGACGCAAAACACGATCCTTCGAAGAAGTAACCATGTTATCACGCAAATAATCAAATCCAGCCTCAGCATTTGTCGTATAAGTAATATCACACAAATACGCTTTTCTCTTTTCAAATGAGTTATGCTTACGCAAATTAAGACCAACCGTCAACCCTAAAAAGCGATGAATACTACCCATCCACTCCGAGTCACGTTCCGCCAAGTACTCATTCACCGTAATAACATGAACGCCTTTGCCTTCAAGCGCGTTTAAATACACAGCTAAAACCGATGTTAAGGTTTTACCTTCACCGGTTTTCATCTCAGCTATATCACCACTTTGAAGTACATAAGCACCCATCACTTGTTCTTTATAAGGAAACTCACCAATAACACGTTTTGCCGCTTCGCGCGCAGTCGCAAAAGCATCCGGTAAAATATCGTTCAATGTCTCACCGTTAGATAAACGACCTTTTAAAACAGTTGTTTGATTTTTTAATTCCTCATCACTTAACAAGCTATACTTATCTTCTAAAGCTAATACTTTATTCGCTTCTTTTTCAATTTCTTTCAATCTTTTTTGTTCAGTATTGAATAACTTTTCTAAAAAATTTGCCATATTCTCTCCATCTATTTCTATATATAATCACCATTTATTATACTGTTAAATTACCGTTTATGCAAACCACGTTTTTTTACATTTAAAGGATGACTAGCTACGACAAGAACTTCAATCTTACGATTACTTCCTTTTAAACAAGAGATTGCCGCTCTCATTGTACTACCAGTAGTTATCACATCATCCACCAACAATATTTTCTTAGGTAAAATAAAACCATCCACTAAACGTATCTTCGCATTTTTTTCACGTTGATCCTTATGCAACAACTTTTGATCAACATCACTATCTTTCACTAAACAATCTAAAACATCCAATTGAAGTGGTTCAATCAGTTTCAAAACATGATGAAATCCACGCTTCTCTACTTTCTGTTTAGAAGAAGGTATCGGTACAATCGTATACCCTCTATACTTAAAACGAAGCCAAGAAAGCTTTTCTTTCAAAAATATGCTAAACAAGCATTCATCCATGCATTCTTTGTATTGAATAATCATTTTCATCACTTCCTCATCATATAAATAAAGTGCCAATCCCCTACAGTCATCCATCACAAACTCATCATTAATCAAGTTCATCTTTTTACGACACTTTCCACACAACTCATCATCACGAGTAAATAACTGCCAACACGACAATCCTTCATCGATTCCTTGATGACACCATAGACACCGTTTCACCATTAGCCTCCTTTAGACTCATTACACAGCGATTTACCACATCAGACTGTTCACTACTCAAAAACAAACAATCACCGCCATAATGTTTAAAACTTCTACCAACGCGCCCACTCATTTGAATCAACGAAGCTTCATCAAAAACACCATGATTGCTTAAAAAGACACAAACATCAATTCCTTCTATGGTAATACCACGTTCTAACACAGTTGTCGCAACCAAACACTGATATCTTTTCTCACGAAATCGTTGAATAATTTTATCTTTATTTTCTGTTAAACTACAAAGACGACGAACTGTAGTAATCGATGCAACTAAGCGACGAACCCAAATACTATGCTTAATCGTTGGTACAAAAATGATGCATTGTTTCTTGTTTCTAGACTTAATCCACCACAACAAATAAAAACACATCACCATCATCGGCATTATTTTAACAACCGGAATAATTAAAGGATAACCATGAGGGCGCTCATTCAAACAAAACATTGCCATTTTCTTACTATTAACAAGCTCCATCAACTCCTCATCAGGAGTAGCTGTTAAATAAACCATATGACCTTTTGCACTATTTCTAACAATTCCTTGCAACACTTTATTCCCTTTATAAGGAAAAGCATCCGGTTCATCAACAATCAAGCAATCAAAAGAAAAAGGATAACGATAACACTGATGCGTTGTCGCAACAATACAGTCTCCATCCAAAATACTCGTATACCCCTGCGCCACCGCAATCACTTTTGCCAAAGGAAAAATTTGTTGAAGACGTGATGCAAGTTCTAACACTACTTGTCGTCGTGCTATCGCAATGCCAACCTTTTGTCCTTTTAATAGTGCTTGAGCAATCGTTTCCACAACTATCTCTGTTTTACCAGCACCACACACCGCCTTAATTAGTACATCTTGATGTTGAATCGTTTGGGCACATAATCTAGAAATCTCCTTTTGTTTCGACGTAAGTGGATACTTCAATAAATAATCAGAGGCATCATCACTAATTTCTTCCAATGGTGGTACCACCATTTCTTCTAACAACAATTGTCTTTTAAAAGAAATACAACGACGACAATACCACCCCTTACTTCCTTCATAAAAAAAAGATGCATCACTATTTTGACATCGTGGACAAATCATACACTTCCTCCACTATATAGTATGTCAAAAAGTAATACATCCTATTATTTTAAATCTTCCATCGTCGTAATCTTAATGTTGCTATAATCCCCTTCCACCATCATTACAGCTTCATCACTACACAATTCCACCACCGAAGCATCATCCGTACAATCAATGTTTTCCGCAAATGCCTTCTTATAACAATCAAAAAGCAATGATGTTTTAAACCCTTGTGGTGTTTGCGCTAACTTACATTCACTACGATTATACGTAGTAACAACACGACCATTTACAACTTGTTTAATTGTATCCTTCGCATCAACCATCAATAAACAAGCATCATGTTTTTCCATACAATCAACAAGACGATCTATCGACTCCACGGAAACAAATGGACGCGCACCATCATGAACCATTACATATTCTTGATTAACCGCCAACAAACCATTAAAAACACTTTCTTGGCGTGTTTTACCACCTTGCGCAAGCATCACACGACCACAAAAAGTATAATTCACCATTTGGCCATATAAATCCATATCAGTAACTATAACTAACTGTTTACACCTATCATCGCTTAAAAATTTTCCCATTGTTGTCTGTAATATGGTTGTATTTTCATCCATTTTATAATAAACTTTATTATACCCGAGTTTCAAACGACTACCTGAACCAGCCGCAACAATAATCACCGAATAATCCATATTTCCACCTCATACCTTACTTTTTATGATACAATAGTTAATGACATTTAACAACATTCATAAAATGAACACATAAGTAATGAATAAAATTCAAAAAATCGGTTTACCTTGAAAGTGTATTAGTTTATAATCGATTAAGTATCTATATTATTAAAGGAGAGCTCACTATGATTTATAGCGAAAAAACAATCAATAAATTAAATAATGACATTAAAAAATATTTTCCACATTGTTTTTGCATTGAAAAAGAATATACGACGGTACATCAAGGTGTATCACGCTTAGTCATGCTTGATCGCTATAGCCAAAAAGATCGACAATTAGTCTCTCTCGGTATTGATGACATCGTCCTAACCGTCATTAAAGAAGACCCCAAATACCCTGCTCGAGGCGTAGGAAGTGTACTTTCTATCGACTATGAACAAGAAACTGTAACAATTCAAATTGAAGATGAATTTAAATCAACGTTAGAAGATGAAACCGAATCAGAAACTGGTATAATTCAACGTCCATTTTCTCAAATCGATAAACCGATAGAAATTTTTTATGAACAAATCGCTAAAAGAGTTGGTCGTTCCTTAGCAAATCCAGAAAAAGATGAAACAACTCGAGAAAAATATAGTAATTTATTCTTTGAACAACTAAAAAAATTAAATACTGTACCAGCAGGTCGTGTACTATATGGTGCAGGAAGCGGAACTCAAGTTACTTACTTCAATTGTTTCGTTATGCCATTTGTAAAAGATAGCCGTGGTGGAATTGCTGATCACCGTAAAGAAGTAATGGAAATTATGTCTCGTGGAGGTGGGGTCGGAACAAATGGTTCGACACTACGTCCTAAAGCAGCACCAGCAAAAGGTGTCGGCGGAAAATCAAGCGGAGCTGTTTCTTGGCTTAATGATATAGCGAATTTAACCAATCTTGTGGAACAAGGTGGAAGTAGACGTGGTGCCCAAATGATTATGTTGGCAGATTGGCATCCCGATATTTTAGAATTCATTATCTCGAAGATGCAAAACCCAAGAGTATTAAAATGGTTAGTCGATAATTCAAATGATGAACAAATTAAAGAATTAGCAAAAAGAAAGCTAAAATTTACTCCTTTGACTCGATTAGAAATTGAAATGTATGAAAGTGTCATCAACAGTGAATTCGCTGAATCACATATTAAAGACCATGCAAGAGAGTTACTCTTAGGTGGCGGAAAAAATGAAGTTGTCAATCCAGAATTTTTAACTGGAGCAAATATTTCCGTTACATTAAGCGATGAATTTATGGAAGCTGTCGAAAAAGATACTGACTTCAGACTACGTTTCCCTGATTTACAAAATTATACCACTGAACAAAAAGAAGCATACGATGAACATTGGCACGAAGTTGGTGATATTCACGAATGGGAAGCACTAGGTTATCCAATTAAAACATATCGTTCAATTCGCGCTAGAGACTTGTGGGATTTAATTAGTTTCTGTGCAACATATTCCGCAGAACCAGGAATCTTCTTTATCGATAACGCTAATAAAATGACAAACGCACGCAGCTATGGACAAAAAGTTGTCGCCACAAATCCTTGTGGAGAACAACCTTTAGCACCATACTCAGTATGTAACTTAGCCGCTGTCAACTTAGCAAACTTTGTCAACAAAGAAACTGGTGAAATATTATATGACGAGCTAAAAACAACTGTTGCTTTAACAGTAAGAATGCAAGACAATGTCATCGACGACACCCCTTATTTCTTAGAAGCCAATAAAATTCAAGCTCTAGGAGAGCGACGTGTTGGTTTAGGTGTGATGGGATTACACGATTTACTCATTTTCGCCAAAAAACGATATGGTTCAAAAGAATCTCTAACTACCATTGACTCTGTCTTTAAATGCATTGCTGAAAGTGCATATCGCACTTCCATCGACTTAGCAAAAGAAAAAGGACCATTCCCATTCTTTAAAGACGGTGAAGCATTCGTCAATTCAGGCTATATGAAATTAATGGATGAATCCATTCGTCAAGATATAGTAAAATATGGCATTAGAAATTCCCATTTATTAACAATCGCACCTACAGGTTCAACTGGAACAATGGTCGGTGTATCTACTGGTCTAGAACCATACTTCAGTTTCAGTTATTTCCGATCTGGACGATTAGGTAAATTCATCGAAGTAAATGCGGCAATCGTTGACCAATGGCTGCAACACAATCCAGAATACACAAGAGAAACACTTCCAGATTACTTCGTTAGCGCCATGGAATTATCTCCTGAAGAACACGCTGATGTTCAATGTGTCATTCAACGTTGGATTGACTCTTCCATCTCAAAAACAGTTAATGCCCCTCGAGGATTCTCAGTGCGTCAAGTACAAAAAATATACGAGCGTCTATTCAAAGGTGGAGCTAAAGGTGGAACAGTGTATGTCGATGGTTCTCGCGATAGCCAAGTATTAAGCTTAACAAGCGATGAAAATATTCCATGGGACCAAATGAGTTTAACAAAAGATTTTGGAATCGATGTTAAAACCCAAATGGAACCAGAAAAGAAAACTGATTTACGTGGCGACCGTCAAGATCGCAACATCGGAATTGAAGTTGGCGAACTATGCCCAATCTGTTTAGAAGGTGTTGTTGAAGAAATTGGTGGCTGTAACACTTGCACAAATTGTAATGCTCAGTTAAAATGTGGACTATAACATATAGTCCTTTTTTATTGAACTAGGAGGAAAGTACTATGAGCGCTATCTTATTTGATTTTAATGGAACATTATTTTTAGACGATAAGTATCACGCCAATGCATGGCAACAGATTAGAGAAAAATACAACGTCAATAGTCAACACAACGTGATTGGAACAACAAATTACCAAACGATAAAAGCATACTTACCCGACATTGATGATAAAGAAAATCATCGTATTTCTCAAGAGAAAGAAGAAATATATCGCAATATTGTCTTACAAGAAAATGTTGAACTCGTCAAAGGAGCAACATCATTCTTCGCCTATTTAACTCAACACCAACATCCTTTTACCATCGCCAGTGCCTCAATTATTGAAAACATCAATTTTTTCATTGAACTATTTCATCTTGACGATTATTTTAATCCAGCCAATATCATTTATGATGACGGAACCTTTATTGATAAATACCAAATGTACCAACAAGCAGCCAAAACAATTCAAGTTCCACTATCCAACTGCACCATCATCGAAGATTCTAAACACGGTTTATTAAGTGCTTTACAATGTAACTGTCATCAAGTAATCGCTATAAAAAAAGCATCATTTAAAGACTTTTACGATCAACATCCTTCCATCATCGTCGTCAACAACTATATTGAACTATTAGAAAGGATCCATAACAATGAAATATCCCTGCTTCCTTAATCAACACGACACCATCGGTATTTGTGCTCTCAGTAATGGTGTAGGCCATAAATTAAAGGAATTCGATGATTCCATTACAAGTATTCATCAACAAGGTTTTATCACAGTAGAAACAAAAAGTGTTCGCAATAAAAAAGATCCAGCCGCAAGTAGTAAAGTACGAGCGAAAGAATTACATCAATTACTTAATGACGATTCTATAAAAGCTATTTTTTGCGCCACTGGTGGAGACTTCCAATTTGAAATGATGCCTTACATTAACTACGATACCATCAAAAAAAATCCGAAATGGATTATGGGCTATTCTGATCCTACTTCTCTTTTATACACCATCACAACAAGTTGTGACATCGCTACACTCTATGGACATAATGCAGGATCATTTGACATCATTCCTTTACATCATTCACTCTTTACTCCTTTTTCTTTTCTAAAAGGAGATATCATCGAACAACAAAGCTTTGATCTCCATGAAAAAAACCACCTTTTTACTAGTGGTAGTTATGAATTAACCGAAAAAGTAGCTTGGATTGGTGAAATAGAAACTAGTGGACGATGCATTGGTGGCTGTCTCGATGTATTAAAAGATTTATTTGGTACACCATACGATACAACAAAACAATTTTTAGATAAATACAAAGAAGATGGCTTTATTTGGTACTTTGATGTTTTTGCTTTAGATGCAAGAAGTACTTATCGAACTTTGTTACAGATGAACATGATGAACTATTTTAACAACTGTAAAGCTATCATTATCGGACGCATTAAATTCCCATCAACACCAGAAAAAGAATACTATTCACTACTAAAAAAAGCATTTGATATTCCAATCATCTATCAAGCAGACATTGGACATGTCGCACCACGAATGACGATGATTAATGGTGCAATGATGCATTTATCCGTTACACAACATAAAGCAACCTTACGTTTCACTCTTGAGTAGTGAAACTTTTTTTATCCATTTCATTGAGAAAAAACGAACAATATACGCGGTAGCACGAAATAGCCAATCGGCAAACATCGCCGCCCAAATACCAGTTAAACCCCAATGAAACCACTGAACAAACACATAACTACAACAAACTCGAACTAACCACATACTTACAATAGAAATCATCATAACCCACTTACTATCACCACCACTACGAAGGGCATTTGGCAAAGCAAAACAAGGTGATAGTAATATCATTGCTAAGGCACAATACACACTTAATAGTGGCCAAGCAATGTCAAAAGTCGCAGTTGAAGGCTGATACAATCGAACCAACCATTGCGAACCTAAAATCATCAAGCCATTTAAAGCAGTTAAATAAACAATGGATTGACCCATTAATTTCATCGTGTAACTTTTTGCTTCTGAAAGTTTATTGCCACCGATACACCGCCCTACAACCGGAATCATCACAAGACCAATCGCCGCTTGCGGAATCGATGACATATTAGAAATACTACCCGCAATCGCATTAGCACTAATTGCAACTTCACCTAATGTCGCAATAATCCGTGAAATAATTAAACGACCGCCATGAAACATCGTATTTTCAATGCCACTAGGAATACCAACGATAAAAATACTTTTGATAATACTAAAATCAAACCTAAAATGATTAAATCGAACTTTTACTGTATGATCTACATACAATAAACCACCAATCATCAACAAAGCACCTATCGCCATCGCACCAACAGTGGCAATCGCAGCACCTTTTACCGCCATATGAAAACCATAAATCAATACCGCATTACCAACAACATTTAACACATTCATCAGCGAAGAACATTGTAAGGATAATTTAGTGTTTCCCATCGATCTAAAAATAGCGCCACCAGCGTAAAACAAGGCATAAAATGGATAACCCATGGACATAATCACAAGATATGTTTTCGCATTAGCATAAACATCCGCTGACAAATGACCAAAACTCAACCTCAATATAACATCCGCATTGCTCACGACCACAACTGACAAAAAACAAGCCAAAACAGTAACACTTACAATTAATTGTTGCGCCACTTGTGCTGTTTTTTTATAATCCTCTTTCCCCATTGTTTGCGACATAACAATAGAACCACCAATCGATAAAGCGAAAAAAAGTTGAACGATTAACACATGAAATCCTTCAACAAGAGAAACTGCCGCAACAGCACTACCACTACAAGAAGATACCATCATCGTATCTGCCATTGACATAAATACAGCCAATGATTGTTCTACGATAAGGGGAAAAATCATTCGATTTAGTTCTTTTTGGTTAAACATAAAAACCTCCACAATAATTATACAATACAAAAAACAAGTTTAAAACAATATCACAGAAAACTATTGTATAATCTCTACAGGAGGAAAACATATGAAAACCAATGATTTTTTATTAAAAAGACATAGTTGTCGACATTTTACTGAAGAAAAAGTTAGTCAAGAAAACATCGATTTAATCGTTAAAGCCGGATTAAATGCGCCATGTGGGAAAAATAGACAAGACAGTAAAATAGTTGTCGTCGAAGATGAAAACCTTATCAAAGAGCTTAGTAATTTAAACGCATCCATTATGGGTACAACAAGCGATCCTTTTTATGGAGCAAAAACAATAATTTGTGTTTTTGTTAAAAAAGATAGTACAACCTTAGTACAAGATGGAAGTGCCATTATAACGATGATGCAGTCGGAAGCATTTATTTTAGGTGTTGGTTCATGTTGGATCAATCGTTTAAAACAAATGATGGAAACACCTATAGGAATTCAATACATGAGAAAATGGAACATTGAAGAATATGAAGGAGTTGGTATTTGTATTATAGGAATGCCACTTGAAGAAGGAAAAGCGAAAGTCATCAAAGAAAATAGAGTCATTCGCCTATAAAAAAGAACTCAATTTAAAATGAGTTCTTTTTTATAAACTAATGTCTTTTTAAATAAGGAACACCATTACTAGCTGGTCCTTTTGCTTTATTACCTGAAAACAATAAAACAAGTAAACACATTACATATGGAATTGCTTGTATTAATATGGGACTAATTAAAACATTTGGTAACATTTGAATTTGAAGTTGTAACGCTTCAAAGAAACCAAAGAACAATGCCGCTAAAAATGCACCTTGAGGTTTCCAGCGACCTAAAATCACCGCTGCCATTGCTAAGAAGCCACGACCAGCTGACATATTTTCTTGAAATAAGTTCATTTGACCAATCGATAAATAGGCACCACCAAGTCCAGCTAACATACCACTTACAACAACACAACCCCAACGAATTTTCCAAACATCAATTCCTAATGTCTCTGCGACTTTCGGATTTTCACCAACCGCATTAATACGAAGTCCTAACGGTGTTTTATAAAATATATACGTAGCTACAACAACACACAATAGTGCTATATACACAAACGGAGAAAACTTAGCCAATATATCACCAACAACAGGAATACCTTTAAAAATAGGTGAATTTGGTAAATAACTTACAATATCACTACTACCGGCACGATTAAAAATCATTCTTAAGCCAAAAGAAGTAAAACCAGTCGCAAACAACACTAATCCAGTCGCGCTTACAGCTTGAGGACCACCACAAGTAATCGCAATAAAGGCATGAATACTAGCTAAAATTCCACCAGCTATGATTGCAAAAACAATACCAATCCAAGGACTACCACTAAAATGAGAGCCTACCATTCCAGCAAAAGCACCCATTAAGATCATTCCTTCAATACCAATATTAGTAACACCACTTTTTTCGGAGACAACACCACCTAAAGCCGCAAAGATAAGAGGTGTTGATGTTGAAATTGTCATCATAATTAACGCTACAACCGAAATCATATCGTATCCCCCTTTTTCTTAAACTTGTTTTTAAGCAGTACAATCATTGATTCTCCCGCAATAAATAAGATAATAACACCTTGCATCGCATCGACAATATTCCTTGAAACACCAACTGATGTTTGCATCGATACTGCTCCACTTCGTAAGATCGCAAATAACAGGGATGTTAAAATAATACCTAAAGGATGACTTCGAGCTAACAAAGCAACTGATATTCCATCAAAGCCATACCCTGGAGAAAATCCATCATACAAACGATGGAAAAAAGAGGATACTTCAATTCCTCCAGCTAATCCAGCAAGACCACCAGAAATCATTAAAGCAATCAACATATTTTTTTGAACGTTAATTCCTGAAACTTTACTTGCGCGTTGATTAAAACCAACAGCTTTTATTTCATAACCAACGACAGTTTTATTTAATAAAAACAATAAAGCAAACGCACATGCTATTCCAAGTACAATACCAGCACCCAATCGATAAGGAGCTTTTAATAACAAGGGAAGCCATGCCGTTTCTTGAAGCCACGCAGTCGCTAAAAGTTCACCTGGAAATTTTAAGGGACCAACCACTAAAAATTGAACAACTAGTTGCGCTACATAATTCATCATAATCGTCGAAATAACTGGATTCACATCCCGTTTAATTTTTAATAATGCAGGAATTACTACCCACAATGAACCAAAAACAAACGCTGAAAGAATAACAATTGGAATATGGATAATTGAAGGTAACTTTAAATAAATACCTGCCAAGGTAGCACCTAATGCTCCCATGATCAGTTGACCTTCACCACCAATATTAATTACTTTAGCACGATACGCTACCGCAACAGCTAAACCAGTAAATAACAATGGTGTCGCTTTATTTAACATTTGAAAAAACAATGGCAATGTTCCAAAAGATCCTCTAAACAATGCTCGATACGCAGCAATAGGACTTTTACCTGCTAATGCGATTAACAGTGCACCAACAATAAAAGAACAAACAACAGCTAATAAGGGTACCCAAATAGCTTTCCCTACTTTTTTCAAGGAATCTTTCATTGAGATACCTCCAATCCTAACATCATTCGACCAATTAATTCTTTATCGAACTGATCTTTTTTAACGCTACCAACTATTTTTCCACCATTCATCACGACGATTCGATCACTCAACGCCATTACTTCATCCAATTCCAACGATACAAGCAACACAGCCTTATTATTGTTTCTAGCCTCAACTAACACATTATGAATGTATTCTATTGCACCAACATCAAGTCCACGAGTCGGTTGCATCGCAACAATCAAATCAGGATTCGTTGATAATTCTCTAGCAATAATTATTTTTTGTTGATTACCACCCGATAATGTCGAAGCGGCAACCTCTACATGAGCACAACGTATATCAAATTCTTCTTTTTTACTTACTGAAAACGATATAATTGATGATTGATTCAACAATCCTTTTTTACTAAATGGAACTTCATCATGTTGACCTAAAACCATGTTTTCAGCAATTGTATAATCTAGCACTAAACCATCATGATGACGGTCTTGAGGAATAAAACCAATCCCTTTTTTACGTAATTGTCGAATCGAAACATGTTTACTGTTTTCGCTATTAATAAAAATATCACCATCATACTCACTAGTTAAACCAACAATCGCTTCAATGAGTTCATTTTGACCATTTCCATCAACACCAGCAATACCAACAATTTCACCGCTATTCACTTGTAATGAAACATCCTTCAATGCACAACCAGTAATACCACTAGGTTGAACACTAACATGAGAAACTGATAAAATTTCACGATGATCACCAGTTTCTTTACGATCTTTACCACCCAAAGAAACTTCACGACCTACCATCATCGTCGTTAAATCTTTTTCACTGACTTCACTAGTTTTTACCGTATTAACAAGTTCACCTAAACGAAGAACAGAAATTTCATCACTTAAATCCATTACTTCATTTAATTTATGCGTAATAATAATAATTGTTTTCCCTTTTTTCACTAAATTGCGAATGTTTTCAAACAATTCTTCAATTTCCAAAGGGGCAAGCACTGCCGTTGGCTCATCTAAAATTAAGATGTCACATCCCCGATACAGTGCTTTTAGTATTTCAACACGCTGTTGCATGCCTACTGATATATCCTTCACTAATGCTTTAGGATCAACGCTTAAACCATACAATTTCACCAATTCCAACACTTCTTTTTCAGCTTGTTGGCGGTCCAATTTAAACATTGTTCCCGTTTCTTTTCCCAAAATAATATTTTCGGCAACCGTCATCGTAGGTATCAACATAAAATGTTGATGAACCATACCAACCCCACATGAAATTGCATCCTTAGGTGTTTTAAACTCACGGCGAACACCATCAACACATATATACCCTTCAGATGGTATATACAAGCCATACAAGCAATTCATTAAAGTTGATTTACCTGCACCATTTTCCCCACAGATGGCATGAACACTACCCTTTTCAATTTTGATGCTAATATTCTTATTAGCAACTACTGTATCAAAACGTTTGGTGAGGTTGACCGTCTCTATCGCAACACTCATAAAACTACTTCGTAAAAGCTGCTAATTCATCTTTGGTAGTAGGAACTTTAATATCACCGCTAACAACTTTAGTGCGTAAATCGTCAATTTGTTTTTTCATTTCAGCTGTAACAACACTATTTACTAACGCTTCATCAGGATTGAATTTTAAATCAACTCCACCTTCTTTAATACCATTAGCTACAGCACCCGCAGCAAATTCGCCATTTGCTACTTTATTAATCATGTTTTCAACAATCACATCCACAGTTTTAACTTGAGAAGCTAAAATACGTTTAGGATTCGCACCGAATTGACCTAAAGCAGCACCAAATGCCCAAACACCTTCTTTTTGATCGTTCGCAGCTTCAAATAAACCTAAATTACATGCACCAGAAAAACTTGCGACGATATCAGCGCCACCATTATAAAGCGATAAGGCGATTTCTTTACCTTTTCCAACATCTTTATATGTACCAGTATAAACACTCTTTACATTGTTAGCTTTTTTAATTGAGAAATAACCAGCTTCAAATCCACAACGAGCACGTTCTTGAAGAGGAGATTCAACACCAGCCATATAACCTACATTATCAGCCTTTGTCACTAAACCAGCTAAAGCTCCTAATAAGAAAGCAGCTTCTTGTTCTCTAAATAAAACCGAAGAAACGTTTGGTTGATTTTCAACATTCGCATCAAAAATCAAGAATTTTGTATCAGGATATTCTTTACAAACTTCTGTCACTGAATCAACAAATCCAGCACCCGCAACAACGACAACTTCAACACCTTCATTGCACATTGAACGAATGTTGTTCGCATAATCGGCTACTTCTTTTGATTCAATTACTTTTAAGTCAATTTTTAATGCTGTGGTAGCTGCTGTTGCCCCTTTGTGAACCGCATCGTTGTAAGCTTGATCACCCAATCCACCAGTATCAGTAACCATACCAACAGATTTGATAGAAGCTGTTTTAATTTCTTCTTTTGGTTTTTCAGAACCACAACCAACAAGCGATAAACATAAACCAATCGATACTACTAGCGCCAATAATTTTTTCATTTTCTTTCCCTCCCGGTTTAATTATCTAAAAAAAAGTTGCCCAATCCAAGGATTCCTTTTGTCTTCGCCTTAATAACTGTTTCAATGACTCTTTCTTTTCAGCATACTTCTCTTCATATGCTAAATTATTTAATTCATACGGGTCCTTTCCTAAATCATACATTTCATCAAGATCCCCTTCAAAACAAACTAATTTATAATCCCCTTCAACAATCATACGACCATTAATACGCTCTATATAGCCATGTCCTGCCGTTTCACAAAAAATATCTTTTGGCCAACTGTCTAAGGAACCATCTTTTAAAGCTAATAAACTACGGCTATCAACGCGATTAGAAAACTTTAAATTAGCCGCATCCAATATCGTTGCCGGAACATCCAAATTGCTGACAAACTCATCACAAACAACTGGTTTTAATACATTAGGCCAACGAATTGCCATTGGTATACGCATCACTTCTTGCGTCATATATGAGCACTTATCAAAATGTCCTCCATGACTAGCACATCCATCACCATGGTCAGTTGTCCAAATAATAATCGTATTATCATCCAATCCTAAGTCTTTAATCTTTTGAAGCACACGTCCTGCCGCCGCATCAATCATCGATTGGTGCGCATAATTAGCCACTAATACTTCTTGCCATGTACTCCAAGGTATTCGACTAGGAATAAACATTTCAAAATTTTCATCCGATATACCACGATTATCATCACGACGATTTACCGCTGCTTTATTAATAAGCGGATCTCTAAAATTACCATACTCTAAAATCTCATCCTTATTATATAAATCTAAAAATTCTTGCGTTGGAAAGAATGGTTGATGTGGACCCCAAAAATCAACACGTAAATGGAATGGTTGATTGGGATTTTTAGCCAATTCTTCTAATTTATCACATGCTAAGTTAGCTAAGAAAAACGATTCATGACTATCATTCGATGTAACTGTAACACCAGAAGCATGTTCACCACACCAACTAGAATCACATTCGTACAATTCTCCTTCTTTCATCGTCGTAAAGAAACCATCCTTTAATAAACGATCAGAAGTAAAATTGTGGTGAATTAAATGTTTCGCCGGTTCAATATTACGCTTCTTACAATACTCTTTATACTCATCACTGATATAAGGATTACCATAACCATCACTACTAAATCCTTGACAATGCTGATCAGCTGTTAATGCATTACCAGCTCCCGCATGCCATTTTCCATAATAATAATTCTCATAACCATCTTGATGCAATAAGCGTAAATACGTTTCCTCATCATAAGGAATCGCTGAATCATTAAAATAATTTTTATGTGTGTGAGGATATAAGCCATTAATCATACTACGACGAACTGGAGCACAAAGAGGCGTAGCTGAATAAGCGTTGGTAAAATCAATCCCCTCACTTTTAAACGCGTCAAAGTTAGGTAACTTAGGTTTTACCCCTCCATCCCAACCATGACGATAATAAGCCTGATGATCTTCTAAAATAAAAACAATATTGGGCTTTTTTGTCATACTATTATCCTTTCTTTAATAAAATACTTACTTATTGATTATACCTTACATCGATTTAACCTGCAAGCCCTTACAATTTTACACTTTATTTAATCATATAAATCAATATACGTTCATAAAAAAAGATAGAATCTATCTTTTAGTTTTTCTTAATAATTTGGCCATAACTAAATAAATTTGTAGGATACTGAGCATTAAAACATGCGGTACAAATATCTGCTCCATTCGCCTCTTTAACATCATCACAGCTTAAAAATTCTAAAGTATCAGCACAAATCATTTCTTTTAATTCATCTTTCGATAAACGAGCTGAAATTAATTCTTCATACGTTGTCGTATCAACACCATAGAAACAAGGACTTTTAAATTCTGGAGAAGCAATACGAACATGAACTTCAGTAGCACCAGCATCTTTCAACAATTGAACAATTCGTTTGCACGTTGTACCACGAACAATCGAATCATCCACCATCACAACGCGTTTACCACGAACAATCGCTGAAATAGCACTTAATTTCATACGAACACCGCGTTCGCGCTGTTTTTGGGTTGGTTGAATAAAGGTTCTACCAACGTATCGATTTTTAATTAACCCTATTTCATATGGTAAACCACTAAATTCCGCATAACCAATCGCTGCACTTAACGAAGAATCAGGAACACCGATAACAATATCTGCCTCCACTGAATCATTACGAGCCAATATCTTACCCGAATGCTTACGCGCATTATGGACATTAATTCCTTCAATCACACTATCAGGACGCGCAAAATAAATGTATTCCATCGCACACATCTTTTTTTGCGTCATTGACGTATATTGAAATGATTGAACTCCATCTTTCGCAATACGAATAACTTCCCCTGGTTCAACATCACGAATAAAACGAGCATTCACAATATCGTATGCACACGTTTCACTTGAAATACAGTACCCATCATCAATACTCGCAATCGATAGTGGACGTAATCCATTTTTATCACGAACAGCATACATACAATCTTTCGTCATAATAATAAAAGCAAAAGCACCTTCTAACTTTTCGCAAGCTTGCATAATTTTATACACCATCGTACCCGATTCACGTTGAATAAGATGGGCAAACACTTCACTATCAACCGTACCTTGAAAAATACTACCATTTTTTTCAAGTTCAACTTTTATTTCCTTCGCGTTAACAATTTGTCCATTGTGAACAATTCCAAAATGACCAGTATGAGCACGAACCATCAATGGTTGAACATTCTCTAAAACATTCGCATTTGCCGTAGCATAACGAACATGACCTAATGCATGTTTTCCACCCAATTCTTCAATCATTTTATTGTTGAACACTTCAGTAATCAAACCTTTTCCTTTAGAACATGTAATCGTCTTGTTGTCACTGGTTGCGATACCACACGCTTCTTGTCCACGATGTTGTAAGGCATGAAGACCAAAATACGTTAAACTAGCAGCGTCTTTAACATTAAACACCCCAAAGCAGCCACACTCTTCATTTAACTTATTTTTCATAAAATCGTCAAATTCGCTATACATGAAGTTCTCCTTAGATTCCTAAAATCCTCTATAATAATAGACCAATAGTGACTTTTTAGCAATAAAACATTAATTATTCTGTTCTCGCCCTCTCAATGACCGTT
>CAZTII010000032.1:0-19766 GCA_964613305.1 uncultured Erysipelotrichaceae bacterium
ATAAGTATTTAAACTTATTGGTTTCCGTTATAATTTTCATGCGTAATGACTAATTAATACGATTTTGTTTGCAAGTCTTGGTATCTATTGATATAATAAGTTGGCTTAAGAAAGGAGAATTGGAAATGTTAGATATCTTATTGATGATTGTATCCGCTGCATTAATAATTCTTTCTTTATTACAAAGTGGGAAGTCTGATGGAATTTCAAGTGCTTTTACTGGTAGTGGAGGATTGAATTTATTTGCCAACACGAAGGAAAGAGGTTCTGAAAAAGTCATCTCAAACCTTACATTAGCTGTAGGTATTCTCTTCTTTGTATTAGTGATTATCATTCGATTGGTATAGAAGGCGGAATGCCTTTTTTATTTTTCTTGGATTGTAGTATAATAGAATCGAGGTGAACTATGGAAAATTGTAAAGAAATTATTCTTGGCTTAGTTAGTCAACCTACAAAAAAAGGTGTTGGTATTCAGGAGATTGTTGTTGCGTGTAGAGGGAAAACAACTAAAGATTTATCAATCATTAATCAATGTCTTAATGAATTGGAAGAAGATGTTTTGATTGTTAGAAATAAAGGGAATCGTTATTTTTCAGCTGCATCAAAATCATTGTTTCGTGGAATATTTTCTAAGAATCGCAAGGGCTTTGGTTTTGTTGATTGTGGCGATAAAAGTTTTTATATTGCAAGTACAGATATTGCTGATGCGATGCATGGTGATGAAGTGGTTGTGCAATCAATCGATGATGGTGGTATCATCAAGAAGGTTGTTACGCGCAATACGACGACATTAGTTGGTAAAATTGTGTTGTATCGTCGTAATTTTGTTTTTGAGTCGATTGATGCTAGAATTAGTAACTATATGTCGATTAAAAAGAATAAAGAGATTGTTTTACATGCTGGATTGATGGTTCAAGTGAAAATACTAACGTATAATCCGTTGTTAGTGGAAATAGTTCGTGTTATTGGTGATGAAGATGGTCGTGATGTTGATATTCGTTCGATTTGTCTTGATTATGGTGTTGAGTTTGAATTTAATGCAGATGTTCAACAAGAAGCGGATAGCATTCCTCTTGTTGTGATGGATGAAGATTGTGTAGGTAGAATCGATCATACTTCGTTAAAAACAATTACGATTGATGGCGATGATGCGAAGGACTTTGATGATGCGGTAAGTATTGAGCCAATTGATGGTGGTTATCGTTGTTATGTGCATATTGCGGATGTTTCTCATTACGTTACGATAAATAGCGCGTTGGATAAAGAAGCGCGTAAACGCGGTACAAGTACGTATATTGCCAATCGTGTTGCCCCAATGTTACCATTTAGTTTATCAAATGGAATTTGTTCTTTAAATCCACACGTTAAGCGTTGTACGCTGACGTGTGCTATGGATGTGATGCGTGATGGCTCCATTGAACAATATAGTATTTATCCTTCTCTGATTATTAGTGATGAACGTTGTACATATCATAATGTAAATGAAATTCTTGAACATGGCAGTGATGAGTTTTTAAGTATGTTGCAGGAGTGTGCAGGCTTTATTCGAAAACGACGTGAAAGTGATGGTGCAATTGCTTTTGATAGTCGTGAAGCTAAAATAGTGTTAAATGATATGGGTAAACCGATTGATATCGGTGTTCGTAGTCGTGGTGAATCAGAAGGAATTATTGAGGATTTAATGATTAGCGCGAATGAATGTGTGGCGAAGCAATTAATGATTCATGAAATTCCTGGATTGTATCGTGTTCATGAACAACCGAGTGTGGAAAAACTTAGAATTTATGTTTCGTTAGCGATGTTGTTAGGAAAACCATTTAAAGGAAATATTTTTGATATTCATCCTAAGGAATTACAACAATCTCTTGAATCATTTAGTGAGGAAGAATGTTATCCAATTGTTAGTGATCGTTTATTGCGCGTGATGAGTAAAGCACGTTATGATCGATTGCCTTTAGGACATTTTGGTTTAGCTTTAAGGAATTATTGTCATTTTACTTCACCAATTCGACGTTATCCTGATTTAATTGTTCATCGAATGTTACGTAAGTATTGGTTTAATCAAACATTGGATGTGGAAGAAATTAAAAAGGATGAACTTTTAATGGATGAATTAGCTGTTTTAACCTCGGAACGTGAACGTGCTTCTATTGAAGCAGAACGAGCGTGTGAAGACTTGAAAAAAGCTGAATTTATGATGAGTCATGTTGGTAAAGTGTTTGAAGGTGTGATTAGTTCGATTACAAATTTTGGTTTTTTTGTGGAACTAGATAATACGATTGAAGGATTGGTTCGCTTGGATAGTCTTAATGATTATTACACTGTTGGTTTAGGTGGTTTTGAACTGACTAGCTTGCATAATAAAAGTAAATATCGCATTGGTCAAGTAGTAACAGTGAAAGTAAGTGGCGTTAGTGTTAAAGATAGAACAATTGATTTTAGTGTTGTAACAAAAAAGAAAAAGAAAAAACAACAGTGGATTTAATGGGAGAGCGTAAATGGGTGAGAAAGTGATTGCGGTGAATCGCCGTGCAAGCCATGATTATTTCTTAGAGGAACGATTTGAAGCAGGTTTATCGTTATTAGGTACTGAAATTAAATCGATTCGGTTAGGAAAAGTTCAATTTAAAGATGCGTATATTACTTTTATTAATAATGAGGCATTTATTAAAGAAATGCATATTTCTCAATATGAGTATGGTAATCGTTTTAATCATGATGAAACACGGGAAAGAAAATTGTTGCTTCATCGTCATGAAATATTAAAATTACAACAAAAAGTAAAATTAAAAGGATATACGATTGTTCCTTGTCGTTTGTATTTAAGTAATGGTCGTGCTAAGCTTGAAATTGCTTTGGCGAAAGGAAAGAGTAATTACGACAAGCGTGAAAGTGATAAAATTAAATCGATGAATCGTGATATTAGTAAAGCGATGAAAGAATATAACAAGGGTTAAAACTCTTGTTTTTTAATTTAATAATGAAATAATTTTCATATTAATTGTATTTTTGAAAATTATTTCATAAATATAGTAGACAATATTCAAAGTTTGTGATATGGTTATACAGTAGCTTTTATATAAAGTTATTTTATTATTTTACGGGAGGAAAAAAATGAAGAAATTATTTACTCAACTTCTTGTTCTCTTACTTTCTCTTAGCGTTTTAGTAGGTTGTGGCGCTGACAAAAAAGTTGAGAGTAAAGAAGAAGGCAAAGCAAATTTTAAAATCGGTATTATTACCGGAACTGTTTCTCAAGGTGAGGAAGAGTATCAAGCTGCTCAAAACTTAAAGGCAAAATATGGTGATATGATTGTTACGGCAACGTATCCTGATAACTTTGCGACTGAAACAGAAGCTACGATTGCTCAAATCGTAGCGTTGGCTTCAGATCCAGATTTAAAAGCGATTGTTATTTGTCAAGCTGTTCCAGGTACTGCGGCAGCAATCGACAAAGTTCGTGAAACTCGTCCGGAAATGTTATTTATCGCTGGTGTTGTTGCGGAAGATCCTTCAACGATTGCTAGTAAAGCGGATATCGTTTTAGTTGTTGATGAGCTTTCAATGGGTAGAACAATTATTGAACAAGCTAAAAAACAAGGTGCTGAAACATTCGTTCATATTTCATTTGCTCGTCACTTGTCATATGCGACAATCGCTGCTCGTAGAGAAGGATTTATTGCGACTTGTAAAGAACTTGGTATTAAATATGTAGAAGCTACTGCACCAGATCCAACTGGTGATGCTGGTATTTCTGGGGCTCAACAATGGATTCTTGAAAATGTTCCTCAATTAGTTGCTGAACATGGTGTTAATACTGCATTCTTTAGTACAAACTGTGGTATGCAAGAACCTTTAATTCGTAGCGTTGCTGAGCAAAAAGCTATTTTCCCTCAACAATGTTGTCCATCTCCTTACCACGGATATCCTGCTGCTTTAGGTATCGATGTGAAGGGTCATGAGGGGGATGTTCCATTCTTATTAAGTGCTATTACGGATAAAATCGATGCGTATGGTAATAAGGGAAGAATGTCTACTTGGAGTATTCCGGCAAACATGTTGATGATTGAGGCGGGAACTGAATATGCAATCGCATTCTGTGAAGGCAAAACGAATGGTACAAATGATGCTGTTGTTATGGAAGAAAAACTTAAAGCTGCTGCTGGTGGCGAAATGAAAATTTCTTTCTATGAAGATGCTAAAACTGGTCGTTTAGACAATTACTACATGATCCTTGCTCCATTCTTTGATTTTTAATTAAAGAGCAAAACCTATTTTGAGACTGAGTACCTGCAGAATTGTGAAGAAACTGTAGGTACTTTTATCGTATTTTATAAATTATAGAAAGATTGGTATGACTATGAGTTATGAATATGTATTAAAAATGTCGGGTATATCCAAAGAGTATTTTGGTAACAAAGTGTTAAATAATGTGGAAATAGCGATTAAACCTGGTGAAATTCATGCGTTGATGGGTGAAAATGGTGCAGGGAAATCTACTTTAATGAATATTTTATTTGGCATGCCAGTAATTCATAATACAGGTGGTTTTCAAGGAACTATTGAGGTGGCTGGTAATAAAGTTACTATTGATAGTCCGCAAAAAGCACTTGAATTAGGAATTGGAATGGTTCATCAGGAGTTTATGTTAATTCCTGGTTTTTCAGTGACGGAAAATATAAAAATTGGTCGTGAAATAACAGAACCTACCATTGCTAGTAAACTATTTGGGAAATCGTTAGAAAAATTAAATCGTGACGAAATGAAAAAAGATGCGCGTAAAGCGTTGGATACGATTGGTTTATCGATTGATGAGTATGTTAAAGTGAAAGGTTTACCAGTTGGCTACATGCAATTTATTGAAATTGCCCGGGAAATTGATAAGACTGGCATAAAACTATTGATTTTTGATGAACCTACTGCGGTATTAACAGAAAGTGAAGCTGAACGTTTATTGGATGCGATGCGAGTGATTGCTTCGCATGGTATCGCGATTGTCTTTATATCGCATCGTTTGGATGAAATTATTGCCGTAACGGATAATATTACGGTTTTACGTGATGGTCAATTTGTAAAAAGAATGGCTACATCAACTACAACAGCGGTAGAAATTGCTGAATTGATGATTGGACGCAAAGTAGAAAAGTTGTTGGATGATGCGGAAGATCATCGTATTTTGGATGAGAATGACATTATTTTAAAACTGAGAGATTACTATGTTAGTATGCCAGGGGAACACGTTAAAGGGATTGATTTAGATGTTCGTAAAGGTGAAATTTTAGGAATAGGTGGTTTAGCAGGTCAAGGTAAACTTGGTATTGGTAATGGCATTATGGGCTTGTATGAGGCAAGTGGCACGGTTGAGTTGTTAGGACAAACAATCGATATGAATAAATTAGGTGATGCTTTAAAAAAAGGAATTGCTTTTGTTTCGGAAGATCGTCGTGGTGTTGGTTTATTGTTAGAGGAATCAATTGAAGAAAATATTACCTTTTCCGCAGTTCAAGTAAACAATGATTTCTTAAAGAACACATTGTTTGGACGCTTATATGATAGTAAAAAAGGGTTTGAACATGCGAAAGATATGATTGAACAATTGGATATTCGTTGTACTAGTTCACATCAAAAAACGGGAGCTCTTTCTGGTGGAAATCAACAAAAAGTATGTATTGCACGAGCTTTAGCGCTTAATCCAAAATTGTTGATTGTATCTGAACCAACACGTGGTATCGATATTGGTGCTAAGAAGTTAGTCATTGAATTATTGGCTAAATTAAATCGTGAAAAAGGAATGACAATTATCGTTGTAAGTTCAGAGTTAAATGAGTTGAGAAGTTTGTGTGATCGCATTGCGATTGTATCTGAGGGTAAAGTGAGTGCAATCATGAAACCAGATGATTCTGATGCTCGTTTTGGTTTAGCGATGGCAGGTTATGAAGGAGGAATCGATAATGGAAAAGAATAAATTTCAATCATTGATTAAATCGATTGGATTACCTCGCCTTATTATCTTAGCGTTTTTTCTGTTAGTCGTTATGGGGGCATCATATTATAAACTTGGATTACCTGCTTTATTTAGCAGTGTTTTACGTCGTTGGGGAATGTTTGGCGTGTTAGTACTAGCGATGGTTCCGGGTATTCAATGTGGGATAGGACCAAACTTTGGTGTTAGTTTAGGTATTGTTAGTGGCTTGTTAGGTGCTTTAGCGGTCGTTGAACTCAATTTAATGCAAGTATTTGCGATGTTTGGACCAATAGGATCATCGTGGTTAGTGATGATTGTGGCAATGGTTTTAGGTGTTATTATCGCTTGGTTTGTTGGTTCAGGTTATGGAATGTTGCTAAATCGTGTAAAAGGCTCAGAAATGACTGTGTCAACGTATGTTGGCTTTTCAGCCATCGCGTTTATGAATATTTGGTGGGTTGTTTTACCATTTAAAAGTGGCGAAATTATTTGGCCAATTGGGGGAGAAGGGGCAAGAAATACAATCAGTTTAGCGAGTACTTTTGGTGAAGTAATGAATAAAACATTAGGTTTTTATATTGTCGGTGAAGGTGATACAGGATTGTATGTTCCTACTGGATTATTACTTTTCTTTTTCATTGCTTGTTTCTTTGTGTATTTATTCTTTAAGAGTAAAACGGGTAAAGCGATGAGTGCTGCTGGGGCAAATCCAGCGTTTGCACGAGCTAGTGGTATTGACGTAGATAAAATGCGCGTTTTAGGAACGGCAATTTCGACCGCAATTGGAGCAATTGGTATTATTTCTTATGCACAATCATTTGGTTTCTTACAGATGTATAATGCACCACTGATGATGGGATTCTCTTGTGTTGCCGCTATTTTAATTGGTGGCGCGTCTACTTCTGTAGCTAAAGTGTCGCATGTCATTATTGGAACATTTTTGTTTCAAGGTCTGTTAGTTGTTGCACTTCCTGTCGCTAATAAAATATTTGTCGGAACCGATATTTCTGATATTATGCGTATTATTATTTCTAATGGAATTATTATATACGCTTTAACTAAAGCAAAGGCGGGTTCATCAAATGCAGAATAAAATAAAAGAAGTGCTTACAAAATCTAAACAAGCGATGATGTCAAATCAAGTGGTTATCATGTTTATCGTTCTTTGTTTGTTTGGCTTATTTACAACTGGGAAACCAGTTGCGTATACAATCGGTGAGGTGTTTACTCGTTTTGGACGAAATTCATTTTTAGTGTTATCATTAATTATTCCTGTTATCGCCGGACTTGGATTAAACTTTGGTATCGTTATCGGTGCCATGGCTGCACAAATTGCCATCTTTTGGACGGTTTATTGGAGCTTTAGTGGTTTAACCGGATTACTTGTTTGTTTGGCTATTTGTACTCCTTTAGCTATCATCTTTGGTTATTTAGTCGGTGTTTTATACAACAAGACAAAAGGGTCAGAAATGATTACTGGTATGATTTTGGCGTATTTTGCTGATGGTTTATATCAATTTTTATTCTTGTTTATTATTGGTGCCGTAATTCCGGTAGATAATCCTCAATTGATTATCGCGGGCGGTGTTGGGGTAAAAAATACAATCGATTTAGCAAAGAATTTAAAATATTCCATCGATAGTATTAATATGTTAACAGTTGCACGACTATTCTTATCTGCTTCTGTTCTTAGTACAATAATAACGACGTTGATGAACAAAACAAAACTAAATATTGAAAAAATAGTTGTTTCGATTATTTTGTTTGCATTGACATTTATTCCGTTTGTTACGGTATTTATGGCTAAAGATCGATTAAAATTATCGGTTGGAATACCAGTGATTTGTGTATTATTAATTGTTGCTTCAATGTATCAACTACTTAGTGCTAAAGTTAAAAAAGAAACAGTATCAATGAATAGAACGATTGCTAAGATTGTTTCGTATAGTATTATTGCGGGATTGTCACTGATTCCTTCGGTGAATAAAATTTTATCGATTGTCAATATTCCGATTGCGACGTATGCATTAGTTACAATTTTATGTACATTTAATTCTTGGTTATTATCGACGAAATTAGGACAAGATATGAAAACGGTTGGTCAAAGTAGAACGGTTGCGAATGCGGCAGGGATCAATGTTAATAAAACACGTATTATTGCTATGTGTATGTCGACTGTTTTAGCGAGTTGGGGACAATTGATCTATCTTCAAAATTTAGGGACATTTTCAACGTATGGTGCTCATACGATGGTAGGTCAATATGCGATTGCGGCATTATTAGTTGGTGGTGCAAGTGTTCAAGAAGCGAATAATAAACAAGCGATTATTGGTGTTTTATTGTTTCATACCTTGTTTACCGTAGCACCGTTATCAGCGAGTGTTTTGTTCGGTAGTGCTTTAATCGGAGAATATTTCCGTGTGTTTATTTGTTATGGTGTGATTGCTTTATCACTTGCAATGCATGCATGGAAAAAAGTAGAAAAATCAAAAGTGCGATAAATATCGCATTTTTTGTTATACTAATAAAAGGAGGTAACAAATAAATACATCGTATGAAAGGATATATACATTTATATTGTGGTGATGGTAAAGGAAAAACAACTGCTGCCATGGGGTTAACTATGCGGGCGCTTGGAAGTCAAATGAAGGTGCTTGTGGTACAGTTTATGAAAAGTACACCATCCGCTGAACTTGTTTCACTAGAAAAATTAGGTGTCGTAGTACATCGAGGAAAAGTTGGAAAAGGTTTTTTTCCGCACATGAGCGATGAAGAAAAAGAGAAGTCGTTATCGAATCAAAATGATTTATTGGATTTAATCATTGAATCAATGAACTCTTGTGATTTTATAGTGATGGATGAAGTGATTAGTGCGTGTAATTATGGGTTAGTTGATGTTGATAAAGTAAAGTTTATTGTTGAAAACAAACCAAAAGGTGTTGAACTTGTTTTAACCGGTAGAAATCCACTTGATTTTATGGTGGACAATGCGGATTATTATACGGAGATGAAAAAAATAAAACATCCATATGATCATGGTATTCTAGCCCGTGAAGGTATTGAGTATTAGGTATGCGTAAAATTGTCATTGATGATTGTACGCTGTTGTATGTTTTTGATGAGTTGTCTCCATATGAAACAATCGTGAGTGTTTTGATTCGAAAGAAGTGTTATATTATGGATACCTTTTTAGGACCAAAGTATATGAAAACGATTATGGATGAACTTAATGGTCAAGAAGTTGTGATTATTAATAGTCATCATCATTTTGATCATGGTTGGGGAAATTGTTATTTTGAAGGTTGTGATATTATTAGTTCAAAAGAAACATATACTATTTTATTGAATGAGTGGGACGAAATAATTGAAAGCAATAAGGAATATTATACGGAAGATATTAAGAAATGTTTGCCAACAATTGTTATCGATGAATCGTATGAGGTGGAAGAAGGATTAGTAATTCTTTTTACACCGGGTCATACTAAAGGGGATATTTCAATTTATGATCGTAAAAATAAATATTTGTTTGTTGGTGATATGATTGAAAAACCACTTATTCAATTGGATAATGATGATTTAAAACGATATATTGAAAGTTGTGAGTTATATTTATCACTTGATACTAATGTGATTGTAGGTGGTCATAACTGCTTTTTAACAAAGGAAGATGTGATTGTTACTAGAGATTATTTGGAAAAATTAGTTTATAATGAAACTGTACTTTTAGATTCAATCGTACATCATAATAATGTGCTGTATTTAGAACGGAGAAAAAATGAGAGAGACAATAAAAAAAGTAGTTAATGAGAATGTTAGTGAAGTAATGGAAGTTGTTAATTTTATGTATGAAAATCCTGAAATTGGCAATGAAGAATTTAAAGCGATGGATGTGTTATGTACATTGTTAGAAAACAAGGGTTTTGATGTGACTCGTTCTTATCTTGTTGAAACGGGATTTAGAGGTGTTTATGATAGTGGTAAAGAAGGTAGAACAGTTGGCTTTATGTGTGAATACGACGCTCTTCCTGAAGTAGGACATGGTTGTGGCCATAATTTAATTGCTGGAATTGGTGTTTTATCGGCAATTGCTTTAAAATCACTTGTAGATATCATTGGTGGTAAAGTAGTTGTTTTAGGTACACCAGCGGAAGAAAATTTTGGTGGAAAAGTGATTATGGGTAAAAAAGGTGCATTTGATGAATTGAGTGTTGCCTTAATGCTTCATCCTAGTACTAAAAATGAATTAGGTGGCAGATGTAGTGCACTTATTCCAAGAAAGTTTGAATTCCATGGTAAAAGTGCTCATGCTAGTCATCCTCAAGTAGGTATTAGTGCTTTGGATGCGGCAGTGTTAACGTATACTTCTATTAGTATGATGCGTCAATTTATGGAACCAACAAGTTTTATTCATGGCATTATTAAACATGGTGGTGGTGCTGCCAATGTAATTCCTGATTATAGTTCAATGGAATATTACTTTAGAGCAAACACAACAAAAGAAGCCTTAGCAATGGCAGAGAGAGCAGAAAAAGCAGCAATTCACGCGGCGGAAAGTGTTGGTTGTACCGTAACTGTTTCGGAATATGAATGTCCATATGGTGATGTTAAAATCAATTATTCATTGTGTGATTTATTGAAAGAAAAATATGAAGCACTACAATTAAGTGATATTGGTGGTGTGGATGAAGTGAGTCGTGGCAGTAGTGATGTTGGTGATGTTTCTTATATTTGCCCAACACTTCACGGTTACATTAAAATTGCTGAAGATGATGTAGCTGGTCATAGTATTGAGATGGCAGCGGCGACAATTTCAAGTTGTGGCAGACAAGCATTGATTGATGGCAGTTGTGCATTAGCTGATATTGGTGCCGATATTATTGAATTAAATGAAATTTATGCAATGGTTTTAGAAGAATTTAAACAACAATAAAAAATGGTACCCTTAATTTGGTACCATTTATTCTTTATTTTTTTTCATTGAATACTCACAACCACAATATTGTTGTTTGTACATGTTGTGTTTTTTTTGTAATGATACAGCGATATCAATTCCTTGTTTCTTTTTAAAATCGGAATAAAAGTATTTTACTGATGGATAGTTTGGTTGTAGACTTTTAGCGATAGAGTTAATGATTTGACTATCTTTTTGCCGTGAAATGGTCATTACACTACAAACATAATCAAAATGATGAATACTGGCGTATTGATAAGCTTGCTCAATCCGTAATTTATAACATAAGAAACATCTACCTTTACCTTCTGGTTCATCTTTTAGTGGTTCAAGATATTTTATGTAGTTTGTATAATCATAAGGCGGAACGATTAATTTTACTTCATGATGAAACGTTTCAACGTATTTTTTTAATTCATTTAATCGTTTTTCATATTCTTCCTGTGGATAAATATTAGAGTTATTGTAATAAATTGTTATATCGAAAACTTCATTTAAAAACTGAAGGGGAAAACAAGCACATGGGGCACAACACGCATGAATTAATAAGGTTGGTTTTTTTATATTATTTTTGATTGAATTAATGGTTTCGATACTTTGTTTATAGTAATCAATTTTATTTGTGCTTTTTGTAATTCCGGGAAATTTACTCATTGGTGATAAACATCGAATCACCGAAACTGAAGAATCGATATTTTTCTTCGATGGCTGTTTCGTATGCTTTCATAATGAGTTCTTTGGAGGCAAAAGCACAAATCATTAGGATTAAGGTTGATTCTGGTAGATGAAAGTTTGTAATAATGGCTGTGGTTGCTTTAAAGGTGTATCCTGGATAAATAAAGATATCTGTAAATCCTTCACATTCTTCAAAAACATCCATTTTGTTGGCAATTGTTTCGATGACTCTTGTACTTGTTGTTCCAACGGTGATAATTCGCCGATTTTCTTTTTTTGCCTTATTGATAATATCCGCTGTTTCTTGCGTACAGTGATAATATTCTGAATGCATATGGTGGTCATGTATATTTTCTGTTTCCATTGGTTTAAATGTTCCTAGACCAACGTGTAACGTAATTGGGGCAATAATGATTCCTTTTTCTTGGATTTGTTGTAGTAATTCACTTGTAAAGTGTAAACCGGCGGTTGGTGCAGCTGCACTACCGTTTTCTTTGGCGTATACGGTTTGGTAACGATTAGCATCGTTTCCTTTTTCTTTGATGTAAGGTGGTAGTGGTGTTTCCCCTAATTGTTCAAGAACTTCAATGAAAATACCTTCGTAGATCATTTTCATGTAGCGAATTCCTTGTTCACCTATTTTTACACAAGTGGCATGTAAATTATCGCCAAAGGTGATGGTTGTGTTTATTTTTACTACTTTGGCATTACCGATGATGCATTGCCATACATCATCGCCTTCATGTTTTAATAGTAAACATTCGATTTTGGCGTTTGTTTCTTCTTTTATACCAAATAAACGTGCAGGAATTACTCTTGTGTCATTAACAATAAGCACATCGCCTGGATGTAAATAATCGATAATATTTTTAAAGGATTTATGTTCGAAGGTATTATTATTTTTATGAACGATGAAAAGGCGACTTTCGTCGCGTTTATCAGTTGGATGTTGCGCTATTAACTCTTTTGGTAAATCAAAGAAAAAGTCGCTTGTTTTCATTAAAATCCTCTTTCATCAACATTGAATTTTTCGTATATTTCTTTTTTGAAGTCAAGGAATCGATCATTTTGAATGGCTTCTCTTGCCATTTCTGTTAGTCGTAGTAAGAATCGTAAATTATGTATCGATAATAAACGATTTCCTAATCCTTCATTACAACGATATAAGTGATTTAAATAAGCTCTTGTGTAGTTTTTACAACACTCACAATCGCATAGTGGATCAAGTGGTCTGAAGTCATCTTTGTACATCGCTTTTTTGATGTTAATTCGTCCTTCACTTGTCATCAGTGTACCGTGTCGTGCGATACGTGTTGGTAGTACACAATCAAACATATCCATACCGAGTGTAATTGCTTCTAGAATGTCATTGACAGCTCCTACACCCATTAAATAACGTGGTTTATCTTCTGGCAGAAATGGTACGGTCATTTCTATCATGTTGCGCATTGTTTTTTTATCTTCACCAACTGAAGTTCCACCGATGGAATATCCTGGGAAATCCATTTTTACTAATTCTTTGGCACAATGTTCTCGTAAATCAGGATAATCACTTCCTTGAACAATACCAAATAACATTTGTGTCTCTTTGTTTTGATGGGCGTCCAACCCTCTTTTTGCCCAACGTAACGTTCTTTCAACACTGTTTTTAACGTAATTATAATCAGCTGGATATGGTATGCATTCATCAAAGGACATGATCATATCAGCTCCTAGTTTATTTTGAATTTCGATGGCTTTTTCTGGGCTTAAAAATAGGGATGATCCATCTAAATGACTTTTAAAAGTAACGCCTTCTTCATGAATGTGTCGACTATCAGCTAGGGAGAATACTTGAAAACCACCACTGTCGGTGAGTGTTGGTCCTTTGTAATTCATAAATTGGTTAAGTCCACCAGCTTTTTGAACAATATCTTCTCCAGGTCTTAGCCATAAATGATACGTATTTGCTAAGATTACTTGACTATTTATCGCATATAAATCTTCTGGCGATAAAAATTTTACCGAAGCTAATGTTCCTACGGGCATAAACATTGGTGTTTCCACAACTCCATGAGGTGTTGTTAAACGACAATGACGAGCGTTAGATTGTTTACAGACGTGTAATACTTCAAATTTAAAGTTTTCCATTTTAATCACCTTAGGTATTATACATGATATTTCCTGAAAGAAAAATAGCCAATTGGCTATTTGAAATAAAGGATTAATTGAATAAAGATTACAATTGCCATGACAGCGTATAGTAATATTTCTTGTTTTGTTTTGATTAAGTATAGTTTATCTTTTTGTAGTTTGATGACAATTCCATAGAGAATGATGGAAATTGCTAGAAGGGCAAAGCTGCCACTGATGGTAGATGGTGTTAATAAATCGGCAGGCAATTTTGATTTTATAATGTATGGGATGAGTAAAGTTACATAAGAAGCAACTTTTAATAGTGATATTTTTTTATCCATTGGTCACCTTTTCTAATTGTTTTACTTTTGTGAGTAAATAGAATCCAATAACAAACAATCCAATTAATGCTAAAATACCGTATTTGCTTTGACCTGTAATGGTTGCGAAAATCGTGATGAGCAATGGACCTAAGAAATCAGCGAATTTTCCGAAGATATCAAAGAAGCCAAAATATTCATTGGATTCATTTTTAGGGATAATTTTGCCATAATAGGCACGTGATAAAGCTTGGATTCCACCTTGAGCAATCGCAACTAAGACACATAATACCCAAAACTCATGAGTTTTATCGAGTTGATATCCATAGAAACAAATAAAGATATAAATGATAATAAGTGCTCTAAGGATGTCTAATGTTTCAAATTTCTTTGCTAGGTTGCCAGTGATGATGGCAAAAGGGAAAGCGATGATTTGGGTTACTAGTAATGCGACAATCATATCACTTGTGCCAATTCCTACTTCGGCACCATATGTTGTGGCCATGGATATGATGGTGTACACACCGTCAATATAACAGAAATAAGCGATGACATAGAAGAACATTTTTTTGTCAGCGATTATTTTTTTAAAGGTAATACCGATGCGAGAAAATGCTTCTTTGATTTGGTTTTGATGATTTTCTAAGTAGTGTACTTGTTTTACATCTTTTAATAGTGGGATAGAAAAGAGCACCCACCATATCGCGGTGATGTAGAAGGAAATTTGAGTTGCTTTTCCTACAGTTAAATTGAATGGGGTAAATAAAATTAAATATAATCCCATGACAAAGGGAATACAACTACCGATGTAGCCCCAAGCAAAACCTAGAGAAGAAATATTGTCCATTCTTTCATCAGTTGTCACATCGACTAGCATCGAATCGTAGAAGATGTTGCAGCTTGAATAAGCGATTCGTGCTAATAATATAAGTCCTAAATACGCTAAATAGTTATTTGTTACCCCCAGTAATAAACAACATAGTGCTCCGATTGTTAGAAAGAAGGTGAATAATTTTTTTTTCATTCCTTTGTAGTCGGCAACAGCTCCTATCATTGGTGCCATGATTGCGACAATTAAGACGGCTAAGGTTGTGTTTAGACCAAATAGACCGGATTTAATGGCTTCAAAGGCTTGTAGATTACCGTTTAATGCTTCGTTGGCATTATTTTTAAATAGAAATTGAACAAGTGGTGAAGTACATACTTGTTGTAAACCTTCATTGTCAACGAGTGCTCTAAAGAATACTGGAATTGTTGCGGTTAATATGAGTGTAAATGCGCTATTAGCAACATCATATAAAATCCAACTTTTTTCATTTTTAGTTAATTTCATTGTCTTTCCCCTTTAATGTTTCTATTTTACCATAGATAGGTTAAAAGTTAATTAAATTCGGATAAGTTTGGTATAATTAAATACGAAGAGGAGAAGAGTATGCCAAATGTTATAACGCATGCATTACAAGGTAGAGAAGTTGTTCGTGGTGTTTCTGGAGGACTTGAGAAAATAATTCAAAGAAACATGCAGTTGTTTTCGATGGGAACAAGTGGTCCTGATTTTTTCTTTTATTACAATGCATATCCGTGGATGGATCAGAAAAAAGCGAAAGAAGTAAGTAATATTGGTAATAAAATTCATAGTAGTCAAATTAATCGTTTCTTTTCTGAAGTGTTCACTGAAGTGAAAAATCATCAAACGCAAGAAAAGATTAGTTATGTATGTGGATTATTGTGTCATTGGTCGTTGGATAAAGTGGCTCATCCGTATATTTTTTATCGTTCAGATGATATTACTCCTTATGAACATCGTCGCTTTGAATCGCATCTTGATTATATAATGTTGACTATTGTTGGTAAATCAATTTCAGAGTTTCCATCGTATCAACAAGTCGATCATACTGATGCGATGATATCGGTTGTCTCTGATGTATATTGTCATGCCGTAAATACCGTATATGGTGTTTTGTGTGATTATAGGATGGTTAAAAAAAGCTTTTCTCATTTTAAAAGTATACAACGATTATTGTTTGATCCTACTGGTAAAAAACTGCCG
This sequence comes from uncultured Erysipelotrichaceae bacterium, assembly GCA_964613305.1. Taxonomy (GTDB): domain Bacteria; phylum Bacillota_I; class Bacilli_A; order Erysipelotrichales; family Erysipelotrichaceae; genus CAZTII01. Next base: position 16,077 of record CAZTII010000032.1, read on the forward strand.
TTTTTTTATTCTTTAGAAAAAAATATATTAAAAAAACCACATGCTTTTTCATCGATGATCGTTCCTTTACAACCAGATGAATTGGATATTTTAAATAGTAAAAAGAAAACATGGTATCATCCATGTACTAAAACAGAACGTAATGAGTCGTTTGTGGAATTGTTTAATACATCTATTGCGGTAGGAATTGAGGTTTGTAACTTATTTTATAGCTATTTGAAGAATGATGTGTCGTTGGAAGACTGTTTATCGTTTATTAATAATCAATCGTATGAGACTGGTTTATCGTATGAATGTGAGATGAAATTTTTTGATTGTATCTATGCAAACAAGCAATAATAATGGTATAATAATCGTGTTAACAGAATTCTTGGACACAAGGTTAATTAGAACTAACTTTTAGTGCACATTGGTATCTTTTCTGTTGAAAAAGGTTTACAATATAAAAGAAGAAAGAAGGAGATAAAATGATTAAAGAGTGGGAAAGTTTTACACCAGGCAAGTGGTGTGAGCATGTTGATGTTCGTGAATTTATTCAATTGAATTATACTCCATATGAAGGAGATGATTCTTTCTTAGCTGGCCCTACTGCTAGTACTACAGCATTATGGGATCAAGTGTGTGATTTAACAAAAGCAGAACGTGAAGCTGGTGGCGTATTGGATATGGATACGAAAGTTGTTGCGACCATGACATCGCACGCAGCTGGTTATTTAAATAAAGATTTAGAAAAAATTGTTGGTTTTCAAACCGATAAACCATTTAAACGTTCACTTCAACCATTTGGTGGTATTAAAATGGCAGAGAATGCTTGTGAAGCGTATGGTTATAAAGTAGATCCAGAAATTATTGATATTTTTACTAAATATCGTAAAACACATAACCAAGGGGTTTTTGATGTTTATACACCAGAAATTCGTTTAGCTAGAAAATCAGGTATTATTACAGGGTTACCTGATGCGTATGGCCGTGGTCGTATTATTGGTGACTATCGCCGTGTTGCATTGTACGGTGTTGATTTCTTAATTGCTGATAAGAAAAAACAATTAGCGACGTCTCATGTTTCAATGACAGTTGATAATATCGTTTTACGTGAAGAATTAAGCGAACAAATTAGAGCATTAGGTGATTTAAAGAAATTAGGTCAAATTTATGGTTTTGATATTTCTAAACCAGCAATGAATGCTCAAGAAGCAATTCAATGGTTATACATTGGTTACTTAGCAGCGGTGAAGGAACAAAATGGTGCGGCGATGAGTTTAGGTCGTACATCTACATTCTTGGATATTTATATTGAACGTGACTTAGAGACAGGTGTTATTACTGAAGAGGAAGCTCAAGAATTTATTGATCATTTTATTATGAAACTTCGTCTTGTGAAATTTGCTCGTACTCCTGAATACAATCAATTGTTCTCAGGTGACCCAACTTGGGTTACAGAATCAATTGGTGGTATGGGCTTAGATGGTCGTCCATTGGTTACTAAAAACTCATTCCGTTATTTACATACTCTTACAAACATTGGTACTTCTCCTGAACCAAACTTAACAGTATTGTGGTCAATGAATTTACCGATTAACTTTAAACGCTATTGTGCTAAGATGTCTATTAAAACATCGTCTATTCAATATGAAAATGATGATTTAATGCGTCCTTCGATGGGTGATGATTACGCTATCGCATGTTGCGTATCGTCAATGCGTGTTGGTAAAGAAATGCAATTTTTTGGTGCTCGTGCTAACTTAGCAAAATGTTTATTATTCGCAATCAACGGTGGTGTTGATGAAAAATTATTGACTCAAGTAGGTCCATCGTATCGTCCAGTTACTTCTGAAGTACTAGAGTATAACGACGTTATGGCAAAATTTGATGCGATGATGGAATGGTTAGCTGATTTATATGTGAATACATTGAATATTATTCACTATATGCATGATAAATACGCTTATGAACGCCTTCAAATGGCTCTTCATGATCGTGATGTTAAACGTTTCTTTGCTACTGGTATTGCAGGTTTATCTGTTGTTGCGGATTCATTGAGTGCGATTAAATATGCGACAGTGAAACCAATTAAAAATGCTGAGGGCATTATAGTTGACTATAACATCGAAGGAGATTATCCTAAATACGGTAACAACGATGATCGTGTTGATAGCATCGCGGTAAACTTAGTTGAAACATTCATGAATAAGATTAGAAAACATGAAACGTATCGTAATAGTTTCCCTACAATGTCAATCTTAACAATCACTTCAAATGTTGTGTATGGTAAGAAAACAGGTAATACACCGGATGGTCGTAAATGTGGTGATCCGTTTGCTCCAGGTGCTAACCCTATGCATGGTCGTGATGAAAAGGGTGCATTAGCTTCCTTATTGTCTGTATCAAAATTACCATTTGCTGATTCTCAAGATGGAATTTCTAATACATTCTCGATTATTCCAGATGCATTAGGAAAAGAAACAGCAGTATTTACAGGTGATTTAGATTACGATTCAATTTGTAAAAATTCATCGTGTGGTATTCCGAACTTAGATTAAATTTAGAAAAGGAGATTAATTGATTATGACTAATGATGCTCAAGTTGAAAATTTAGTTAGTATGTTAGATGGTTATATGGCTAAAGGTGGTCATCACCTTAATGTCAATGTGTTTTCTAGAGAAACACTGTTAGATGCTCAAGCTCATCCTGAAGCTTATCCACAATTAACAGTTCGTGTTTCTGGATACGCTGTAAACTTTAACAAACTTACAAAAGAACAACAAGATGATGTAATTCACCGTACTTTCCATAAAGGTATGTAAGTATGAATGGGTATGTTCATTCCATTGAAACGCTAGGAACGGTTGATGGGCCAGGCCTTAGATATGTTGTTTTCTTAGCGGGGTGTCCTTTACGTTGTAAGTATTGCCATAATCCCGATACGTGGAATATTCAAAGTGGTAAACTGAAATCAGTAGAGGAAATCTTAAATGATTATGAACAATATCGAGGTTTTCTTAAAGGTGGCGGTCTTACTGTTACTGGAGGAGAACCTTTGGTTCAATTGGATTTTTTGATAGAATTGTTTACTGAAGCAAAAAAACGTCACATTCATACTTGTTTAGATACAAGTGGCGCAACATTTACTCTTTCTAAAGTGGATAAATTTACGGTTTTGATGAATGTAACGGATTTGATTATGTTGGATATTAAACATATTGATGATGAAGAATACTATAATCTTACAAAAGGTAAATTAAGTGAGACAAAGGCAATGATGGATTTTATGGCATCAATGCATAAGGATGTATTAATTCGTCATGTGATTGTGGAAAATATTACGTATGATCAAAAGCAATTGTATCGCTTAGGGTATTATTTAGGCGGCTATCGTAATGTTGTGGCGATTGATGTATTACCATATCATACGATGGGGGTAAACAAGTATCAATCATTAGGATTAGAGTATCCATTAAAGAATGCACGAACAATGTCAAAAGACGAAAGTGTGAAAGCACGTAAAATTATTGATGTTGGTATCGCTGATAAATTATCGGGTATTGAACCTAGATTATAAAACCATAGATTTAATTATCTATGGTTTTTTTCATTACCGAAGGTAAATACCACGTGCTATGCGCGTGGTAATAGCCTTTTAGATTCAAAAAACACCAACTTTCGATATAATATAAGAGCCTGACAGCAAA
>CAZTII010000033.1:0-18513 GCA_964613305.1 uncultured Erysipelotrichaceae bacterium
AATAAGTAAAATAAATATACATTTAATGTTAAGTTTCTCTTTTTTGAGGTAAAAGTGTTGTGTTTTTTAAAAAAAGTGGTATTTTATTAGTATTGTTTGGAGGAAAACCATTGAAACATTTAACTAGAGAAGCATTACTTAAGCACAGTGAATTTAGTGAACTGATAAAACCATTTTTAGAAAATAGTGAATATCTTAAAATGGATAACTACGCACAACACTTAAATACATCACGATTACAACATTCCATCAATGTTGCCTATTACACGTATCAATGGGCCAAATCATTTGGTTTAGATTACGTAAGTGCAACAAAAGGTGCTATGCTTCATGACTTCTTCTTATACAACTGGCAAGAAGAAAATCATTCAGCTAGAGAACATACTACGCTTCATCCTAAAAACTCGTTAAACAATGCTAAAAAACACTTTGATATTAACAATATCGTTGAAGATTGTATTATCAATCATATGTGGCCAATGACATTAACATTTCCAAAGACAAAAGAAGGAATTGTTGTTCAATTTGCGGATAAGTATTGTGCTTCGTTGGAGGTAGGAAATCAATCATACAAGTTAGTTAAATTTAAAACACTAGGACTATTAGCAATGCTTGCAAAATAGCTAGCGTTTTTTTTATATGACAGTAATGTAAGTGTTTATTTTGGTTATGTATAGTATACTTTTATATGTGGAAGATGTTGCCTTAGTGATGTCACCAGCATTATGTGTGTATCATCATCATCAATTATTATTAATAGTTTGCCATTATTTATAAAAAGTAAAACAAACTAGTTATTTGTTGTTGTGGTATACTTAGAGAAAACGGAGAAATATAATGAAAAAGAAAAATATTGTACTGATTGCAACACTTGCTTTAGCATCCGGAGCCTTAATGATGATGCAAACGAGAAATAAAAAAGAAGAAAGTATCGTTAAAGTGTATATTGAAGGGACATCCATTATCTATGATGGACCAATGGCGAAGGATGGTGTTATAAAAGTAAAAGAGCTTTATACAACGGATATTAAGCGACTTATTATTAATAGTGAAGGCGGCGAAATTAATATCGGCATGGATTTAGGTGAGTTTGTTTTTGATAATGGCTTAGATGTTGAAGTAAAAGGAATGGCTTTCTCTTCAGCGGCAAATTATGTTTTTCCGGCTGGAAAAAATAAATATCTCCATAAGGATTCCATGGTTGGCTGGCATGGTGGAGCAACCCAAGAAAATAAAGATGTTTTAATGAATTTATTTATGAAAAAATATATAAAAGATAGCATTGAACGTGAAACGGCTTATTTTAAAAAAATAGGTGTTAATCAGCAATCAACAGTCTATGGTTTACGTCCAGAGTTTTCTAATTTTACGGAAAAACAAAACTATGTTGGCTGGACCTATTCAATTGAAGCAATGGAAAAATTTAATATTAATAATATTATTTTATTGGATGATGAATGGCTTCCACATGATGAATATAAAGGAAAGAAAATATTTACTGTAACTGAAATCGCTGAATAGTTAATAAAACCGTAGAATTTATTCTACGGTTTTATTATGTTATGTTTGATTAAAGCGTTGTATATACCATCATTTTCAATGGTATCCGTTACATCATCAGCGACTGCTTTAAGCGGTTCTACAGCATTACCCATCGCAATTCCTAAGTTCACTGTTTGTAACATTTCCAAGTCATTATTACCATCGCCAAAAGCAATCGTATTATTGATGTCAATAGTTAGCTTTTCACAAAGAATTGTGATGGCACGACCTTTAGATTCTGTTTTTAAGCACACGTCCGCGGAAATAGAATTGATGTGTTGTTGAACATTGACTTCACTAAAATGGTCGCTAAAAGCCTTTAATTGTTCTACTGTATCTGCTTTAATCATAATCATTGTGATGTTTTTATCATCAAAGTTTGTTAATAATTCAACAGTACTTTTATCCATTCCCCAATCACCAATAAAATTCGATAAACGCTTATCCTCAAAATCATGTAAATATATTTTATCGCTTGTTTCATAAAAATACATCATGTTGTTTTCTACACAATATTCTTTAATTCTAAGGAGTAAATCACTACTGAAACAATGGCGATAAAGTACTTCATTGTTATAATGAATTTATGCGCCATTACTAGAAATAAAACCATCAAATGGTCCATCTTTAATGCTTTGAGGGATTAAACATAATGATCTACCAGTTGCGATAAATACTTTATCTTGTTGTTGATGCAACAATTGTATCGCTTTAATACTACTTGGCAGTAAAGAAGTAATATTACGGTGATAATCTAATAACGTACCATCGATATCTAAAAAAATAATGTTATTCATAAATAACCTCCATGTGACTTACATTATACTAAATTATAACGTTAATAAGTGGACTTAATGATATTTTAACCAAAAATGAAAGAATATTTAATGTGAAAGTTAATATTTTATAAGTTATAATGACTTGTTTGTTGTAACTGGCAAGAATAAGCATATAAGGAAAATGATTGATGTTACAATGCTTGTGTAGTACTATGAACATATACAATATCATTACTCAGTAATAAAAAAATGGAGGAAATCATATGAAGGTTGGAATTATACGATGCATGCAAACAGAAGATTATTGTCCAGGAACATCCGACTTTAAAGTTATTAAAGAGAGAAAAGGAGCTTTTGAAGGTATCACTGAAGAAATAGATATCATAGGGTTTATTAATTGCGGTGGCTGTCCTGGAAAGAAATCTGTTTTACGAGCAAGAGAACTAGTAAAACGAGGAGCTGATACAATTGTGTTTGCATCATGCATTCAAAAAGGAAATCCTTTAGGATATCCATGTCCATTTGCTAAAAAGATGCGTGACATGATAAAAAACGATCTTCCAGAAACAATAAACATCATTGATTATACTCATTAGATGATTGTTATCATCAAAACGTTCATTTTAATTGGTTGGAATACTTTCCTCTATTAAAAAATGTACTATTTTTAATAAAGGCACTGTTTGAAACTTAATTGTTGATATGTTAAAATAAAGTCATGAAAAAAATAGAAACCATTATTGACAGTTTATGTCACAACTATTTACTACAAGAGTCTATAACACAAGAATTTATTGCTTCTTGTGTTCTTTATGCGCGAAAATTAATTCCAACGATTACGATTGAAGAAGAGATTGGGATGAAAATGATTGAAGTTATTCAACAAAAAGAAAAGAAAATGAAACAAGATAAAAAAATAAGAAGGGTATCTATTTTTTTGACAACAGTTGCTATCTGTGGTGGTTTATGGTATTTTGCTAAAATTCATTATCTTGTTGCGTTATTTATTGCTGTGTTGTATGCGATAATCGATTATATTGGTTATACAAAAACCATTGATGCTACTATGGAAAAGAAAAGTCAACAGGTATATCGACAACATGTATCTTCTGAAGTGATGTTATTAGGCAAACAATTAATTGAAGAGGTTAAGCGATATGAAAGATAAACAGTGTTTATATCAACAGATTTATGAAACGTTAAAAGAAAAAATTGTTCAAGGAATGTATCAACCTAATGAAAAATTACCTTCTGAAGCTGAATTACAAAAACAATTTAAGACGAGTCGTATTACGGTACGTCGTGCTTTACAAGAATTAGAATTGGCTGGCTTAGTACTTAGACAACACGGTAAAGGTACCATTGTTAATACCAAAAAAGTTGTTTCTAATTTAGTTGGTGTTTCCGGATTTAATGTTGAAACGGCTAAAATGGGTGAAAGAGCTTCTTCAATTATTTTAGATTTTTATGAAGGAAAATCCAATGCTCTAGTTAGTGAGTATTTACAAGTTCCACTACATAGTCCAGTGTACATCTTAAAACGACTTCGTTTAAAAAACGGAAGAATTGCTGGAATTCATGAAACATACATTTCTAAAATTCGTGGTTTAGTCATTCGTCATAGTGATTTAGATGAACATACATCGATTTATGAATTGTATAGTCGTAATGGTTTAGAAATACAGCGTGCTACAGAAACAATTGAAGCAAAGATTGCTAGTAAGCAAATATGCAATGATCTTCATTTGATGGATGGTGATGCTGTATTCCTTAGAGAGCGTATTACGTATTTGGATAACAATGAACCAATTGAGTTTTCTATTAATACATATCGTGCAGATGAATATAAATATGTGATAAATCTGGTGAAAGATAACTGACTTGTTATAACAACAAATGTTATGATAAGTCTTTTCTTTTATTTGCTTGACAACTTGTTATAAACACTTATAATATATTTATAACATGTTATGCAGTGGCCACAAATAGAAAGAGGGATTATGAAAATCTTTGATGTTCATTCTCATCTTGGATTTACAAGTTCAGGGGAACAAAATACACCGACGCAGCTTGTAGAAGAATTAAAAGAATATGGTATCACTAAAGTGGGGATTAGTTGTTTATCTGGTAATGATACAAGGTATCAAAATGATTTGGTGTACCAGGCGTGTAAAGAATATCCAGATGCAATCATTGGATATGGTTTTATTCATCCTAAAGCGCATGATGCATTAGAAGAAGTCGATCGCTGTTTAGGCGAATATAAGTTTAAAGCGATTAAATTTCATTCATGGAAGCACGGTTATTATCCAGATAATGCTTCAGCAATTGATGCTATTTTAGATAAGGTCGAACAATATGGCGTTCATGTGCAAACACACGTTGGAACTGCTCCTTTAAGTACGCCTTACGTGTGGGCTGAGTATGCTAGAAAACATCCAAATGTACGTTTTGTTTTTACTCATACGGGATATTATGAATTTGGCTTATCGACTATTTTAGCAATCAAGGATTTAGAAAATGTTTCAGTTGAAACATCAGGTCAATTTGATGTAGAAACACTGAAAAAATCAATTGAAATTCTTGGTGAAAAAAGAGTTGTATTTGGAACAGATTGGCCGTATAAACCGATGAATATTGAAATTAGTAAATTTTATGAATTGGGTTTAAGCCAAGAACAACTCGAAACCATATTCTACAAAAATGCGGAAGCGTTATGGGAGGTAAAACGATGATTAGTGTTGTAATAGCAACTCATGGACAAATGGCTCATGGTTTATTGGATTCAATTAAAATGTTATCAGGAGAACATGAGCATCTGTATACCATTTCTTTTACAGAAGAAAAAGGTATTGATGATTTACGTGAACAATTTCAAAATGTGATGAAAGAAATCGATAATGACCATCAATGGGTTATCTTGTGTGATATTCTTGGCGGTTCACCATTTAAAATTGCGAGTGAATTTTCATACAAAAATGATAATGTTGTGGTGTATTATGGGGTAAATTTACCATTATCTATCCAAGCTTTAATGAGTAGAGATAGTGGTGATTTAAATGATTTAATTGCGATGCTTAATGAAAGCTTGGCTGACATGATTGGTCAAAGCAGTATATAGGAGAAAAATAATATGAATGTGACTGTCTTTAGAATCGATGATCGTTTAATCCATGGTCAAATTGTTACTGCTTGGTTAGCATACGCTGATGCAAAAACAATTATTTGTGCAGATGATAATGCTGCGAAAGATGATTTACAAAAAATGTTGCTGGAAATGGCAACTCCTAAAGGAGTAGCTCTTCACATTGTAAGCATTGATGATGCCAAGAAATTATTACGTGACGACACTAGTGACAATAAAACATTGTTGTTAGTACGCGGAACAAATGAAGCAGCTTCATTATGTGAAGCGTTAGAAACTATTAAATCAATTAATATTGGCAATCTAAACATGAAAACTGGAAAAACGAAAATTCTAGGTAATGTGTGGGTAGATACTAAGGATGTTGAAGGATTTAAAAAATTAAAAAATCTTGGCGTTGCTTCTGAAGTACGTGCTGTACCTAGTGATCGCAGTCAAGATGTATATGAGCTATTAGCTAAAGAAAAACTAATGTAAAGGAGAAATATTGTGAGCTTACAACTACAAGCATTTTTAGTGGCCGCTTTTGTGACCATTGCGTTTATCGATTCACACACTTTTCAAACTCACATTTTTAGACCAATTGTGGTAGGACCAGTTGTTGGTTTAATTATGGGTGATGTTAAAACAGGATTTGATGTTGGTGTTCTTGTGGAGTTAATGTTCTTAGCGGTAATTTTCGTAGGAACAGCCGTTCCACCAAACCCAACAATTTCTACAGCTATCGCAACGGCAATTGCGATATTAAGTGGTGGTGGTACTGAAATAGCTATCGCTACGGCATTACCGGTGTCATTTATTGGACAAATTGCGGAAACATTCCAAAACTCTGTTATTAACGTATGGTTTATGCATCGTACGGAAAAAGCAGCATTAAATTTAGATAATAAAGGAATCGTTGCCAATAACTTAATTTTCCCAATGTTAACAAACGTTGTTCTTTACGGAATTCCAACATATTTAGCGGTGTATTTTGGTGCTGACTTTGTAGCTGGCATAATTTCAGCTATTCCAGAAAAAGTAGTTACAGGATTAACTGTTGGTGGTGGTATGGTTGGTGCAGTCGGATTTGCCTTACTATTAGCTTCCATTAAAAATCGTAAAATGTGGCCGTTCTTATTACTAGGCTATGTAGCTGCTTCATACTTGCACGTTAATATGATTGGTATTGCTTTATTGGCCGTTGTATTCTGTGCTCTTTACTACTATCTAGTGATTGAAAAAGAGGAGGCATAATCATGAGTGAGAAAAAATTGACTAAAGCCGATTTATGGCGTGTGTTTTGGAATCAAATGGCTATTCGTGGAGCCAATAACTATGAAAGACAACAAAATGCTGGATTTGTTCAAGCGATGATGCCAGTTATCGATCGTGTATACGATACGAAAGAACAAAAAGTAGAAGCATACGAAAGACATTTAGAATATTTCTTAACCCAAGATATGGTGACAGCCATTCCTATTGGTATTGCTGCAGCGATGGAAGAAAGTTATGCAAATAATCCAGAAATGAATCCAATGTCAATCAATGCTGTAAAAACAGCATTAATGGGTCCATTAGCCGGGTTAGGTGATTCATTATTAAACGGTACAGCTCGTCCAATTTTAGCATCCATTGGTATTTCATTTGTCAATGCTGGTTTAGGATGGGCAGGTCCATTATTCTTTGTGATTGGTATGTCTATCGTTTCATTAGGAGTTCGTTACATTGGTGTATTCCAAGGATACAATCAAGGGGTAAAACTCGTTCATAAATTAAATTCTTCTGGTTTAATTAATAAAATTACGGATATCGCTGCTATCGCTGCATATACAATTGTCGGTGGTTTTATTCCTCTATTAGTATATATTGGAATTCCATTTGAAATCGTTTCAGGCGATACTACTGTAAGCATTCAAGCAACATTGGATGATTTAATGCCTGGAATTCTTGGTCTACTTTATACTTATTTAATGTACTATATGATTACAAAGAAAAAAGTGTCAGCTGTTAAATTAATTTTTGTAACAATGGCTGTAGCAATTGTTGGAGTATACTTAGGCCTTCTTGGTTAAGGAGGGTGTATGAGAATAGATATTCATGCCCATTTAGTAAGAATCGATGGTGAGTATCAAAAAGAAGCTTTACTAAATGATATGATTAAAAATGGTATTGATCAAAGAGTTGTTACAACGATTCATGGATCAAGCATCCAAGCAAAAAATGAAATCACATCCGCGTTTTATAAGGAACATCCCGATAAAATTATTGGATGTGCAACCATTAATCCAAAACTTGATAGTGCAATAGAAGACATACAACATGCGATTGCATTACCTGGTATTAAAATGGTCGAATTTGATTCTTTTGAGGATGGATATTATCCTGATAGTTGTGAAAACTTAATAAAAGTAATGGAAATTATTCAAGAATATCACCTTCCAGTGAAAGTGTTTAGTGGTATTGGTGCTAAAGCAATGCCTCATCAATGGGAATACGTAAGTAAACAATTTCCTGAGGTAACATTGATTTACTTACACATGGGTTGTTTTGATTATGGTTATTCGTGTGTGGACATTGTAAAAAGAAATCCAACTTCTTATATTGAAACATCCAATCAATATGAATTACAAATCTTTAAAAAAGCCTATGAAAAACTTCCTTCAACACAAATCGTATTTGGTACGATGTATCCACATCGTTTAAGTAGTAATGGTATTGATATTTTTAACTTGTATAATTTTTCCAAAGAAGCTTTAGACGATATTTTTTATCGAAATGCGATAAAAATACTGCGTTAAACTAAGGAGAAAAAAACATGAATGTATATAGTTCAGCTGCACGATTAGCTCTAGCACCTACTAGTTATAACGCTTTTAATGATATTAATAATCAAGTTATTTTAGGTGCTAGTAATCATATTAAAATGATTGGTGAAATGATTGAAAACATTGTTATCGACAGCAATCAAAAAAATGAAGATGTCGCAACAATGCTTCATAGAATTGATACAGTGACTACCTTTTTCAATGCTACTCGAGGGCAAGCGAGCCAAGCAATTACTAATGCTATAGCTATTATGACGTTAAACATGAAAAGTTATGATGGTGATGCTGTTGATGTAGGTAAAAAAATAATTGAACAAAAAAATGCTTATCAACGCATTAGTAAACAATCAGTGGATAAAATCATTGAATATGGAAAAGAAGCGTTAAAAGATAAAAAGAAAGTGTTTGTGTATGATTATTCTAGTACAGTAGAAAGAATATTAGAAACATTAGAAGAAAACACCGAAGTTTATATAGCTGAAAGTCGTATTATCGATGGTGGTAAACCATTTGTTAAGTGTTGCCAAGCAAAAAAACATAAAATCACCTTTTTACCAGATGCATCAATCATGTATTTTTTGAAACAATGTGATGTAGCACTCATGGGTGCAGAAACATTCTATCCTGATGGAACAGGATTTAATACAACAGGTTCAGACATTGTTGGCTTAGTTTGCCACACATACAATATTCCACTCTATTTTTTAACACCGTTAATTAAAGTTGATAATCGACCATTATATGGTGGTAAAAAAACAATTGTCTATAATGATGTAAAACACAAACTAGGTCAAGCTTTAGAAAATACTGATGGTATTAATTTTGTTACACCAGAATTAATTGGAGTTCCAGCTAATCATATCCACGCATACATTACGGAAAAAGGTGTTATTCCAGCTGTATCAATGTTTACTATTAGTATGGAATATTTAAAAGAAATAAGAGGGTAAAATAATGGTATTTAAACCAAATTGCACTATATTTTCTATGATTCAACCAGAACCATTTCCAGGCAGTTATCGAAATCAAGGAATGGGTGTTGATGAAATCATTGAACGATCATTAAAAGAAGTTCAAATGGTCATTGATAATGGGTTTGATGGAATTATTATTCAAAACATGAATGATATGCCAATCAAACAAGTCGCAAATATTGAAACAATTGCGTTTATGACACGATTAGGTACAGAGATAAGAAATCGCTATCCATCATTAATTATTGGTGTATTAATTAATTGGGATGGACTTGCAGCCTTAGCTGTTGCGGAAGCAATGAAAGCCGATTTTGTTCGCGTTGAGCATTTATACACAGGAGCTGAAGTAACAAGTGCTGGTATTCTTCAAGCGCAATGTGTTGAAATTTGCGAATTAAGAAAAAAATTAAACAGTAAAATTCCGGTATACGCTGATATTTATGAAGTTCATGGTGTAGCAATCGGAAGAAAATCATTTGGTGATGCAGCATGGGAGGCAGTCAATGAAGCCTTTGCGGATGGATTATTCGTATCGGGAAAAACTGTGGAAGAAAGCATTGCTATCATTCAAGAAATCAAAAAACGAGTACCAAATACTCCAGTATTATTGGGTGGTGGTGCCAATGGATCTAATATTCGTGAATTGATGAATTATTATGATGGAGTTTCTGTCGCAACATGGATTAAAGATGGCGATATGAAAAATCCAATTAATCCAGAGAGAGCAAAACAATTTATTGAACAAGTAAATTTAGCAAAACAAGATAGAAAATAAAGTGATACCATCGATACATGTAAGAATGTATCGATGGTATTTTTATATTATTTTTTTAAAAAAATACATGATGTAATTATGTTGTTTTATATAACATCAATTATTTATTTTAAATAACTTATTATAATAAATTACATATATTTAACGGATTAATTATCATTTAAAGTAATTTACTTCAATAAAAACATATGCTATTATAAGAACATAGTTGTAATATATTTGTTTCAATATTAAATTTTATATTGTAATAAGAATGGAGTTTTTATGGAAAAGACGATGCAGTTACAAAAGCAATACGATGATTTAAAAATGATAATGAATAATATTATTAAAGCAGGAGCTTACCGATGGAATTTAAAAACAGGTGAGATATTCGTTGATGAAAATTGGGCTAATTTATTTGGTTATACAAAAAGTGAAGTCGAACCAGTGAATTCAGAAAAATGGTCTTCTTTTGTGTATCATGAAGATAAATTAATTCCTAAAGGAACGATGAAACTACTTCTTTCGGGAGCTTTAGAAAAATATGATATTGTTTATCGTATGTATCATAAAGAAGGGCATTTGATTTGGGTACGCTCTAGAGGAAAAGTATTTTCACTCGATGAACAAGGAAAACCAGCTTGGCTTATTGGTGCACATTTAGATGTAACAGAAATTATTGAACATGATTTACAATTAACTAATAAAATTGAACTAAGTGAAATACAATATCGAAATATGTATGACAATGCACCAATTTCTATTATCATTCATGACTATGACACTGGTAAAATGATTGATGCGAATATGGAAGCATTAAAGATGTTGGGATTAACTTCTTTTTCACAATTAGCAACACTTGATCCTTGGTGTGAAAAACCATATGATGTTGTTTCGGCTAAGCAGTATATGGAACGAGTGAAGACTGAGGAATATGTTGAATTTGAATGGAAAAATAAACGACAAGATGGAAGTGAATTTTACTGCAACATTCGTTTAAATAAAATTATGGTTGATGGTAAAGAAGCGATTATGAGCGCAGCTTTAGATTTAACCAATCGTAAAGAAATGGAAGCACAAAACATACAATTGGCCCAGAAGATGGAATTTACTAATGCGGCGACAAAAGCAAAGTCGGAGTTTTTATCGAATATGTCGCATGATATTCGTACACCGATGAATGCGATTATTGGTATGGTGGCATTGGCTAAAAAAGATATTGAGCAACGCGATGTGTTATTAGCTGATTTAGACACGATTGAAGCTTCTGCAAATCATTTATTGAATCTAATAAATGATGTGTTGGATATGAGTAAAATTGAAAGCGGAAATATTGCCTATTCTTTAGAATCCATTGATATTAGAACCGAAATCGATTATATTTCATCGATAATGAGCCATTCGTTTGTAAAACATGGATTGAATTTTGAAATAAAAGTTGGCGTTATTAAAAATCCACATGTTTTATTTAACTCATTACGTCTTAAAAGAATTTTAATAAATATTTTAAACAATGCCTGTAAATTTACCCCTAAAGGTGATAAAGTGACATTAGAAGTTAATGAATTGTCTTCTAATGATCCAACAATCAACAACATCCAATTCATTATTACAGATACCGGAATTGGCATGGAAGAAGAAGTTCAAAAGCGATTGTTTGAACCTTTCTTTAGAAAATTTGAAGGAAGAAATACAAAGATTGAAGGTACTGGTTTAGGCTTATCTATTGTAAAACACATTGTTGATACCGCTAATGGAACATTAAGTGTTCAAAGTGAAGTCAATGTTGGAAGTTCTTTTACGATAGTATTACCACTACAAATTACTTCCGCAGAAAAATACGTGAAGAAAATTGATGATATTGAACAGACGGATATTGATGTAAACTATATAAAAGGATTTAATATTTTACTTGTTGAAGATCATCCCATTAACGCTAAAGTGGCAAAGCGTTTATTAGAAAATGGTGGTGCTACAGTTACTCATGTAGAAAATGGTTTACAAGCATTACAACGTTTTAAGCAAAGTACCGATAATGAATTTACACTAATTTTCATGGATATTCAGATGCCAGTAATGGATGGATATGAAGCAACGGTGGCGATTAGAAAATACGCACATCCACGAGCACAAACAATACCAATTGTAGCGATGACAGCGAATGCTTTTGTCGAAGACATTCAAAAATGTATGTTGCATGGTATGAACGCCCATATTGCTAAACCAATTAATTTTGAAACGATTATTGCAAAGTTAAGTCGCTTAAATATAAAAATAGGTCAATAAGAATACTATTTAAAGGGGGAGTTTTATGGCTACCGAAGTAATGTTAATTGTAGATGATATGAATGTTAATAGAAAAATGTTAACTCGTATTTTTCAAGAAGACTATACAATTATTGAAGCACGTAATGGTGTAGAGGCACTTGATTTATTAGTGGAATATAAAAATGAAGTTTCAGTAATGTTGCTTGATTTAAATATGCCAGTAATGGATGGAATGGACGTATTAAGAGAAATAAAAAGACGACAAAAAAATAATGAATTAATATTTCTATCGATTATTGTCGTAAGTAATGAAGATGAACATAAATATTTACTAGAAGCGATTAAACTTGGCGCAAGTGAGTTTGTATCGCGACCAGTAGAACCAGAAATCATTTCTATTCGCGTTAAAAGTGCATTATTAAATCAAGAAAATGAACGTTTGCGTTACGATAATTTAATGTTAAAAACATTAAAAGATAAAGAAATACGCCATGAAAAAGCACTTCGCGATTTAGCGGAACACGATACAGTCACAGGATTATTAAACAAAGATGCTTTTTCTAGAAATGTACAACAGGTATTAAAAAATGCTCATTCGTTTCAATATGTCATGAATGTAATGGACGTTGATAATTTTAAATTAGTGAATAGTTTGTTTGGTTATGATGCAGGTAATTCCTTTTTAAAATATTTAGCGAATAATTTAAATGCAGAAATAAATAAGATTGATGGTATTTGTTGTCGTATTTATGCGGATATTTTTGCTTATTTTTGTAAATACGACACCAATTTTATTAGTTTTATGAAAGAAGCGAACGAGAGATTAATGGCCAAATCACCAATTCCAATTGAACTAATTTCGCGAACTGGTCGCTATATTATCGATGATACAACGTTATCCATCGGTGTTATGATGGATAGGGCCATGTTAGCGAAAAATAGTTGTAAAGGCATTTATGGAATGGTTGATGCGTATTATGCAACATCGATGTATGATGTTATTTTAAAAGAACAAGAAATTGTAGCGGGTATGAAAAAAGCCTTAGAATCAGAAGAGTTTGAAATTTACCTACAGCCACAAATTAATTATGTGACAAAGAAATTAATTGGATCAGAAGCATTAGTGCGTTGGATTCATCCAATCAAAGGATTATTAACACCGATGTCATTTATTCCTATTTTTGAGCGAAATGGGTTTATTTCTAAATTAGATTTGTATGTATTTAATAAGGTTTGTAAATTATTAAAACGATGGGATTTAAAAGATTGTGATAATTTTCATATTTCAGTCAATTTATCTCGATTAAGTTTATATGATGCACGTTTTATTCAACAAATTATAGAAACAATTGATAAGTATGGTTTAAACCCTAAATTTATACGTTTTGAGGTTACCGAAAGTTATTTTATGGGGAATGTGGAACAATTGTTTATTGGTATTATTAAACTACAAGAACATGGTTTCAAAATTGAAATGGATGATTTTGGCAGTGGTTATTCTTCATTAAACATTTTATCGGATATGCCAGTCGATGTTATAAAAATTGATATGAGATTTTTAATGGGAGATGATGCAAGAGAGAGACGTTGGAAAATACTTGGAAGTATTATTGAACTCATTAAAAATTTAGATTTACTTGTTATTGCGGAAGGAATTGAAAAAGTAGAACAAGCCGATTATTTAGTATCATTAGGATGTGAAAACATGCAAGGATATCTAATCAAAGAACCAATTCCAGTAGAAGACTTTGAACGGTTTTATAAGCGTTGTGAGGGTATAGAGTATGATCGATGAATTACTAAAAAAAATTGAAAAATTTATACGCGATGCGGAAGATATTAAACGACGTTTTTTTGATGATGAACAATTTTATAGAGAATGCGTTATTGATTTTTTAAATGACAATCATTTTAATGAATTTAATCAAGCAATGAAAGAAAACAATATAGCTGGAATGATTAGTAGTTCTCATGCACTAAAAGGGGTTGCGGCAACAATAGGCCTTGGTACTATTTATGAGTTGTTAGTACAAATTGTCATTAAACTTAGAAGTAATGAAGTAGAAACGATTGAAACATTATGGACTGAGTGTGTTAATGAAGTAA
The DNA here is from genome assembly GCA_964613305.1 of uncultured Erysipelotrichaceae bacterium. GTDB lineage: Bacteria > Bacillota_I > Bacilli_A > Erysipelotrichales > Erysipelotrichaceae > CAZTII01. Next base: position 14,379 of record CAZTII010000033.1, read on the forward strand.
AAGAGTTACAACAAACAATAAAGGATGCTTAAGGCATCCTTTATTTATAGCGTTCAAATGATAGAAATCGTGTTCCTTGAAAAGTAAGTTTTCCTTTATCTTTTTCCGCTAAAAGACCATATTCCATACCATCCACAACAAATTCCATGCGATCACCACTTTCGACTTCACAAGTGATGTAGTAGGTTGTCGAGGATGAGTGGCTTTGCATTGTACGAGTTAGTATTCTTTTAGATACAATCACAGCTTCTACACTTAATTGGGGAGAATGATTGTTTTTATTCCATTGAAATAATGATTTAATAAGAGTCAATACAATAATGGAGAAACTGATAGTAAAGAATAGTGGAAAGAGAATTTGCATGATATTAAATGGTACCATTGATACACGCCTCAATTGCTTTTTTAATGGTATTATAACCAACTAAGCCAACTTCAGTGACAATTAATTGACCATTACAATAGAATTCAAGAACTGGAATTCCTAAAATATTTCGACTTTGAACAAATTCTGAATGTTTATCAACATTTACCTTAATTATTTTAACTTGTGGATAGTCTTTTGGAATTTTTTTTATAAACAAGTCCAACATTTTACAAGGTAAACACGTATCTCCATAATAATCAAGAATAGTAACTCCTTCACGAATGAGAGTTTCATAATTTTCAACATTGAATTCTAACATAAATTTTCCCTCAATGGCTGACAAAATTGTCCATATAATTCATTGTTTTTACTTAATTCATCATGTGTACCTTGACCATGTATTTTACCGTTATGGAGCATATAAATACGATCGACATCTTGAATGGTTTCTAATTGATGAGAAATAATAATCACCGTTTTATTGTGTTTTAATTGATCAAGAGCTTTATTAATAATAATTTTACTATTACAATCTAAATTACACATTGCTTCATCTAATAAAATAATATCGCTATTTTTTATAAAAGCACGAGCAATCGATATTCTTTGTCTTTGACCACCTGATAATAATCGACCATATTCACCAACTTGAGTGTTAAATTGTTGTGGTAGCGCCATAATAAAGTCATAACAATCCGCTACTTTACATGCTTTAATTATTTCATCCATACTAACTTCTTTACTGATTCCATAAGTAATGTTTTCTAAAATTGTGCCTGATAATAAATGGGCATTTTGACTGACATAACTTATATTTTGACGATAAGAATATAAATTACATTCAGATAAATTGATGTCACCAATCGTTATTTGACCTTCTTGTGGGGTATATAATCCTAACAATAATTTTAAAATTGTTGTTTTTCCAGAACCGCTTAAACCAACAAGTGCTGTTTGTTTATTTTTTTCAAAATGTAGCGAAATATTGTCGATTATTTTTTTATCGCTATAACTAAAGCTGACATCATTCAATACAATATCATCGACAACAACTTCCTTGTTAAGGTGAAGTTGTTCTTCGTCTAATATTGTTAATTCACTGATTTTATCAATAGCACCATGTGCTATTTTAAGCGTGTTGTATGCTTGCATCAAAGGAATAAGGGCAGGAATGAGCATTTGCGTATACATATAAAAGGCCATAATGCCAGATACATCCATTAAACCTTTGCTTAATACCATTTTTGCACCAAATAATAAGACGATGATGCGTACTAAAGCATCGACTGTCATCATTAAAGGGCCTTCTAAGGAACTAATAATACCTTGATATACAATTGCTTTATATTGATCGTCAATGACGTTAAAACCGTGTTCTTTCTCTTCTTGTTGAGTGGATGATGCTTTAATTAAACGTATGTTCATTAGTCTTTCACTCATTTGACTAGTGAAACTGGAAAATTTCTTTTTAACGTTGTAATTGGCTTTGTATTGTAATTTACCAAGAATATAGGAAACAAAGATCATCCAAGGAATTAAAGGTAATAGGGTTAATGTTAATTCTTTACTCATCGAATACATCATTGCTAGTGAACCAATTAAAGAAAAAAGAGAATCAATAATAATAATGGATTGTTCAAAAGGAACACCACTTTGAGTTGTGTCACTACTTATTCTACTAATTAATGTAGAAGGCTTTTCTTCATCATAGTGTTGTAGTGGTACATTCATGATTTTACGCCATATTTTATTACGTACTATTTGTACGATACTTCCATCCATTTTAGCTTTAAAAATAATTTCAATTAAGGTTAAAACACTAATGAGTGCTGTGAGTAAAATATAATTGGTGACAATATTTTTTTCAAAAATAACGCCTTGCATAATTTGTTGCGCAAACATTGGTAGTTGTAGTTTAATAAAAGTAATAGCTACTGTAGTAATAAGGGAAACGATAAAGGCTAGCCAAGGTAGTTTATTATCTTTATATAAGCGTTTAAACGCTAGGTAAACATTACTTTTTTTCATAAAATTTCTCCATCTTTAAGAGTGTATATCGTATCCGCAACGTCATTAAACAACATATTGTGATCAACCACGACAACGATTTTTGTTTTTGAAAGTTGAAGTAGTGATTGAATGATTGCTTTAGTGGAAAGAGGATCTAGATTACTTATGGCTTCATCTACTAAAAGGACAGTACTATCTTTTAATGATTCTTTCGCAATTGCAAGCAATTGTTTTTGACCACCTGATAATTTATTTCCTAATTGACCGATATCGGTATTTAATTCATTCGTCAAATAGTCTAAACAACAATTTTTTAGAGCTTCTTTACATTGTTCATCGGTAATTTCTTTTTTATTGCCATACAATAAATTTTCTTTAATAGTTCCAGAATTAATTAATGTTTCCTGGGTTAAATAACTTATTTTTTCACGTAATGATTGGTTATTGATATCATTGATGTTGATGTTGTTAATGAGAAGGGAACCATTAGTTATTGGATAAAATTTTTCAATTAAATGGAAAATGGTTGATTTTCCACTACCACTATTCCCATTGATAATTACTAAAGAAGGAGATGTTAGTTTCATAGATACATTTTTTAAAACTAAATCTTCATTATAACCAAATTCAACATTGTTTAATTCAATGGATGTGATCGATGAAATCATCACTGTACCATCTTTTTCTTCCTCTTCATCAACGATACTTGCGATACGCGATGTAGCTCCTTGTGCCGCTTTTAGATTTTGCCAGAAAGAACCTTGTGAATTAAGGTTTTGAATTAATTGATTAGCGTACATATAAAAGGCAACCCATTGGCTTAATTGTAAGCTACCATCTTTTACAAAGGATAATCCTAAACCAATAATAACGATACTACTAGCGAGTTCTAAAATACCATAAACAGGAATACCTAAACCAGTTAATATTTTAGCTTTTACCTCCGCAAGAAACAATTGTCGAATTGCTTCTTCACCACGTTTTTCTTCTTTTTGTTGAGCGTTAAATATTTTAATCAGCGGAAGGCTATTAATTAACTCTGATAAGAATTGAGTTAAGGTTGCGGTTTTACTTGTTAAAAGTACATTTGCTTTAAAGTTTAATTTTCCTAGAATTCCATAAACAATCATTGATAAAGGAATAAAGAGTAGTAAAGCGAAAGCTAAACGCATATCGTTGTTACCAACGATGATGATCATACTGATTAAACTAATCATTGAAACGAGTTGATTGGTACAATTAACAATAAAAACACTTAATAACGAAGAGTCGGATGTAGTACGTGAAATTAAAGTTCCAGATAAGTTTTTGTCATAATATTGAACTGGTAATTTTAATAGTTTATCGTAAACAAGCTTTCTAATTTTTACATCCGTTTTCTTTTTACATCCGTTTTCGCGATTGTAATATTAAAGACAAATAATGTTAAACCACCGAAAATAACATAAATTAACATTAAAACAGTAGCTCCTAAAACAACTTCATCGCTCATATTTCCTTCCATTAACTGTTGAATGTATTGGGGAAAGATAATATTGATAATACTGGATGCCATTGGTAGCAAAAAAGCAAAGATAATCCAACCATATGGTAATTTTGCTTTTTTTAATAAATTAAATAGATTTTTCCATTCATTTTTTTTCTTCATAATTACGCCTCTTTTAACTTTTAGTATACGAGATTTTACGATAAATAACAACATCCAATACCAATGATTGGACTTTTAGAGTTGTTTAATGGTATAACTAACTGTAGAGA
>CAZTII010000034.1:0-18357 GCA_964613305.1 uncultured Erysipelotrichaceae bacterium
AACAACAAAATTTAGCCCGTTTTTACTGCTTTTTATGATTCATGCGTAATGACTATAAAAAACTGGTTGGTATCATGATTGTTTTTTAGCTTTTGATATCATCCTTTTTTCAAAATCTTCTTTAGTAAGTGGTTTATCATAATAGTATCCTTGAATTTCATCACAGCCTAATTGAGTTAAACTTTCTGCTTGTTCTAATGTTTCAATACCTTCAGCATTCACTTTTATATTCAATCGTTTCATTAATTTAATAATTGCTTCTACAATCAATTTACTTTTATAATTCTCATTGATATCCAATACAAACGATCGATCAATCTTTAGTGCTGCAATATCGATTTCTTTTATTAATCCGATGGAAGAGAAACCAACACCAAAATCATCCATAATAATTTTTATGTTTTTTTCATTAAATTTTTCGACAAATTCTCTTATGACAAAATCATTTTCAATAAAGGCCGATTCAATAAGTTCTATAGCCACTAACGAAGTATCTACATCATATCGTTGAATGATTGCTTCGTATTCTTCTACCAAATTATCTACAACAACACTTTTACGTGATATATTACAAGAAATAGGAACCACTTGATAACCCTTTTCTTTCCATTGTGTTACATCTCTGCAAATTTGTTCAAACACAAATTTATCAAGTTGTACAATAAATCCATTTTCCTCAAACAAAGGAATAAAGATAGCTGGAGGTAATATCTTTCCATCTTTTTGTATCCAACGTATAAGAGCTTCGCCACCACATAAACTTCCGTCACTCGTTGAATATTTTGGTTGATAGTATACGATAAATTCATTTATTTCCAGCGCTTCTTGCATACGATTTTCTAATTCACGCTCAAACACTATTTTCTTTCTCATTTCTTCATCATAAAATAGGTATAAAGCAATTTTGTTATTTTTTAGGTTGTTTAATGGTATTTCCGCACGATCTCTCATCGCATCAATATCATACTCACCATTTAATATTTCATAAACACCCATCAAGAGCGAAATCTTATAGTATCTATTTTTAGGGCGTACATATTGTTCTATTTCTTCATTAGTTTTTTCAAGACGCCTACATAATGATTCACGATCCGTTGTTCGCAATAACATAATGAAATCATCACCTAGAATATGAGATGTCAATTCGTTTTTATGACAATTATTCAATAGAACCGAATCAATAAAACGAATTAAATTATCCCCTTCTGTATAACCAAACATATCGTTGATGTATTTAAATTTTTCAATATCAATCACAACTAATGCGTAGTTATATTCTTTTTTTCGCAGTAATTGAATAGCTTCCATCTTAAACTTTTCATACGACAAATTACCAGTTATTTTATTTTTATAAATCATATCTTCTAATGCTACTTTTGACTTCTTTTGATTGTTTAATAAGATTGATAAAATTGAAATAGTAATGACAATGATGATGCACGCTAGAATTAATGTTGACAATAATGTTAACGTCATTTCTTTGTGTAAAATAGTGACAGGAACACTCGTTACATATACCCAATCATTAAATCCAAGTGGCGTAAAATAATAATATTTTTCTACAAAACTAGAACTACTAATTTTATCTTTTACCTTAATGTATCCTTCGTTTCCCTTAATTATTTTGTTCTCCATACATTTAATATCATTTGCATTATCACCATGTATTTTTTTAATATAATGAAACAAATTATTTGAACTTTCTGGTGACATCAAATAACAGTTAGATGTAATAATTGCACCGTTATTTTTAAGTATATACGAACAACCTTGAGAATCAAAAACATGAGAACTTAATGTATCATGATATTCACTAATTGAAAAGGTTGCGAACAATATCGCTTGAACCGACGAATAATCACTAGTAAATACTGGTGCTGCATACACTATGATTGGATTACCATCAACAACGTCAAATATTTGTTCTGAAACAGACACACTGCCATTAAATGCTTTATTAAGGTATTCACTCTCTGTTAATTGAACTATTTTACCATCAGTAGTAACAGCTTTTAAATTTTTATCAACAACACCCATTCTTAAATAGTTATAATTTTCTATAATTTTTTTCAATAATTGAATATTTTTATCTGACATAACATTTTCATCAGAAATACTTAATGCTAAGTCTTGAACACTATGTTGATGGCTATTAATTTTATTTTCCAATATCGCCGCAGTTTTATTTGTAGATTCTTTTAATAATGTAATTACTTCTATATTTAAGTTTTTGTATACATAAGAAGAATACAATAGAAAAATTGAAATCACTATAACTATTACAATTAGTGCCGCCCTCTTGGAAGTTGTTACAATATTGTACAATGTTTTCTTCATAATAATCACCTTTTTAATTATTACAAATACTATCACATATTTTTAACCATTTCAATTACTAAAAATGATACTATTGTTATAAGTTGTTATATTTTATTGATAATTTAACAAGTAAATTTCATTCTGTTTTTTTATTTGTACACTAATTAAAAAGTTCATCTTTCCAACCATTAGAAAGAAGAACTTTTCGTATGTTATTTTAATTGAATGAATGTATTAAGCCAACACAACAAATAAATATGGGTTGGATAAAATATATAAAACAACCATTTTAAATTTTTACCTTTTTTACCGTTATAATACAACATCAACGGTAATGCTGCGATCATCATCCATTGATAGTTCTGATTCAATAAGCCATCGAACGAAAAAGTAACTTCTTGGGATATAAACATCATGATTGAAACTATTGTATATACCAAAGAAAAATACATTGGTTTTAGTTGTTTAGCAAAATATAACGCTACTCCAACTATTATAACAACAAACATTTACTCACAATGAATTATATTTGGTAATAGTGCTACCACAACAAAGTACATTGTAGGAATTGTTGGCATCATTTTTTGTACAAGATCAATCAATACAAACCCAATTATTTGAACAACAACTAGACCACTTAGTAACAACCAACCTTCTTTTCGTTTTTTGTTTTTGATTAATTCAATGGCTGTACTAATACAACCTATTAAAAACAACGTTACGAATATATTGTTACTGGGTATTGAATGGGCATTTGGAAGTAACGTTGAAACTATTACATCACCAATCGACATACCTACTCCCCATAAATACATATTTTTTAAATATTTTTTTCTATCTCTTGTATAATGCAACCCCCATACCATTGTAAAAATAAACAGTGGTGCCGATATTCTTCCTATCCATTTAAACCATATCGGAGCTCCTGGAATAAATGTACCAATATGATCTAAAAACATTAATAATAAAGCAATAACTTTCAGTGTAGTCGATGTCACTTTTTTTTCTCCTAGTCTATATTAGAAAAAAGTTCTCTGATTTGATTTAGAGAACTTTAATTGTTTCACGTGAAACATTATACTGAAATTTTAGTTTTACCACCCATATACATTTGTAATGCTTGTGGAATATTAACTGAACCATCTTCGTTTAAATTATTTTCAAGGAATGCAATTAACATTCTTGGCGGAGCTACAACAGTATTATTCAAAGTATGGGCAAAGCATTTACCATCTTTACCATTAACGCGTATTCCTAAACGTCTAGCTTGCGCTTCGCCTAAGTTTGAACAACTTCCAACTTCAAAGTATTTCTTTTGTCTAGGTGACCAAGCTTCCACATCACAACTCTTCACCTTTAAATCCGCTAAATCACCTGAACAACATTCAAGTGTTCTAACCGGAATATCGAGCGTTCTGAAGAAATCAACGCTATTTTTCCATAATTCATCATACCATTGTTTACTATCTTCTGGTTTACATACGATAATCATTTCTTGTTTTTCAAATTGATGGATTCGGTATACACCTCTTTCTTCAATTCCATGTGCCCCAACTTCTTTTCTAAAACATGGTGAGTAGCTTGTTAATGCTTGAGGAAGATCTTTTTCATCAATAATGGTATCAATAAACTTACCAATCATTGAATGTTCAGAAGTTCCGATTAGGTATAGATCTTCACCTTCTATTTTATACATCATATTTTCCATTTCTGAAAAACTCATAACTCCGGTTACAACTTCGCTTCGAATCATAAATGGTGGAATGCAATAAGTGAAACCACGATCAATCATAAAATCACGCGCATACGATAATATTGCCGATTGTAAGCGTGCTACATCACCCATTAAATAGTAGAATCCATTACCACTTGTTTTTCTTGCACTATCTAAATCAATTCCCTTGAGTTTTTCCATAATATCTACATGGTATGGAATTTCAAAATCAGGAACAACAGGTTCACCAAATCGTTCAACTTCAACGTTTTCACTGTCATCTTTTCCTAAAGGAACAGAATCATCGATAATGTTTGGTATTACCATCATAATGTTTTTAACTTGTTCTGATAGTTCTTTTTCTTTTTCTTCCAAATCGATAATTTCTTTAGCGATATCATTTACTTTTGATTTCGTTAATTCTGCTTCTTCTTTTAAGCCTTGCTTCATCAGATTACCAATTTCTTTTGATAACGAATTACGTTGACTTCTTAAATCGTCCGCTTTTGTTTTACATTCGCGAAATTGTTTATCTAGTACGACAACTTGGTCGACAAGTTCAAGTTTGTTATCTTGAAATTTCTTGCGAATGTTTTCTTTTACTACTTCTGGATTTTCTCGAATTAATTTAATGTCTATCATCTTTTTCTCTCCTTAAATAAAAAAATGACATATAAGGGCGATAAATCGCGTTGCCACCTTATTTGTCAATGTTTCACGTGAAACATAACCACTCTAAGTTATAACGGTACAACCGAAGCTTTTAGCTTGCTCAAAGGTAGATTTCAATAGTTTATCCTAATAACTTGCACCAACCGTTATCTCTCTACAAGTAAAAACTAGTTACTTATCCTCTTCATCGCTTATAAGACAATTTAACCACTAAGTTGTCAATTTGTCAATATTCCTCTATTAAAGGTAAATTAAAAGCGGTATCCCGCTTTTAATCACTATTTTCTTCTGAACTAGTTGAATCTTCTTCATCCATCATTTTATCTACAATCGCTACACTTGAAACTTTAGAGTTTTCTGCGGTGTTAATTACCTTAACACCGATTGCATTTCTTCCGACTGTAGGTACTTGATCTAAATTAATACGAATAAAGATACCATCATCTGTTGTAATCATACAATCTTCATCACCATTAACAGCTTTCATCGCTACGAGTGGTCCGTTTTTATCCGTTACATTTAATGTTTTAACACCTTTTGCTTTTCTAGATGTTAAGCGATATTCGTCGATTGGTGATTTTTTGCCATATCCTTTTTCAGTGATAACTAGAATATTGCTTCCTTCGTTGCTTGTTGCGGCACCAACTACTTTTCCTCCGTCAACATTTATACCGATAACACCTTTTGCGGTACGGTTATAAACTGGAATATCATTTTCGTTAAAACGAGCTGCTTTTCCGTTATTACATGCAATAATTACTTCATCTTCACCAGTAGTAGCTCTAACGCTTAATAACGCATCATCATCATTTAATGTAATCGCTATTTTACCAGATCGATTAATTCTTTCAAATTCTTCAACTTGTGTACGTTTTACAAGTCCACTTTCTGTTGTAAACAATAAGTACTTATAACGATCTTCATCTGGTTTGAAGGAAATAATTGTTGTAATTTTTTCGTTTTTATCGAGTTCTAATAAATTAACTACTGGAATTCCTTTTGATGTTCTAGATGCAGCAGGAATTCTATACCCTTTGATACGATAAACTTTTCCTAAGTTTGTAAAGAAACAAACAAAATCATGGGTTGACGCATGAATGAATATATCGACGATATCGTCTTCATTCACTGCCATTCCTTTAATTCCTCTTCCACCTCTATTTTGTACACGATACGTATCACTTGCGACACGTTTAATGTATCCGTTAGTTGTTAGAGTTATGATAGAATCTTCTACTGGAATTAAATCTTCATCTTCCATATCAAATCCACCATCAACAATTTCAGAACGACGTTTATCGTTGTATTTATTCTTAATTTCTAAGAGTTCTGTTTTAATGATAGTAAGAACACGGGAGTGATTCGCTAGAATATCCAATAAATCGGTAATAATTGTTAATAAGGTTTGGTATTCATCTTCAATTTTAGCTCTTTCTAACCCAGTTAACCGTTTAAATTGCATATCTAAGATAGATTTAGCTTGAATTTCAGATAATCCAAATCCTTCCATTAATCGTGGTAATGCTTCTGCAGCATCTTTAGAATCACGGATAGTGTGTAATATCGCATCTAAGTTATCTAACGCAATACGTAATCCTTCTAAAATATGTGCTCTATCTTGAGCTTTTTGTAGTTCGTATTTAATTCTACGAACGGTAACTTCAATTTGGTGGTCAACATATAATTTAAGTACTTCGATAACTCCTAATTGCCGTGGTTCATTGTTTACTAGAACAATTGTATTAACACCAAAGGTAGATTGTAGCGATGTCATTCTAAATAATTGATTTAAAATAATATCTGCTTGTACATCTTTTCTTAATTCAATAACAATCTTAATTCCTTCACGGTTAGATTCATCGCGTAAATCTGTAATTCCCTCAATTAATTTATCTCGAACTAAATTCGCAATCTTTTCTACTAAAGTTGCTTTATTTACCATGTAAGGAATTTCAGTAATGGTAATACGTCCTTTTCCGTTACTCATTTCATCAATAAATGTTTTTGCTCGTATTGTAATACTACCCCTACCTGTTTCATAGGCTGATTTTATTCCTGATCGTCCTAAGATTAAACCACTTGTAGGAAAATCTGGTCCATATAAATAATTTTCCATTAACTCTAATACTGTGATATCTGGATTATCCATAATAGCGATTGTCGCATCAATCGTTTCCCCTAAATTATGCGGAGGAATATTCGTTGCCATACCAACCGCAATACCAGTTGTACCATTTACTAATAAGTTGGGAAAACGTGCAGGTAAAATTGCTGGTTCTTTTTCTTCACCGTCGTAGTTATCTACCCAATCAATGGTATCCTTGCCAATATCTTTTAATAACTCCATTGAAATTTTAGACATTCTAGCTTCAGTGTAACGCATCGCTGCAGCCCCATCACCATCAATGGAACCAAAATTTCCGTGTCCATCTACTAATGGATAACGATAACTAAATTCTTGTGCCATACGCACCATTGTTTCATATACTGCATAATCACCATGTGGATGGTATTTACCGATAACTTCACCAACGATACGCGCTGATTTTTTATGTGGTTTGTCACTATGCATTCCTAAATCGTTCATCGCATGTAAAATACGACGATGAACTGGTTTTAAACCATCACGGACATCTGGTAATGCACGCGATACGATTACTGACATTGAATAATCTAGAAATGAATTACGCATTTCTTTAGAAACATCAATCGTTTTAATTTTTCCATGATTGAATGTATCTGAATTGTACATATCTGTCATAAATTCCTCCTATATATCCAAATTCTTTACAAATTGAGCATTTTCAACGATAAAATTCCTTCTTGGTTCTACTTCATCACCCATTAACATACTAAACACTTCATCAGCTTCTATCGCATCTTCAATATTTACTTTAATTAATGTACGATCTTGAGGATTCATTGTCGTATCCCATAATTGTTCTGGATTCATTTCTCCTAGACCTTTATATCGTTGGATGTTTACTTTATCGCCTATTTCAGCTTTGATTGCTTCCAATTCTTCATCTGAGAAAGCATAACGAACAAGATTTCCTCGTTGTACTTTGTATAGTGGTGGTTGAGCAATATAAATATAACCTTGTTCAATAACCGGTCTTAAATAACGATAAAAGAATGTCAATAACAATGTTCTGATATGAGCACCATCGACGTCCGCATCGGTCATTATAACAATTTTGTGATATCTTAATTTTGATGTATCAACTTCATCACCAACACCACAACCAAAAGCGGTAATCATAGAACGAATTTCATTATTATCAAAAATTCGATGTAATCGCGCTTTTTCAACGTTTAATATTTTTCCTCGAAGTGGTAATATTGCTTGGAATTTTGAATCTCTTCCTTGTTTAGCACTTCCTCCGGCTGAATCCCCTTCGACAATATAGATTTCTGAAATTGTCGCATCTTTACTAGAACAATCAGCTAATTTACCAGGTAAACTAGATATTTCTAATGCACCTTTTCTTCTTGTTAATTCACGGGCTTTTTTAGCTGCCAAACGGGCTTTAGAAGCAATTGTTACTTTATCTAAGACTATCTTCGCAGTTGATGGATTTTCCATTAAAAAGCGTTGTAAATGATTTCCGAAAATATTCGATACAATTTTTCTTACTTCAGAATTTCCTAATTTAGTTTTTGTTTGTCCTTCATATTGAGGATCTGGATGTTTTATCGAAATAATTGCTGTTAATCCTTCACGAACATCTTCAGCTTGTAAATTTTCTTCATCTTTCTTTAAAATATTATTTTCTTTTGCATAATTATTAATAATTCTTCCTAATGCTAATCGAAAACCTTCTTCATGAGTTCCACCTTCTTGAGTATTGATATTATTACAGAAAGTATATATATTAGGAACATAACCATCGTTGTATTGCATTGCAATTTCAATTAATATTCCATCTTCTACTCCTTCACAATAAATAATATCATCGTGAATTGGTGCTTTTGTTTTATTTAAATATTCAATATATTGTTTAAGACCACCTTCAAAATAAAATACTTCCGTAATTTTATTTTCATCCACAATTCTTAAATCATTAAATATTAAACGAATACCTTTATTTAGAAAAGCAATTTGACGTAAACGATCACGAATAATATTATGATCATATTCTAGTGTTTCCGTAAAAATTAACTTATCTGCTTTAAAACGAACAGAAGAGCCATGCTTTCCTTTTTCACAAGTTCCAATTTCTTTTAATGGTTCACAAACTTCTCCCCCATTATGAAATTTTACATAATATACTTTTTCTCCATTGTATACTGTAACTTCTAACCATTCACTTAGCGCATTTACAACCGAAGCACCTACACCATGAAGGCCTCCTGATACTTTATACGCCCCACCACCAAATTTACCTCCAGCATGAAGGACGGTAAAAATTGTTTCTACAGTAGAAATTCCTGTTTTTTCATGGATACCTACTGGCATACCCCGCCCATTATCTTCTACTGTTACAACATTTTCTTTATCGACTGTAACAATGATATCACTAGCATGTCCTGCTAAAGCCTCATCGATACTGTTATCGACGATTTCCCATATTAGATGATGTAAACCACGAGAAGATGTTGTACCAATATACATTCCAGGACGTTTACGTACAGCTTCTAGTCCATCTAATACTTGAATATCACTATCATCATAAGAATGTTCTACTCTTTGTTCAAAACCACTCATTTAATTACCTCCTTATAGCTCTCTATTTTACCTTTATTTACTTTAAGTAAATATGGATTAAAATCTAAATAATTTCTACATTGTTTTATATCTGTAGTAGTAATAATTGTTTGAATATGTGATGGTAAATTATTTAAAAAATTACCTTGTTTCACTTCATCCAACTCTGATAACACATCGTCTAATAAAAATACAGGATAATTACCTGATTTATCAAAAACAATATCAATAAGACTTCTTTTAAAAGCCAATATAATACAGCGACGTTGACCTTGAGAAGCAATATTTTCTACCGGTTCATCATTAAAATAAAATAATAAATCATCACGATGAATACCAATTGTAGTCATTTTTAAAAAACAATCTCTTTCTATTGTTTTTTCATAGTTAAACCGTAATTCTTTTATTATTTCATCTTTCGTTGTAGAATTGACACATGTTTTAAGAAAACATCGAATTAGATTATCATCATTAGTGATAACTTGGTAATAATGATTTATTGATTGATTAACCGCATCAATAAAAGCAATTCTATCAATAATTATATCAGCTTGTATATCAATCATTTGATTTGTAATAATATCTACCATTACTTTATCGATCGTATTTAATTTTAAAAGAGCATTCCTATCTCGTAATAATTTTAAATAAAGTGACAGTTTATTCATATATAAAGAAGATACTTTCCCAATTTCAACATCTATTAATTTTCTTCTGTCTTTGGGTGATGCATTAAATATTGTTAATTCATCTGGTGAAAATAAAATAACATTTAAATTACCAATAAATTCACTACTTTTTTGTATATTCTTTTGATTAATAAACAATGATTTTCCTTTTTGATGAATAACAATTGAAACGTTAAAATTGTTATTATCGAAAACTGTACATTCACATTTAGCCATATCTTTATGATGCATAATGCAATGAATTTCATCTTTCACACGATGTGATCGAGTTGTAGATAATAAGAATAATGCTTCTAAGATATTTGTTTTACCTTGTCCATTTTCTCCAATAATTACATTTAAAAAAGGATGTAATTTAAATATCTCATCATCAATATTTCTAAAATTACGTAATCGACAAGAAGTAATAATCATTATTCGATGATAAATTTCTTTTGATTGATAACAACTTCATCATTTACGTATAATTTACGGCCTCTTCTTTCTTCTTTCTCTTGATTAACAAATACTTCCTGTTCTTGAAGAAAATATTTTGCTTCTCCTCCAGAAGATATAAAATCATTTATTTTAAGAAATTGAGTAAGAGTAATAAATTCAGTTGTTATTTTCACCATAAAAATACCTCGTTTCACTAAATAATTATACCACGTTTTTATATCTTTTAACATCTTTTAAAGCGTTTTTTTGAATTTGATAGTACTTATATATAAAATAAAAAAAAGGCTTGTTAGGCCTATTAATACGTTCTTACAGGTAAAACTAGTTGTAATATAGATGTATCTTCAGTATTTTTAATGATAAATGGACGCATTGGACCACTAAATGAGAAAGTAACAACGGAAGAATCGAGTGTTCTAATTGCTTCAAATACGTACTTACCGCTAAAACTAATTTCAAGTGGTTCTCCATGATATGAAATAACATCGAGTTTTTCAGTAGAAGATCCTACTTCTTGTGATTTAGTAGATAAAATAACATCATTTTCACAAGCACTTAAACGAACAATAGAAATTCCATCACTCTTTATAAATAAAGTACGATCAATGGCATTTAATATATCTCGACTATCAACTACCATTTCATATGCGAATTCAGTAGGAATTAAACGTTCAGTATCAGGATAATTACCATCTAATAAACGAGTTTGAATAATTGTATTATCGACATAAAATTCAGCTTGTTTATCTGATACTGTAATTGTAATAGTACAGTCTTTATCGATACTTTTAACAATTTCATTTAAATTCTTAGAAGGAATCGTGATATTAAAATTGTATTCTTTGTCCAACGTTACTACTTTACGAGCTAAACGATAACTATCAGTAGCAGTACACTCTAATAAATTACCTTTGCATTTAAAATTTACACCAGTTAAAACAGGTTTAGTTTCTTTATCACTAGTAGCAAAGCTTGTTTGATTAATAATATTAACTAATAATGAAGCATCAATTTGAAATTGTTGTCCTGCATGAGAAAAACTAATTTCTGGATATTCACTATAATTAATTGCATTTAATTTATATTGAGCTAAATGACCACTAATTTTAATTAAATTACCATCAAGTGTTTCAAAAAGAACAGTATCAGAATCAATTTTACGAACAATTTCTAAAATGTATTTAGCTTCTAAAACAATACATCCTTCTTCATTTACAAGTAGATTGTTCTCATCATCCGCAACAATAGTACGTTGAATTGAAATATTAGAATTAGTACCAGTTAAAATAATTTTATCAAAATAGATATCGATTTTAATACCAGACATAGAAGGTACTGGTGAATTAGCAGTAATTGCTCGAGAAACCACTTGAAGTGCACTTGAGAAAAATCGTTTTGAAATTTTGAAATTCATATGAAACCTCCCTGTTGTTATATATAAATAATAGTTATTTATTATTATTAAGGTGTTGAAATTGTGGAAAACTCCACTAAAACCCTTAAATATACATTAATTTTATCATCATTTGATGTTAATTAAAAGTGGAAACTAGTGGATAACTTAGGATTTAAGCATTTTTTCTAATTCGTCAATCGCATTAGCATATAAAGAATTTATCTTTAATGATTTTTCAACTTTATCACAAGAACTAATAACGGTAGAGTGATCGCGATTACCAAATTCTTCACCAATTTTTAAATAAGGAATATCTAAATGTTTACGGCATAAATACATCGCAATTTGACGAGCGTTAGAAATATTTTTCGTTCTTGTTTTACTAATAAGTTGTTGTTTTGTTAATCCATAATAATCCGCAACTATTTTAATTATTTTTTTAGGAGTAAGTGTTGTTTTATCATACGAAACTGCCTGATTTTTTAAAGCATTAGACGCAGTTTCAAACGATATTTTACCCTTATCACTTTGAAATTGAATCGCATAAAATAAAACTCTATTTAATGCTCCTTCTAATTGTCTGACGTCTTTACTAAAGTTAGATGCAATAAATGATAATATTTCATCATCTAATGAATTAATATCAAAACCTGATTTTTTTAACTTAGATTTTAAAATAGCCACAGCTGTTTCAAATTCAGGAGAATCAATAGTAACGGATAAACCAGAAGAGAAACGACTAATTAAACGATCTTCTAATCCTTTAATTTCAGTTGGTAATCGATCAGAAACAATACATATTTGTTTTCTATTATTTACAAGCTCATTAAAGATATTAAAAAACACTTCATGTGACTTTTCTTTGCCACCTAACATTTGAATATCATCGATTAATAAACAATCAACGTTATATAATAACTTTTTAAACTTATCAATTTCATTTTTTTTAATGGATTCCGCAACATTTTCTATAAAACGAGTTGAATCGGTATAATATACTTGTTTGCTTGGATCAGCAGCTAAAATATAATTTCCAATTGATTGTAATAAATGGGATTTTCCTAACCCAGAATTACCGTAAATAAATAATGGATTAAAAAATTTACCTGGATTATAAGCACAAGCTAAAGCTGCAGAATGACTTTCACGATTACTATTACCAACAATAAAATTTTCAAAGGTTCGATCTTCTAAAATGGGTTGGCTTAAATAGTTCGCGTCAGTAATGATTTCTTTTCTTTCTACAACAATGGTATCGATATCACTTTCTAATACAATATCCATTGGAATTTTTTTAGTCGCATCAATGGAAGTTTGTAAGCAATTTTCTAATAACGATAATTCTTGAAGTAAAATGGATTTATGAATAAAACTTGGCACGGTAACAATAGCTTTACTATCAGTTAGCGCATGTAGTTTTGAATGAATATAAAAATTCTCAAATACGACATCATCAATTTTATTCGATTGTTGAGCGCAGTTAAGTGTTTTTTTCCATATTTCTTTTAACATAAGTGTTGATGTTTTCATAAATACCTCATTTAAGTGTATATCTATAATAACTAATCAAAATCGATAAATAAAGAAGAAAAATGTCAACAAATAAGCTTTCCACAATAAATAACATGATAAAAACAAGGTGAATAAAGAAAATACAGCAGTTTTCCACAGTTTTCCACAACTTTTTAATGTGGAAAGTTTAAACATAAAAAGGTTAAAAAGTGTACAGCAACAACACTGTTAAAAACTTATACTGTGGAAAACTATTAAAAAATGGTAAAATTTAAACAATATTGTGAAATAAAGTGTTTGTTTTTATCGAATTTTGATTAAGTTTTCCACATTTTAAACAAAATAGTCAAAGTTATAAAAATGTTTGTAAAAAAATCGAATTGTGGAAAACTCAAAAAATATGGAAAAATTGAAATGAATTAACATCGGTTTTCCACATAAAAAACTAAAAAAAAGAGGCTTGTTTTCAATTAAAGTTACAGAATTCCATAGTTTTCCACAATTGTGGAAAACTACGAAATGTGGAGTGTGGAAAAGCTGTGGAGAACTATTCAATAGAATGAATTGAAAATCGATGTATTTTCAAGAAATATAAATATTTTACTATATAATACAGAAATGTAAGTTTACTAATTTTCCACAGTTGAGTATAATAAGTTCATTAATAGAAAGTCAGGAAATCATGAAAAAAAGTATAGTAGTATTAATTTCTTTTTTATGTTTTAGTTGTGGCAGTAAAACAGTTGATGTTGATGTTTCCCATCGAACAGATATTGGAAAAACAGCGATTGTAGAAACAAACAAGCCTAGTGAAACAAGTAAACCTAGTGAACAACCTTCATTAAAACCTACTGACAAGCCAGTAGAGACAACTAAACCTATTGTGAGTGAAAAACCAGTAGCTGGCTTAAATTATGACGATTTGACAGTTATAATTAATAAAACACATCCGCTACCAGAAACGTATGTTCCCAGTGATCTAGTAAGCGCCAAAAATGTTGCGGTGAATAAATTGGGATTATCCTTAAGAAAGGAAGCAATGGAAGCGCTAGAGGTGATGTTTAAAGCGGCTAAGGATGAGGGTATTAATTTAATATTAGGTAGTTCATATCGTTCGTATGACTATCAGAAAAAAATATATAACAATTATGTTAGTCGTGATGGAAAAGAAGCGGCAGATCGTTATAGTGCTGCACCTGGAACGTCAGAACATCAAACTGGATTAGCGGCTGACATTAGTGATGAATTAGGAAAATGTTATTTAAAAAATTGTTTTAAGGATACTAAAGAAGGAATTTGGTTAAAAGATAATGCGCATAACTATGGGTTTGTTTTACGTTTTCATGAAGGTAAAGAACATATCACAGGATATATGTTTGAGCCATGGCATTATCGCTATGTAGGAATCGAAGAAGCTAAGAAAATTAAAGAAAGTGGACTAACGCTTGAAGAATATTATAATGTGCTGGATTAAGTAGAAAGGTTTGTATATGTTAAGAAAAGTATTACTCGTTACAATACTGATTTGTAGTTCATCATGTACAACGGCTACAAAAGAAAATAAAAAGACATCATTATTAGAAGGATGTTGGATTTCTTCAGTACGTGCAGATGAATTAGAGACAATTAAATACTTTGATAAAACAAACGCTGGAAAAGATGCGACTGTTCATTCTTTTTTGTGTTTTCATGAAGACAAGGTGATGAAAGCACGATCAATTTATAATATTAGTGATGATTATTATAATGATTATTGGCGAGTATACGATGAAGAATATACGAAACAATCGGATGAGTATATGACTAAAAACAAAACAATCGAACAATTTGAATTTGATATTAGTAAAATTAGTAAGAAACCGGATGAAAAAAATTATTCGTATTCGTATTCGAAAGCACTTGTTGATATCGGTGTCTATGAAATAGTTAATGGTAACATTGAAATGATTACTAAAAATAGTAATAGTAGCTTAGGTGCTTATACGTATGAAATAGGGACATTGAAAGAAGATGGTAATAATATCCACTATAAAAAAACAAATAGCTTAGAAGAAATTTATGTTTTTGGTATTGCTGAAGAAGATGATAAAGAACAACACTTTACAAAAATAGAGTTAAGTGATTATCCATCGATTATGGTGGAATGGATTGATGAAAAGAAGTTTGAGGTAAGTAAGATTGAACCGCTACATGAATGGTTTGGTAATAGTGATAAAAATAATAAAGGAATACTTGATGAAGCAAGAAAATTATTAGCTGATAAAGAACAAATAAAAAAAGATATAGAAACTAGCAGGTTGTTAGAACAAGTTGGTAATGATGGTATCAATAGTAACTATGAATTATATACGAAATGGAAAGAAATGATATCGCTCTATCTGTATGATGAGTATCGTAATAGTGAGTTATTTGTTGATAAAAGTGGGTCGTATATTGTTATCAGAGATTATTTATCAGAAGATGTCAAAGAGTGTTATATTGATTATCGAACACTGAAAGTGTTAAGTAAACCAAGCGATTATGAAGAGACAGAATGGGCAACATATAAGTGTACACCAGAGATGATAGAGGTAGGAAAATCGATGAAAAGTCAATATGAAGAACTACTTTCAAAGCATCAATTATCGATAGAACAAATAGAAAAATTCGTTAAATAGTTAAAAATAGGGCGTAAAAGACGAAAATAATGAAAAAAATTCTATCTTGATTCACCCTTTTTTAATTATTTATTGACTTTTAACCTTCGGTTCGTTATGATATTAAAGCAATTGTTCTATTTATAGTATAAAAACTGGAGGTGGCTTCGATGAAAAGAACATATCAACCAAGCAAGAGAAAACACCAAAAAGTACATGGTTTTAGAGCTCGTATGAAAACTGTTGGTGGTCGCAAAGTATTAGCGCGCCGTCGTAGTAAGGGTAGAAAGATCTTGTCGGCATAAAAAAGTCACGTTGTGACTTTTTTTGTAAAGTTTATGAAAGAAAAATATCGTATTAAGAAAGCTGAAGAATTTCAGCAAATTATTCATAAAAAGAGATCAGTTGCTAATAGTACTTACGTTGTTTATTATCAACCAAAAAAAGAAGAGTGGTCAAGATTTGGATTATCGGTAGGGAAAAAACAAGGAAATGCGGTTGTAAGAAATCGTTGTAAGCGACAATTAAGAATGATGATTCAAGAACTAGTAGATTTTGAAACACATCCAACTGATTGTATTGTAATTATTAGGAGCCCATTTTTGAAACAAAGTTTTGAAGAAAACAAAAAACACTTGGAAACATTGTTAAATAAAGCTACAATAAGATAGCATGAAAAATAAGGAGAAATTTATGAAAAACAAGAAGTTAATTCTTGTAGTTGGACTACTAGCCTTCCTATTTATATTAACTGGATGTGCAACACCAATGGAAGTAGATCCAACAACAGGAAAAAAAGTTATTAAACTCATTACCGATGCAACAACATTTCAAGAAATTTATAAAACAGAAAGTTGGTTTGGTGCAATCTTAGTATGGCCATTATCTAAAATAATCAACTATTTAACACCGATTGTTTCCGTTGGTTGGGCTATTATTGCGGTAACATTTAGTGTTAACATGCTAACTATTATATTCACAATGAAAGCAAACGTCGATCAACAAAAGATGACGTTAATTCAACCAGAACAAGAAAAAATCAATAAGAAGTATGAAGGAAAAACAGACGAACGTTCTCAATTAGCAAAAAATAATGAAATTATGGCGTTGTATCAAAAACACAACATCAATCCATTATCTACAATGTTAACAATGTTTATTCAAATGCCAGTAATCTTTGCGATTTATCAAGCGGTTCAACGTGCTGAAGCGGTAGCTAAAGGAACGTTTTTAGGAATTAGCTTAGAACAAACTCCATTAAATGGTATTAAAGCTGGCCAATACATGTATGTTGCATTATTTGTTGTCATGATTATTACTCAAGTTGGCTCAATGTTACTTCCACAATATTTAAGTAAAGTAAAAGCTAAAAAAGAAGCTGAATTAGCTCATAAAAAATATGTAGAACAAAAGAATCCGAATCAAAACGTAATGTATTACTCCATGATTCCTCTTCTCTTTATATCAATTAGCTGGCCAACTGCCATGACATTATATTGGATTATAAGCTCGGTGACGAACATTATCAAAACACTGATTATTCAATATGCTGTAATTGATAAAAAGGAAGGGAAATAGAAATGAAAAAATATACTGCAAAAACACTCGATGATCTTCTCAATAATGCCGCTAAAGAAAAAGGTGTAACACCTAGCGACTTAACGTACTTTATTACCGAAGAAAAAAAAGGAATTTTAGGTATCGGAACATCTGTTACTGCTGAAGTATATTGTCTAAATGACGTAAAAGAATTTATCTTTAATTATCTTGGTACCTTTTTTATGGAAATCAACCATGGAATGGAAATTGAGATTATTCAAACCGATGACACATTTAAAGTAATGTTAAATGGTGAAAATAATGCGGTATTGATTGGACGTGGTGGTCAAACACTACAAGCGATTAATACAGTGTTAAAAGCTGCCGTTAATAATGAATTTAGACGTCACTTTATCGTATTAGTAGATATTAATAATTATAAAGAAGAACGTTATAATAAATTAAAAGCGATGGTAAGAAGAGTTGCGAAAAGTGTTCAACGAACAAAAATTGATGCAACATTAGATCCAATGCCAAGTGATGAAAGAAAAGTAATCCATCAATTCTTAACCGAATTTAGTAATATTAAAACGGAATCAGAAGGAACTGGTAGAGATCGTCATCTAACAATTAAATACGTACCAAATGAAAAAGCTTGACAATCGTCAAGCTTTCTTTTATTCAAGTTCTAATTGATGATCAAGAATGTAAATAGTGAAGAAATAATAAACAAT
>CAZTII010000035.1:0-17649 GCA_964613305.1 uncultured Erysipelotrichaceae bacterium
AATATTTTTTTTTGAAAAACAGAAATATTTTTCTGAAAGTTGTTACATTTTTAATAAAAAACCATGGACATACTTATTTCCATGGTTTTTGTTTTATCGTTTTATTGATTTAGCAATCATGGAAACGGTGTGTCGTTCGCCACGAATTGCTTTACTTAAGGCAAAAATATTGTTGATGGACGCGATGCCACCAGGACCAGCGTCACCGATGTGTTGAATATCAACGCCTAGTATTTTATTTTGTAGGGCCATATAACGAATTGTTTCGACATCGGATGTTTCTTGACTTGTTCCTATAGCGCTCATGACTAAAGCATTTGCTTGATGGGCTTTTATTACGGCTTCTTTGATATCATCGCTACTAACACCTTGAATCGCACCATACGAAGGAACTAAAATAACATCAGCACCGGCATTGATAAATTGTTCGATGGCATTGATGTTGCATACTTTTTCATCAACTCCAGCCGCATGCATTTTACCAGCGAAAATTAAACCATTAAAATGTTGTTTTGCTAGTTGGATGGCTTCAATAATTCTCTGATTACTAACGCCAGTTCCAGGGTTTCCGGTAAGACAAATAAAGCTTACACCTAAGTCGTTTGCTTTTTTTAGTGTTTCTATGGATACTTGTCTTCCATTTGAAATACTTATTTTTTCGGAAAGCATTTGTGAACTATTGTCTACAGGTTCAAGATTAATGCCTATAGGACGACCAATTAAGTTTTTTAATTCTCGAACTTGATCGTCCAAACTTACATTTTTTACCATACCCGTAATCATCGGATTAAATACATCGAATCCATTGAGTAAGATGATGTCTGCACCAAAGCTTTTCGCAACTTCAGCACTAGTTATATCGGCTGCGTAAGGTTCGCGGAATGCGACTACTTCACTACAAATAATTCTTCCTTCACTTGCTTTAATGCTTTGTTTTAAGTCATGTTTGCTAAAGGATAGGATATCTGATGCATCAGCGCTAATAAAACGTTTTAACATGATGAATTATTCCCTTTTTTCCATTCATTATCGACTGCTTTAAAGAATGGATAATAAATAATTAGGTCAATGATAATTAATACTAGTTGTAAAACAGCACCACTTACTTTGTTTCCTGTTGCTAAATAACCACTGATGATTGGTGGCATTGTCCACATGACGTTGACACCGATTGTTTTAGCTACGATTCCTAACGACATTGTATAATATGTTACAATCGCATTTACCATTGGTGTAATGATGAATGGAATGAACATTTTTAAGTTAAATACAATTGGAATACCAAACATTGCCGGTTCATTGATGTTGAATATACCAGGAACAAGGGATACTTTACCTAATACTTTTGATTCTTCACTTTTTCTTCTAAAGGCAATTAATAATACGAGTGCTAAGGTTGATCTACCTCCGCCAATAAAGACAAAGTTGTCGATGAATGGAAGAGTAATAATGTTTGGTAATTGTTGACCAGCTTGAAAAGCAACGCGATTAGCGTCAGTATTCATTAACCATAACGGATTAATAATAGAGTTAACAATATTGCCACCATGTAATCCAGCTAACCAGAATAAACTGTTTAAACCTACCGCAACTAATGTTCCAGGTAGTGTTCCACTTAAATAACTAAGAGGTCCGCCTAAGACGACTTTAAGTAAATCGTGAATGTTTGGAAAACCGATGCTTGATAATATGATTTCCACGATAAAAGCACCAAAAATAATTGCTGCACCTGGTATTAAAGCACTAAAGCTTTTAGCTACTGAGGAGGTACGCTATCTGGTAATTTAATGACGATTTTTTTATTGACAAACCATTGAAACACAAAACCAACGATGATTCCTAAAATAATAGAAACGAATCAACCAATATCTAGAATAGATATTGCTTCAATGACGAAAATAACACCGGCAAAACTGAACTTATTGAGGAAGGTATTATTGAAGAATTAGGAATTGCGAGTGAAGAAGAAAGTCGTAGCGGACGAAAGAAAATATTGCTTGGAATAAAATCACATCACACGTATTATGTTGGAACAGAGCTTTCTCGTAAATTTATATCATTTTGTTTGTGTGATAACACCGGTTTAATTATAAAAAATAAAAAATTACCCTTAAATGATACAATCATTCTACAAGAATTTGATATCAATTATTATATTTATCATTTACAGATGTTTTTACAGGAATGTCATGACTATCGTATTGAAGCGGTTGGCTTTGGAATACCAGGTCATTATCGAGAAGATGTGGATTATATTATATCGAACAATCCAATGTGGTCGCAACTTAACTTACGATTGATTCAGGAAAGTATTTCAATTCCGATGTATATGGAAAACAATGCTCATTGTATTTCTTTAGCGATTCGTTATTTTGATCGTTATTGTAATAACGATAATTATGCGTTGTTTCATGTGGCTAGTGGAATGTTTTGTTCTTATGTTCGTGAAGGGCAATTGTTTGCTAGTCAAAACCATTTAGTCGGTGAAGTTGGTCACTTAGTGATGAAGCCTGAAGGTGAGTTGTACGATTGTGGAAAGAAAGGGTGTTTACAAGGATATGCCAGCGAAATGGCAATTATTGAAAAATGTAAAGTACTGTATCGTAGCTCATCCTTTACTTTTTTGCGCCAACTTGTTTCTTGTGAGTCTGAAATTACAATTAAACAAGTGATTGATGCATATTTACTGTCTGATGAAGCAGTGATGGAAATTGTTCATCAAGCGCTTCGTTACATTGTTGTGGCTATTACGAATTTACAGATGATCATCGATGCGAATCATTTTTATATTCATGGTGAATTGTTTGATCAAGCGGTAATTATTGATCGTTTGGAACAATATATTAACAACAATAAAACCGTGATTCCTACGTTATTAAATCCTACCATTGATATTTATCATTACTATAAAACCAATGGTGCTCGTGGAGCGTGTGCATGGGCAATGAAATCTAGTTTAATTGATTATTTACCAGAAGAGTGATGAAAAAAGATATAGCTATTTCGCTATATCTTTATTTTTTTGTTTTTTCGAGTTTTTCTAAATCATATGGAGTTTCTTGGTAAACATAGTAATTTAACCAATTATTGAAGAGTAAACTTGCATGAGCGCGCCATCTAAATAAGATTTCTTTGTTTGGATCATCATCTTTAAAGTAATTTTTTGGTACATCAATGTCAAGTCCTTTATTAACGTCTCGCCAATATTCATTGGCTAATGTTTCTTTATCGTATTCTTGATGACCAAAAACATAGATTAAACGTCCATTTTCAGTGGTAGCGATATGAACGCCTGCTTCGTCATTTTCAGCTAAGATACGTAATTCTTCTTGTTTTAATAAATCTTCTTTTAAAACAGTTGTATGACGCGATTGTGGAGCGTAAAATGTTTCGTCAAATCCACGCATTAATGGATTTAATGGACGGGTTACTGTTTCTTCAAATACACCGAACATTTTTTTATCTAACGGTGTTTTATCGATACCAAAGTTGTAGTATAAACTTGCTTGAGCTCCCCAACATATATTTAGTTGGCTATATACATTGTTGTTGGCGTATTCTAACAATTCGCATAATTCGTCCCAATAATCAACTTCTTCAAAGGGTAATGTTTCTACTGGTGCACCAGTTAAAATCATTCCATCGAAACGTTGATTTTTTACTTCGTTTAACGTTTTATAAAACATCGATAAATGTTCAATAGATGTGTTTTGACTTTCGTGAGAATCCATTCGTAACAGCGTCAATTCTACCTGTAAAGGACTATTCGCTAGTACACGCGCAAGTTGTGTTTCCGTTGCTATTTTAGTCGGCATTAAATTAACAATCAATATTTTCAATGGACGAATATCTTGACTGATTGCACGAGCTTTATTCATTACGAAAACATTTTCTTTTGATAAATGTTCACTAGCTGGTAATTCGTTGGGTAGTATGATGGGCATGTCGTTCTCCTTTATTGTTCAAGAGCTTGTCTAAAGTCTTCGATGATATCATCGATATGTTCAATACCAACGGATACACGGATTAACTCAGGTCGAATTCCTCCGGCTAATTGAGCTTCGTCACTTAATTGGCGGTGGGTTGTACTTGCTGGATGTAAACAACATGTACGAACATCTCCTACATGGACAACAATGCTTGTTAGTTTACATTTACCTAAGAATGCTTCACCTGCACTTCTGCCGCCTTTAACACCAAAGCATAATACACCGCTTGCACCTTTTGGCATGTATTGTTGTGCTAAATCGTAGTATTTGTCAGTAGGTAATCCTGGATAAATTACCCAATCTACTTGTGGATGGTCTTTTAAAAACAAAGCTAATTTAAGGGCGTTTTCACTATGACGCTCCATTCTTAAATGAAGTGTTTGTAATCCTTGGTGAATTAAATAAGCATTCATTGGTGCC
The DNA here is from genome assembly GCA_964613305.1 of uncultured Erysipelotrichaceae bacterium. GTDB lineage: Bacteria > Bacillota_I > Bacilli_A > Erysipelotrichales > Erysipelotrichaceae > CAZTII01. Next base: position 4,410 of record CAZTII010000035.1, read on the forward strand.
ATTGTGCAACCTAAATCACGTAATTGTTGAGCACGCATTTTAACGCTAAAGGCTTGTGTTTTAAATTTATCGACGTATTTCATGCCGTGATAACTAGGATCTCCTTGATTCATTCCTGGGTATTTATCTGTTGCACACCAGTCAAATGTTCCGGCTTCCACCATACAGCCACCAATACAACTAGCGTGGCCATCAGCGTATTTTGTCAAAGAATGAACGACGATATGAGCACCGTGTTCAATAGGACGACATAAGAATGGGGTTGCTAGAGTGTTGTCAACGATAAAAGGAACTTGTAATGCGTCAGAAACTTTGGAAAATTTTTTAAAGTCTAAAATACTAAGGGCTGGATTTCCTAATGTTTCCGCAAACAACGCTTTTGTTGTTGTAGGAGCAAGTTTTATTATTTCTTCTAATGGTAAATCTTGATTAAAGAAGATAGTAGTAATTCCTAAATTTGCTAAAGTTACTGAAAGTAAATTGTATGTTCCACCATACATGTTTTCTGCAGCTAAAATAACATCACCTTGTTTTGCTAAATTAAGGATGGTCATTAGTGTTGCAGCTTGTCCACTAGAAGTACAGATGGCTGCCGTACCGCCTTCTAATAAAGCCATTTTCTCTTCTAAGGCATTAACGGTTGGATTTCCTAAACGAGAATACATGTAATTGCCGTTTTCTAAGTCAAATAGTTCAGCGACATCTTTACTATTATAATATCGATATGTGGTGCTTTGTGCGATGGGAAGAACTTGTGGTTGACCACTTTCAGCTTTATAGCTTCCATGGACACATTTTGTTTCAAAGTTGTTTGTCATATATACTTCCTCCAATATGAAAATATTATACATGGTTTGAAACAAAATTACATTATTTTTTCATTTTTTTACAGAAAGTATCATTCCTACAACAACAATGGCGATACCAACATATCCATAGATGCCAATTGTTGTATCTTGTAATAGGATCATTTCACCTAATAAAGCAAAGATTACTTCTAATGACTGGGTTGCTTCGATAAAGGCTAAATGTTTCATATCATTTTTAGCTAAGTCACATGCTTTAAAAAATAAGGTTGTGGCGATCACTCCAGAAAAGATGGCGACTAATAGTGATTGTGATAGTTGTGTGACAGATGGCGCTCCTTTTTGTATAAAAGCTAGTATTGATATAGCTATCCAAAATGGAGTGCTACAAAGAGTCATCGCAAAGACACGTTGAATGGTTGTCATGGAATTAGGTGTTAATGACATAATTTTTCGATTGCCATATGGATAGGCAAAAGCCGCAATCAAAATACACGTAAAGAAGGCAACTAAGTTTGCACTATTGCCTTGCTTCATCATTGGGATTTGCATTATCGCAACACCAAGAACGATAAGTAGGGAAAATAGAAAATTCTTTAGTGGCAGTTTTTTATTAAAAAGAGGAGTTAATGCGATTCCTGCAGGAATTGTTAACTGCCATGCGGAAGCTACTAACCAAGACGGCCCATAAATTGACGACATTGTGAGTGGTAAATAAAAGAGAACGAAACCAATAAAACTATAAAGAATCCATTGAACTGGATTTTTTTTAATGACTACAATAACATCCTTAATACCATTATTTTTCCATACGATAAGAGCTAGTATCGGTAACATAAAAAGATACCGTAAACTGGCACTATACAAGAAATAGCCACCACTGATGTTAGCCATACGATTTAATACAAAGGTGAAAGCAAAGAAAAAGGATGCGGCAATTGCGTATAAGTAACTTTTCATAAAAAATCCTCACAAGTAAGGTTAGTTTAACAGATATTAAAAAAGCATTCAACATAAACTGAATGCTTTATTCGGTTGCTAATAAATCAATCAAGAAAAGTAGTGTTTTTAATGAGAAGTGCTCCCTAGCAATATAAATCAGTTTTAAGGCATTTAATTTCTTTTTAGATATTGTTTTTAGGGTAGTATCTTTAATCGTAGTTCGATCATGGTTAATTTTCATCATGAACTGAATCATATCGAGCAATTGTAAATACTGATAGTTTTCCGCTGTAATCAAAATGACTGGTTTCTTGATAACAATCGTTGAATTAATTGGTAATTTCTTCCGATAATCATTGCTCGTTATTTCAATATTCTTAGGTAATTGAGCTGTAATATTGTATTTAAACAGCGCACTTTCTCCTGATAAATAACCTATTACGTCATCTCCTTTAAGTGTAAGAATATCAATAAAAATCGAATCATCATCGATTGAAGAGTTTTGTTGAATGATTGATTTTAAATAAATTCCCTTTTGAAAACGATGTAGTAAACCAGCATCGGATAAACGCTTTAGATTAATGTTTGTTATGTTATTCGCTTTCTTTAAATCAATAGAAAATTCAACCGCCAATTCTTGAGCAAGAAGGGCAGCACGAATAGTTTCACCAGATGGTGTTTTAATAATTGTGTTCATAATAAAGTCTGAATATCCCGGGTATTTCACAAAAAACCTCCCTGACAAGTTGATGGTTAAGTGCCAATTTCTACTATTATAATACAGCAAACCGGGTTAAAGTTACAAATAAAGCGACTAGAAAAGATTAAAAAAAGGTAATATGTTATGTTAATGTAACGTTTAAATAACACATTTGATAATTTAAACAACAAAAAAATTTCTGTTAATAATTATAGTTGTTGAAAAGCGTTGGATTGCAAAAACAATTGCTTTCATCCTTCATTTTCAATTATAATGGATAGTATAGAGGTGCAGTAATGAAAAAGTTTAATGTTATTCATCGGCCAGATGAATTGTCGTCGCGTATTTCAAAAGAAATAATTGAACGAATAAAAACCAAGTGGATTATCGATGAGGCTTATCCGGAATTGTGTATTGTTGTAGGAGGGGATGGGACTTTTTTATATGCCGTTCATCATTATTTAGAAACTATTTCTTCGGTAGCTTTTATTGGTATTCATACGGGAACACTTGGGTTTTTTACTGAATATTCGTTAAGCGAATTGGATGAATTTATTGATGATATCATTCATCGTGAGTATACGATTGAATCGTTTTCATTACTTGAAATTGAAGTGGATAACGATGAGAAAAAAAGATACGCTGTCAATGAAATGCGTTTTGAAAACATCATAAGAACACAACTGTGCGATATTTATATTAATGATGAAAAACTAGAAACATATCGTGGAACCGGTATTTGTGTAAGTACCCAAAAAGGTTCTAGTGCGTATAATCGATCTGTAGGTGGAGCCGTTGTTTTTGATGGTATTGAATTGTTACAAATAACGGAAATTGCGGGAATTCACCATCGTGAATATCAATCTTTAGCATCACCATTATTAGTCGATGGGAAAACGACATTAACGTTTAAAAGTGAAAACTTCCATGGAGCCATCATGTGCAATGATATGAAGTATGAACCTCTTGATCAAGCCAAAGAGATTCGCTGTCGTTTATCGACTAAAAAGGTACAATTTGCTCATTTCCATAAAGTGTCATATATTAAACGGTTACGTAGCTTATTTGAATCAACAAAAAATTGAGGGAGAAATATGAGAATAGGACAATCAAGTGATATTCACGCATTAGTAGAAAATCGTGATTTAATATTAGGTGGAATTAAAATTCCATATGAAAAAGGGTTGGATGGCCATTCCGATGCCGATGCGCTATTGCATGCGATTATTGAAGCAATTATTGGTGCAATGGCATTGGGTGATATCGGCAAACATTTCCCCGATACCGATGTGCGGTATAAAGGAATTTCTTCAGTAAAATTATTAGAACATACGTATGAATTGATGAGTAACAATGGCTATAAAATAGGAAATATTGATTCGCTAATCATGATTGAAAAGCCTAAAATGGCTCCTTACATTGAAGCGATGAGAGATGTGATTGCGACTAGTTTACACTGTGATCGACGTCAAATCAATGTCAAAGCGACAAGAGGAGAAAAACTAGGGTTTGTTGGGCGTGGTGAAGGAGTACGTGCTGAGGCTATCGTGTTATTGATGGAGAAAAACAATGATTAAAATTATGGTTGTTGAAGATGAAAAGACCATTAATGATATTCTTATTAAACGTTTAAATGCTCAAGGGTATATGGCTTGTGGCATTCAACGCTTTGATTGTGTTTTGGAAGAAGTAAAACAAGTTCATCCAGATTTAATCATTTTGGATATTATTTTGCCATTTTATAATGGATTTCATTGGTGTACCGAAATTAGAAAAATATCGAAAGTACCAATTATCTTTTTATCGAGTGCAAGCGATAATATGAATATTGTCACGGCCATGTCGATGGGTGGCGATGACTTTGTGTGTAAACCGTTTGATATGCGTGTTTTATTAGCGAAAGTAGCAGCGATGATTCGTCGTACATACGATTATGTTGATGTGAAAGAAGTGTATGAAGTAAAAGGAGTTGTATTAGATATTCACAATTCGTGGTTAATGGTTGATAATCGTAAAATCGATTTAACAAAAAATGAGTTACGTATTTTATCATTATTGATGGAAAACCAAGGGAAAATTGTTCGCCGCGAGGATATTATGCAAAAACTTTGGGAAACCGATGAATACATCGATGATAATACATTGACAGTGAATATTGCGCGAATCCGAAAAAAATTGGATGATTTTGGGTTGGTTGACTTTATTAAAACGAAAAAAGGTTTTGGTTATACAATTCAATGAAAGAAAAACTTAGAACTTTTTATGTGGTAGAGCGTGGAAACATTGGTTTTATTTTGTTAAGTGTAACGATATCGCATATCATCTTTATATTGTATGAACTACCATTTGCTACGGTACTATATAGTTATTCAGTAGCTCTTTTTTGTTTACTATGGATGATCATTTTTCGCTTTGTGAAGCATAGTAAAAAAATGGACGATTTATCGATTGTTCGTCATCGTTATCGAGTTGATGGACATTTTGAACGTATTAATACCAATCCATACGAAGAAATATACCAGCGTATTATTGATGAATTAATGGATGATAGAAAAGAGCTTCAAAGTGATTTAGATCATTTAAAAAGTGAGATGGGTGACTACTATACGTTATGGGCTCATCAAATTAAAACACCAATTGCTTCATTATATTGTTTGATGTCAGAAAATGATTGTATTGATAAAGGTGATGTTGAAGAACAAGTATTTAAGATTGAACAGTATGTTGATATGATTTTACAATATTTACGTGTAGAAGATATAAGCCGCGATTTATTAATTAGTGAGATTCACTGCGATGAATTAATTCGACGTATCATTCGTAAATATTCAAAAATATTTATACGAAAGAACATCGCGATTAATTATCAACCAAGCGATTGTATTATCATTAGCGATGAAAAATGGTTAGCTTTTGTTATTGAACAATGTCTATCAAACGCTTTAAAATACACCGAACAGGGGAAAATAACGATAATTGCACGTGACCAAAGTATTTTGATTCAAGATACTGGAATTGGTATTGCCCAAAGTGATTTAGCGCGATTAGGCGAAAAAGGGTTTACCGGGTATAATGGTAGAAGCCATCATAAATCAACCGGATTAGGACTTTATTTAAGCAACATGATTTGTTCGAAATTATCGCATACGTTAAGTATTACATCCAAACAGCACGTTGGAACAACCGTATTAATCGATTGTAAAAATACGATAATTAATGAATAAGAGGCGTCTATGAATGTATTGGAAGTAAAAAACTTAAAAAAAGTATATACTACTCGTTTTAAAGGGGATGTTACAGAGGCACTTCGTAATGTGTCTTTTTCAGTAGAAAAAGGTGAATATGTCGCGATTATGGGTGAATCTGGTTCAGGGAAAACGACGTTACTGAATATGATTGCGTTAATTGATCGACCAACTAGTGGACAAATCAGTTTAAATGGCACTAATTATGTAGAAATTAAAGAACATGCGGAGGCGTTGTATCGTCGTCAAGAAATTGGCTTTGTTTTTCAAGAGTATCAATTGTTGGATAATTATACGGTGAAGGAAAACATCATCTTGCCACTTGTGTTATCAAAATGGGAAAAAAGTGCCATAGAAAATCGTCTTGTTGAAGTAGCGAAGGGTTTAAACATTACACCATTTTTAGATCATTATCCTTATGAAATATCTGGTGGTCAGCGCCAAAGAACAGCTATTGGTCGAGCCATGATAAATAAACCGACAATTATTTTGGCGGATGAGCCAACAGGAGCGCTAGATTCACGTGCAACCGATGAATTATTGACTTATTTTAAAAAACTTAATGAACAAGGTCAAACAATCTTGATGGTGACTCATAGTATTAAAGCAGCAAGTCGGGCGAATCGTATTCTTTTTATTAAAGATGGCGAAGTATTTCATCAACTATATCGAGGCAATAATACGGATGAACAATTGTATCAACTCATTACGTATGCTTTAACGATGATGAATCCATATGGTGAACAGCGTGAATACTAAAATCATCGCTTTAGCAATCAATAATCTTAAAAAGAATGATCGTTTAATGATACCGCTTGTTTCATTAAGTAGTATCACGTTATTTTTATTATCGTCACTAACAAATTTAATTCATTGTCCCTCAATAAACATGTTACTTGGTGGCAGTATGGTTATTGATTTTTTACGCTTTGGTCAGCGTTGGACGTTTATTTTTTCTCTGGTGTTCAATGTTTATGCGATGTTGTTCGTTGGGAAAAAAAGAAGCAAAGAATTTACGTTATTTCAATTGTTAGGGTTTCAGCGAACTCAATTGATGAAAGTGATTGCGATTGAATTAGCGATAATATATAGTGTTGCGACAATACTAGGAATTTCTTTTGGTATTGTTTTTGGCAGAATGATTTTTCTAATACTCTGTCGAGTACTGTTTTTACATCCTGCCATTGATTATAGCGTATCTTTTGTAGCTTATTGTCAGGCAATTGGACTATTTTTTATCATTTATTGCATTGCTTATAGTGCCTTAACAATACAAGTATCGTTTAGCAAGGAAAAAGAACGCTTTACTATAAAGAACCAATGGATTTTTAGTGTTATATCGTTTACTATTCTTTGTACGGCATATGGGTTGGCTCTACTTGTTAATAACGCTTTTTTATCGATTAAAGTGTTTCCAATGGTTATCGGGTTATTAATTGTTGGAACGTACGGTTTTTTTCGCTTTGTGATTTCTGATAGTATATCGATGATGAAAAAAAAGACGACGTGGTTTTATCGACCGCTACCATTTACTATTTTACCGAATCTAGGACATCGGGTTATTGATAATGCGAGTAGTCTCTCCATTATATGTATTTTAAGTACCGTTACCGTTTTAGTGCTCAGTATGACAACATCACTTTATTCAGGATTAAATGAATCGTTGTATCGACGATATTCTCGTCAATTTCAAATCGTAGGCGATTTGAATGTTGTTACACCAAAAGAAGTGGATGCATACTTACAAAACGAAGTACAGCTTCATGGATTTGACAAATCACGGCTTATAAATTACTCCATGCATGAAGTAATTATGGAAATGAAAAATAATCAGTTTTATCCTATTGAAGATTATATTGAAGGATCAAAACAATCGTTAATTTTAGTTAATATGATGAATCATATTGATTATAACCGTATTTCAAAAGAAAATATTGAATTGAAGGATGATGAGATAATCGTTTTTGTTGAAAATAATCGATTTAAGTTTAGAGAATTAATTATCGACGGAAAGGTATATAAAATAAAGAAAATATTGAATGATTTTTTTATTCCAGATGAGCGCTTAATGATGAAAGAAAGTATGTATATAGTTGTCAATCAAGCATCTCTTTTGGCAAAATCACTGATACATATTCCAGAGTATGGAAGGAGTTATTATACAATTCGTTTTGATAGTACCCTTAATAGCGATGAACAACTTACTTTGGCAAGTAACTTTGAGAGGGTAGAAGGAATAGAAACGCAAAGTCGACAATGGGTAAAACAAAGTATGTTTATTATTTATGGATCGTTATTGTTTGTAGGATTATTTTTATCAATGATGTTTTTAACGTTGATGTTTATTATGATTTATTATAAGCAAGTAACAGAAGTGTTCGATCAAAACAATCGTTATCGAATGGCAATGTTAAGTGAAGAGGAAGAGAAAAAAAGTGTTGCGATTCAATTGATGATTATATTCTTTTTACCACTTGCAATGTCTCTTTTTAATGTATTAGCTTTATTTAAAATCGCGCAACAATTGTTATATTTATTATCGTATTCTCATAAAACTATATTTACTTTTAGTATGTTTATTACAATAGCGCTATTCTTTATGATATATTTAGTAGTGTATAACTTAACATCGAAAGAATATTCGCGACTATTAAATCGGAGGTTACGATGATAAAGAAATTAAACGAAATTAAAGTGCTACGGGATCCTATTGCTGGTTATGTTAAGGTAGAATACGATATTATTTGGCGTATTATTGATAGTCGTGAATTTCAACGGCTTCGTCGTATTAAGCAATTGGGAGCGGCATACATTGTGTATCATACGGCAGAACATTCGCGGTTTGCTCATTCTCTAGGTGTCTATGAGATTGTTCGGCGTATTACGAGCGAATCTAAAGATTTTATTCATGCCTTAAGTGAAGAAGAAAAGGTTACTGTTTGTTTGGCAGCGTTGCTACATGATATTGGTCATGGCCCATTTAGTCATGCCTTTGAAAGTATTATCAAGGTGAGTCATGAAACAATGACGGTAAAAATATTATTAGGTAACAGTGAAGTTCATCAATTGTTAGAAAGTGCTCAAATTGGTTTATCCAAACAAGTGGCAGATGTGATTACTCATCGTTCTAATCCGATTTTAAGCCAACTTGTCAGTAGTCAATTGGACGCGGATCGCATGGATTATTTATTGCGTGATGCTTATTTTACAGGGACAACGTATGGTGAATTTGACTTGGAAAGAATATTGCGAACTCTTCGTGTTCGCAACCAAAAATGTGTTGTCAAGAAATCGGGAATTTATAGTATTGAAGACTACATCATGGCCAGATATCATATGTTTTGGCAAGTGTATTTTCATCCTACAGCGCGTAGTTTTGAATGCATGTTGAAAGTATTGTTTGATCGCATTGGTGACATATATAAAGAAACTGGACAACTTTTGACGGAAGCACAGTCACTTCAACCTATCTTTGATCAAACAATAACAGTAGAAGAATATTGTCGTTTGGATGATTGTTCTATTTTTGAAATATTGAAACGATTGGAAAACAGCAATGATTGCATATGTGCAGATTTAGCGAGTCGCTTATTGCACCGCAAACTATTTGCGTATTGTAGCGATGAAAATGAAATGATTGACATTAGAAAGAGAGTAAAAGAAGCTGGTTATGATGAACGATATTACATTATTGTGGATGAAGTTCGTCAAAGACCGTATCAGCCTTACCATGAAAATGGAAAAAACTCTATTTGGATATTAGAAGAAAATGGGGATGTAAAAGAGTTGTCATCGGTTAGTTCTATCGTAGGCGCTCTCTTGTTATCAGAAGAAAATAATGACCGTAAGTTATTCTATCCAACATTTTAAGATTGTCATCACAATCTTTTTTTGAGTTCAACATCTATGATATAATCAAACAAGAGGGTATAAGTATGGATATAAATGAACTTGTAAAGACAATGACACTGAAAGAAAAGGCGGATTTTTTATCAGGTAAAAACTTTTGGCAAAGTCGTTCGATTGAACGCTTATCGATTCCATCGTTTGTATTATCGGATGGACCTTTTGGATTGCGTCGTCAAAAAGATGGTGATGATCATTTGGGCATTGTTCATAGTGAATTGGCTACTTGTTTTCCAACTCTGTCCATACTATCCTGCAGTTTTGATGAACAATGCATAGAAAAGATGGCCAACGCACTTGCGATTGAAGCGATTCAACAGAAAATAGGTGTTGTTTTAGGGCCTGGAATTAATATTAAACGAAATCCATTGTGTGGTAGAAATTTTGAATATTTTAGTGAGGATCCATATTTAAGTGGAAGACTTGCTGTTCATTATATACGAAGCATGCAACGTCATTGTGTTGCTGCTTGTGTGAAGCATTATTGTTGTAATAATCAGGAAGAGAGACGAATGGCAGTAGATAGTATTGTCGATGAAAGGGCACTTGTAGAATTGTATCTTATGCCATTTGAGATGGCTATTACTGAAGGGAAAAGCAAAGCTTTAATGTCATCGTACAATAAAATAAATGGTACATACGCGAATGAAAACACGTATTTATTACAATATATTTTACGTAAAAAATGGGGGTTTGATGGAGTTGTAGTTTCCGATTGGGGAGGATGTAGTAATGTCGTTAATTCCATTTGGGCTACAAGTACACTACAAATGCCTGGAAATGTACCGGAATATAGCACGAAAATAATTGAAGCGGTTCATCGTGGCGACTTAGAAATGAGTTTTATTGATGACAGTGTGCGTCGCATTCTAGAGCTAAATGACTATGTACAAGAAGCTAAAGAAATAGAGGTTGATAAATTACAACATCATTCCTTAGCGGTTGAATTAGCTCAACAGTCCATGGTTTTATTGAAAAACGATAATGTATTACCACTTGAAGCAGGGTGCCGTATAGCCATTATTGGGGATACAGCGTTTAACCCACTAATACAAGGACAGGGATCTTCTCGTGTAAATCCAACAATAAATCAATCGGTTTGTGAAATAGTGTATCATTATGATTTTACCGTAGTCGGTATGGCGCAAGGTTATAAGCGAGGAAATAAGGGAAGTGAAAGACTAGAACAACAAGCACTTGATGTTGGAAAAGAGGCAGATGTTCTACTCTATTTTATGGGGAATGACGATGAAAGCGAAGGATATGATCGAGTAAATGCCAAAATGCCGGCAAACCAAGTTTCCTTATTAAAAAAGTTAATACAACTTCAGAAGAGAATAGTCGTGATTCTTGCGTGTGGAGCAATGGTGGAGTTGCCTTGGATTGATTCAGTAGATGCGCTACTATATAGTGGTTTAGCTGGACAAGGAAGTAGCAAGGCGGTATTAGATATTTTGCGTGGGATTGTTAATCCTAGCGGTAAGTTATCAGAAACATTTTATAAAAACTATAGTGATTGTTCAAGTTTTCCGTATTTTCCAGGAAAAGAGAAAACAGTAGAATATCGAGAAAGTATATTTGTTGGTTATCGATATACGGATACATTCAATATTCCAGTATTATTTCCATTTGGCTATGGCTTAAGTTATACAACATTTTCTATTGATCAGTGTCGGGTTAATGATACTCAAGTAAAATGTTTAATAACAAATACGGGATTAAGAGCAGGAAGTGAAGTTGTACAATTGTATGTTGGAAAGTTGAATAGTGCGTTGTATCGAGCAAAAAAAGAGTTAAAAGGTTTTAAAAAGGTGTATCTACAACCAAATGAATCAAAAGAAATAACGATTGATTTCGATGATAAAACATTTAGAGTGTATGATATTGAAGCAAGAAAATGGGAGATTGAAGCTGGTGACTATACAATCAGCATCAACGTTTCAAGTGTTGATTGTTGTTGGTCGACAACGATACATAAGCCAGGAAAAATGTTTGATTGTCAAAAACAAACATCTCCATATTACACAGGGTGTTTACATCATGTTTCTAAAAATGATTTTGAAGCAATAGTAGAACGTCAAGTAAGCGATGGAAAATTCAATCGCAGTGTTAATTTAGAATTGAATGATACGATTTCACAATTAAACTATGCAAAAAGCATAGTTATTCGTTCATTGTTTTCAATTTTTATGATGATAACGGCGATATTGCCTGAAAAAAAGAAGAATTATATCAAAATAGCATTGAATAGTCCGTTTAGGGCAGGATATCAATTTGCTAATGGAAATGTAAGTGAAGAAATGATGGAATCAATTGTACTGATGGCGAATGGAAATCTACGTCAAGGAATGGTTAACTTTATCGCAACGTATCGTAAAAATAAAGAAAAAATGACGAGTAAAGTGGAGAATAAATAATACTTTTAAACGATATGAAGCTACAAATGAATAGCGATGAAAAAATATTTTTATAAAATTGTCTCCATATAAAGAATATTTATAACTTAGTGTACAAATGATTGAACAAAAAGTGAAAAAACGCAGTAGTTTTTATGAAAAATTAATAAAAAAGAAACAAAATTGAAATATAGTGTTATAATATGTAATAGATAATATGTTTATTTTTTATTTGGTAACATATTTATTGTATAAGCAGGGATAGGGGAGGCTACAACATGGCAGTGTCTAACATTTTAAACAGTTTTAAGGATTTACGCAAAGATGGAACTGATTGTGATTTTAATGGTTATTTGGAAGACTACATTGAGATAGTGGAAGACGCGCAATTAAAATCATTATTCGAGAAAATCTTTGATATTGATCCTGATTGCAAAATTTGTGTGAACTATCGTTCAGAAATTAATCGCCAAGCAATTTCAAATCAAATTATTCGTTACAAAGATGCTTTTAAGTTGCAAGGTAAACCAATTGTATACCCATATATTCTATACACGGCAAAAGATGATCAAGAAAGAGCGTTATTGCTTGTTCCAAAACAAGGGAAAACGTACTTGTACGCTAAAGGATTTTATTTCTGCATGACAGAACCATATAGTGTATTCCAAGATTATCGCAATGAAATCGTTGCTATTGGTATTGAGAATGAAGAAGAAGTAATATCTGCCTTTAATAAATTATTTACAATGAGAGCAGGAGCGTTGCAACGTGAGATTGATCGTACAAGTTATAGTGATTACGAACAATTACAAAGTGATGCGATTGCTGAAGCGACAAGAATTAAAGACGGAGTAATTGAAGAACTTCAAGCATTAGAAGATAAACAAGAAAAAATCATAGAAACTGTTGCGAAATGGTTTTTATTGAAGAAAATATCATATGTTCAATATATGGTAAATAAAGATATTTTACTGAGAAATCATGAAGGAAACGTGAAAAAACAACGTAATCAAGCAAAATTGAACAGTGATGAAATACCGTTTATGTCATATAGTGAATTATGGCGTTGTACTGGTGATAATAAAACTAAAGCTGAAGAAGTAGTTGAGGAATAAACAATTAGAAGATATTCTAGTTGTTTTTTTTATGAATTAATTGTTTTTCGCATGTTGAAGTGATAAACTGTACAATGGTTACTGTTCACACCCCACAAATGAAAAATAAAGGATAAAAATCAAAATATAG
>CAZTII010000036.1:0-17334 GCA_964613305.1 uncultured Erysipelotrichaceae bacterium
GCTTAATTTTTCTTAAAAGTGTCAGCAATTAGTACTTGACTTGGGTACCAGTTTAAAATGCGGTTTTTTTTATGTAGGAGATATTCCTTACTATCATATAACGATAGTAAGGAGGAGAAAAAATGAGAAAAATTATGGTAGATCCAACACGATTGGATATGTCGGCATCAAAGATTGAACAATGCACCAATGATGTCGAAGCGAATGTAGCAAAGTTGTATGATGAGGTAGAACTGATGAAGGTATCGTGGCAAGGAAAAGATAACAATGCTTTTACAAGTCAAATTCGTAGTTTTGAAGAAGATTTTAAACAAGTTATTTATTTGACAAAACAGTATAGTGAGTTTTTACGCAATAGTGCTAGTGCTTATCGTGAAACGCAAAATGAACTTACATCACAAGTGAGCCAAATTACGATATAAGGAGGAAGTTATGGAAAATATTTCTATTTCACTACAAGAAGTGAGTCAATGTGCAGCTGCTTTGCGCCAACATAGTTTTCGTATTTTAGAAGGTTTATTAGAGATTAAACGCGAAATGAATGAGTTAAATCAAAGTTGGATCAGTGAAAGTGGTACTTCCATTGTTCAACGGTTTAATCAATTTTCTAATCGATTTGAAGTTCAAAAAGAAGTCATTGAACGCTATAGTAAATTTTTAGATTTTACAGTATCTAGTTATGACACCTTGGAGACGACGTTGCATGGTAATGCGTCTAATTTCTAAACTGCTTGTTTTTTCTTTAGTCATTTCATTGTGTGGTTGTACTAAAGAAAAAGAAGCGTTGAGTTTAGGTGAATGGATTCATCGCTTAAATACTGAATTACACTTACCGAAAGCAAGTGCGATTAAACCGTATTACGTCCATATCCCTGAAAAACATCGTTATTATGAGGATGTTCAAGCTGCGGTTGAGTGGGGAATTATTGAGTCGAGTGTTCCTTTACAAGTAGATGAGCCACTAACAAGAGAATGGTTAGCGTATACTCTAATGAATTGTATTAACAATAATGTTGATGCGAAAAGTATTAAAGACAATCAAAAGACGCAGTTTCCTAAACAATGTAGTCAAGCAGTGGCTTTTGGATTATTAGAAGTGGATAAAAGAGGATTATTTTTACCGAAAAAAGTTGTTTCTGATGAGGAAGCAATGGAAAAATTAGCCTTAATTTCCGGGTACATACAACATTTTACAATCACTGATTCAAAATTTTTAATGGAATACAATGATGATATCAAAGTGATTGATGAAAAACCGTTGGTTGTTGATAAGGAAAATAAAACAATCCGTTATGGTAGTGATCAAGCATTGAAGGAGAATGATTTAATTAAAGTTCGTGATGATAATACCATTTATCGTGTCAATCATGTTGAAAAAGAGATGGATGATTTTATTTATACTATCGATGAAGCAGAATTTACTAGTATTATCAATGATTGTGATATTGAACATAGTTTTACAGTTGATTTTAATGATGTAGTGATAGAAGAGGATGAAGTGTTTTCTGACACTTCTTTCCTTTTTACAAGTGTTAAAGCAATTGAAAAAGAAATAAAAGGTTTTAAGATTACTGTTTCTATGAGTGGAAATAGTATTAATGCAAAAGTGGCAAAAGGAAACATTACAGCGTCACTCAACGTGTATGATGTTACACCGACAATGAAATGGGTAATGAAAGAAGGAATGATTGAACATGGTTTATTTAAGGTTAATTTTAAATCAAACCAAACAGCTAACTATAAGGCTTCTCATCAAATAACGCATGAATTTAATGAAATGGAATACTTTATTCCCACCTTATTGAATAAAGTAAAAACCATTGAAAATGTAGAACTTGTTATTCCAATTTGTACTTTTAAAATTCCGATATCACAAATTCCGGGAATGAGTGTTCGTTTAGGATTACAGTGTTCAATGCAAGCAAATGGTACAATTGAGTGTACTTTAGTACAACAAGCGGGGTTTGGTGTTGAAATTCGTAATAATAAGGCTCGTTATTTCCATCATATTGATAATGATGCCTCGTGTTCTATTAAAGCGGATAGTGGCTTATTAGTTGGGGTAAAATCAGCACTGTGGTATGGTATTCAACCACTTGTTGATGGTGTTGTGGAAGCTGGGTTTAAAGCGATAATGGATAGTCATGTTCATTTGTATGACAAAGAAGGAAATGTATCATCGTATAAAATAAAAGCACCTAGTGATATTGCTTCAGAAGCTGCAGAACAAGTTAATGATGTGCTTGTTTGTAGTGATAGTACAGGTTACTATATTGCGCGTATTACGTTTAATTCAGCGACTACGCTAGCATCTAAACTAGGATTAAGTAAAACAGTGGAATTGATGAGTGTTAATGATGTGATGAAAGGTATTACAGGCCACTATGAAAATGGTCATCGTGTTGCTCAATGTACGCGTAAAAATAAAGTGACACTACCATCGATAGAACCACTAATCAAACAAGAAATGATTGTTGTTGCTAAAAACAATATGGTATTAAATAAAGGTGAAAAAGATTTAATTTCAATTGTAAGCCTACCTACAGATAGTAAAGTGAGTGATTTACGTTTTAGTAGTAGTGATAATAGTATCGCAAAAGTTGATGGAAATGGTGCAGTTAGTGCTATTAGTAGTGGTAATGCCATCATAACGATTGATGATGGAAAACATCAATGCAATGTCGTTGTCCATGTCAAATTAAGCAATGAGTAGTATGATAATTAAATGCTGCGACCAACTACATTATTGTGTTGTATCTAGTAGTTGGTCGCAGTGTGATATAGGTTGTATTACGTTTCAACTTCATCTTAATGATGAAATTAGTATTTATAGTGATCATGAAGTTATTGTTCAAGATGACCATATTTTAATTCATAATTACGATGAAGCAATTTATATCTTCTTTCCCATAAGTAAAAAAGGATACAATACCTTTAAAAAAGTAGAGTTTTATCATGATGTTCGCATTGGTGGAAAAAGTGATGATATCGTGATTAAGGAAGATACAATATGCATCATCCATCAAACAAAACATTTCATTGTGGTAAGCGATGATTGGGTGTATGTCAACGGGAAACGATTTATTGAAGGAATGCTTCAACAAGGGGATGTGATTGTTGTTGAGTCACTTGTTATTGTTGTCCATGATGATTTTTTGATGATTAATGAATGCCATCATACACTAGCTAAAAAAAGAACATGCAAAATTGTAAAGAATACGGATAATGTCCAACAATTAATTGTGCAATATCGTTATTGTTTAGCCATGCCAACGATTAAAATTGATGCGGTGACAATGCCAACGATTCAACAAGTTCAAACAACGCCACTCTTATTATCAATTGGTCCATCTCTTACAATGTCTCTTGCTTCTTTAAGTACATCATTAATGAATGGTTATAACCAATACCAACAAGGGAAAGAGATTATTGAAATGATGCCAACATTACTACTACCAATCGTTATGTTGACTAGTCTTTTGTTATGGTCGCCATTACAAAGACGAAGTGAAAGTAAAAAAATACAGTTGATTCAACAAACAAATCAAAAAAACTATGAAGAACAATGTCGTGTTGTCGAGGAAAAGATTGAACAATTTCATCAACAATTACATGCCTATTATGATTCTTGTTTTATTACGATGGAAATGGCGAAGAATATATTAAATGGTAAAGAGGAATATCGATGTCAACGTCATATGGCCGATGAAAATGCTTCACTCATTGCTTTAGGTCATGGTGTTATTCCTTCTACCATTGAGAATAAAACACTACAAAGTTGGGTTTTTATTGAATTAAAACAACATCAACATCTTTGTTTTTTATCAATGGAATGTTTTCATTATTTTTATACGCAACTTCTTTTGTACTATGGCTATGATGAGTTTTGTTTTGTATGGTTTGTTGAACCTTCTTTTTATAAACAGTTTAGCACTATGATGTGGGTTCCTCATTGTTTAACAAGTGATAAAAACAATCGTTATTGTATTACAAGCGTTCATCAAATAAAACAAGTGAATCCATGGTTAAGTTTAGAAAAACGTCGACTTATTTTCTTTGTTCAACAACCGTCCTTGTTATCAACGATGACGATAAAACCATATTGTTCGTTGTATCTTATCGATAATCATCATCGTATTCCATTGTGTGCTGATGTCATCATTGAAGAGGACAAATTGATGTATCGAGACGGTAGAATTCAACTATTTCAAGGTGAACGTGGTAAAGTATCGTATCGAAATATGTATTTTAGTGCGATGTTAAAAAAGAATGAACCGAAAAAACTATCGTTAAAGACGATTTTTACGTGTCAATGGAATAAAGAATGGATTAAAAAATTATGGCATACAAATACAACAAGAGAAGGCATTAAGGCTATTTTAGGAGTGAATGACTTTAATGAACCATTTATTCTTGATTTGCATGAAAAAGGACATGGTCCTCATGGTATTATTGCTGGAGCTACTGGTTCAGGTAAAAGTCATTTACTTATTACGCTATTATTAACATTGTGTATTCAATATAGTCCGCTTGATGTTCAAATCGTCATCATTGATTTTAAAGGTGGTGGATTAAGTGAAACATTAAAAGGAAAAAATAGAATGATTGATCATATTATTGGTACGATCACTAATTTAGATCAATATGAAATGCAACGAGCATTAATTTCCTTTCAAAATGAATGTTATCATCGACAACGTTGTTTTATGTTGATGCAACAGAAAAAAGGTGTGGCGAATATTGATATTGACGAGTATCAACAACTACAAAAAGAAGATTCTTCGTTTGAATCATTAGCTCATTGTATTATTGTGGTTGATGAATTTGCCGAACTTAAAAAATATGAACCAGAATTTATGAGTGATTTAATTTCTATTGCTCGTGTTGGTCGTTCTTTAGGTCTTCATTTAGTGTTATCAACGCAAAAACCAAGTGGGGTAGTCGATAGTCAACTGTGGAGTAATAGTCGCTTTAAATGTTGTTTAAAGGTTCAAGATAAGCAAGATAGCATGGAAATGATTGATAAAGCGGATGCGGCGATGATTAAAAATCCTGGAGAATTTTATTTGTTGTGTGACAATCATCTTCAAAAAGGAAAAGTGGCATATAGTTTACATTTAATGGATGATAGTGAAGAAAATGATGTGGTGATGATTAAAGATAGTATTGGTAGTACAATTCATGAAGAAAAGAAACAGAAAGTTCAAGGGAAAACACAATTACAATTTTTATTACAACTATTAGAAGAATGTGGTGATGATCTTAACATAAATAATAGAGCCTTATGGTTGCCTCCTCTTAAAAGGCAACTGTTTGATTACAAAGGCAAAGAAATATGTTTAGGAATGATTGATGATATTACAACATGTAGTCATAAACCACTTTTATTAGAAAAGAATAGTTGTATTGTTTATTCCTTAAATCAGCATGAAACAAGTAAAATAGTACGTATTTTTTTATATGAAGCAATGCGTTTACAACACGATATTCTCTATTTTGATGGTCATAATAGTTCAATTCACTATGAAGGAATTAAACGAATTTCACCACTTGAAAGTGATGAATTAAAACGGATTATGACTTCTATTAAAGAAGATATTGTTATTGGAAATCATCGTTTTATTACCTTAGTCATTCATCATTTACCGATGTTTTACGATTGTTATCCGGATGCTCGCGAAGATTTAAGCTATGTTTTAGCAAACAATAAAAACATTACCATCTTTATTACTACTAGCATCGCTTCTAGTATTCACTATAAAGATTGTATGATGATTGCTAGAAAAATAGTGTTACAAGGAATTTCAAAAAGTGATATGAGTCAATTGTTTGAGTGTTCAATCAAGAAGATGGACATTGAAGAAGATTTTGGCATTATTAAAGAAAATAGAGTATTGAAGTTTAGAATGCGAGAAATTTCAGAAGACTTATTTTTAAAACAACTATCAATGATAAAACCATCATCGTACATCACTTTGCTAACGAAGGAAGAGTATGATGGAAGTGATGTTGTCTATGGTATTAGAAACAATGCTTTTGAGGTATGGTCAGAAAAAGGAATTAAAGTTATTTTCGCTAAAGAGTATGAAGAAGCGAAAAAATATGCGTTGTTGATAAAAAATAAGGATTGTTGTTGTATTACAAGTGAAGTGATTTGTGATGAGATGTTACAACAACCAGAAAAACTAGTTATTATCGCAACGAATGTTACTTCAGTGTATTGGTTACTACAACGAAAGATTATTCAAGAAAAAGATTGTTTATGGATAAAAGAAGGATTTCGTCAACAATTCGCACTTATTGGCAGTAATCAGGAATGCAGTGATAATGAAGGATTGATTGATGGTAGAAAGGTGGAATTGTTTGAATTCTAGTAATCATGTATTTATCGATGTTGAAGTTGTCGCAATGAAGAAAAGTTGGACGTGTGGTTTTGTTACATCAATGACATTACGAAAAAATATCATCCATTTTTTAACACTTATTCAGGATGATATTAAGGATTATTATACATTAAGTGATGATATTGTCGTTGTTGATAAAGAAAGTCAATGTTACCTATCGTTGGATGAGACACTGACACATAATCAAGTGGTCGATGGAATGTTGTTACAGTTGTATTAAATAGAAAAACGATGACGATAACTGCACTGCTGACACAACGGTTCTACTACTTTGTTGTTGTTAAAACCGTTTACTAGTGCAGTTAATCGTTCTGATTGAAGTATATCCATAAGTGGTGTTTGAAAGATATTGCCTAGATTAATATCACCGTGGCAATCCAAACAACACGGAACAACTGTTCCATCACTTAAAATAGCTACCATCGTTTTACCACCTAAACATCGTCCTATCGTCGTATCACAAGTGCTTTTTGTTGGCCAAACAAATTGTTTGTCAAAATGAACGAAAACATTGTGACGTAGTTTATAACTGTCCATTTTACTAGTTTCAATGAATTGATAGTTTTCTTGAAGAAAGTGTAGACATTGTTTTGATTTTATCGATAAATTATTTTTTTGCCAAAAACGTAATTCAATAAAAGGTTGTTTATTATTATCAATCAGTTGTTGTAATAAATCATAGGATAATTCTTTATGATGAAAATCTAAACTGTGCAACGAAAGTGATAATTTTCTAAGAGAAGGATGATGTAATAAGGAAAGACATTTTTCAATAAATGTCGCATTGGTTACTAATTGAACTTGAAAGGATTGCTCATCACATAATCGTAAAAAATCATCGATTAAAGGATGAAGTAATGGTTCTCCTTGGACATGAAAATAAATATATGGAGTGATTGGTTTAATTTGTTGAAGAATATGAGAAAACTCCTCTAAACTTAAAAAATGAGTTGGTCTATGATTAAAATCACAAAAAGAGCAACGTAAATTACAAGCGTTTGTTATTTCAATATATATTCGTTTTATTTTCATGATTTACTCCATAAATCAAGTTTTTCTTTATTGTGAAGCATCAGTAAAAAGTTATCTTTACTACCAGGATACGTGTGATAAATACTATGTAACAATTGTTTGATGTCTTCGCGTTTGGTAAAACCATCTTCCGGACACGTACTTTTTACAATAGGGATAGTATTGTGTATTACCGCTTTATTGATTTCATTTTCAAAACAGTAAACAAGTGGTCGGATAAAATTCATTTTAGAATTAGTTAAATACATACTGGGAGTAAACGTGGCAATTCTGCCACCATAGATCATGTTTAAAAACAATGTTTCAATGGCATCATCAGCGTGATGGGCAAAACATGTTTTATTACATCCTAATTCAATGGCTGCATTAATCACTGCACCTTTTTTTAATTTTGAACAAATGCTGCATTGTAAACGACCTTCTTCTGTTTTATGCATGCTTAAAATTTCGTAGAGTTGAGAGGGAATATGGTGTAATTCAATGTTATTGTTTTTACAAAATTCATCAACTTCACTAAAATCCATGTTTTTAAAACCCATATCAATATGAATACCAATTAATCGAAACGATTTATTTAAATGGCGAATGCATACTTTTTGATAGATGGACATCGCATATAAGGCTAACATGCTATCTTTGCCACCAGAAACACCAACGGCAATAACATCGTTATCATCGATTAAGTTGTAATCTTTATCTGCTTTTCTAATTTTTCCTATAATTTTTTTCATCGTATTTTTCCTTTTCAAAATTATATCATTAACTCTAGTAAAAACAATGATATAATAAAAACGCAGAGGTATAATATGGATGGAATTTTATTGATTAATAAGCCAGCGGCAATGACATCCTTTGATGTGTGTGCCAAGCTTAGAAAAGGGCTAAAAGAAAAATCGGTTGGTCATACGGGAACATTAGATCCTAATGCGACGGGACTGTTAATTGTACTACTAGGTAAGTATTGTAAGTTTAATCCGTATTTTGTTCATGATAAAAAGGAATATATTGCTACTTTTTCTTTTGGCTACGAGACAACAACCTTAGATAGTGATGGTGAAGTAGTTGCAACGCAAGAAATTAGTGAAGTAAGTGAACTACAATTAAAAGAGATTCTTACTTCTTTTGTTGGTGAAAGTGAACAAATACCACCAAGTGTATCAGCATTAAAAGTTGATGGAAAACGTTCGTATGATTTAGCTCGTGCAGGTATTATGGTAGAGCATAAACCACGAAAAATAGTCATTGATGATATTGAGTTATTAGAGATAAACAACAATTGTTACACTATTCGCTGTGTTGTTAGTCAAGGAACATACATTCGATCATTAATTAAAGATATTGCGAAGAAAACAAATAACTTAGGTACAATGACGAAGTTAATTCGTAGTAAAATTGCCCATATTGATGTTTCAATGGCGCAATCAATTGATGAAGCAATAGAAAATCCGATATGTCATGATCCATTCTTCTTACTGAAAAACACGATTGAAATGGTGGAAGTAAGCGATGAGATGGCAGTGAAAAATGGTAAACGATTGCATTTAAACAGTGAACAAGAAGAAGTTATGGTAACGTATAACCATCAAATTTTAGCGTGTTATAGTAAAGAGAGTGATGGAATATATAAGTGTAAAAGAGGATTGTGGTAGATGAAAATTATTAAAATAGTTGTAGGTGAACAATTGGTGCCACAAGAGATGACTTGTGCCTGCATTGGATATTTTGATGGATTACATAAAGGTCATATGGCTTTAATCAATACAACCATTGAAGAAAGTAAGAAACATGGCTGTAAAAGTGCTTTAATTACCTTTATGCCTGATCCATGGGTAACCATTAAAGATGAGGAAGACATTCCCCATTTAACGCCGTTTGAAAAGCGTTGTGACATGATTTTTTCTAAAGGAATCGATATTATTTATTTACTGATGTTTACTAAAGAGATGAGTGAATATTCTTATACGCGATTTGTTAAAGAATTACTGTTACAAATTAATTTAAAAACGCTTGTTTGTGGATTTGATTTTCATTATGGACAATATGGTAAAGGTGATATTCATACCTTAAGAAATGATGCAAGTAATCATTTTGATGTGATTGTGATTGAATCAGTCAATGAAAATGGTCAAAAAATAAGTAGTACACAAATTTGTCATTTTCTTTCAGAAGGAAATATTGAATTGGTAAATACGTATTTAGGTTATATTTTTAATACAATTGGAGTCGTTGTTCAAGGAAGACAAAAAGGAAGATTGATTGGTTTTCCTACAGCGAATATTCAACACAACAAAGAACAATTACTACCTAAAACAGGAGTATATGGATGTTATATTACAATTGATAATAAACGCTATCGAGCAATGGTGAATGTTGGTCATAATCCAACCTTCAACTATGTTTCATCAAAATCAGTAGAAGCGTACATTTTGGATTTTCATGATGATATTTACGGCAAAGAAGTGATGTTAGAATGGATTTTTCGCTTGCGTGATGAATGTAAATTTAATCACATCGATGAGTTAATTGAACAACTTCATCGTGATAAAAAAACAATCTCAGAGAGGCTGTAACATGAATACTGACTTTTTAAAAAAGATGAATGACTATTTTCCTAAGGAATATGATGCGTATATTGATTCGTTAAGTAAACCCGTTTCTCGCGGATTTATTGTCAATACCTTAAAAACAACAGTGTCTGATTGTTTATCTCTACTTCCATTTCCAATTGAACCATCACCATTTAGTAACAAAGGATATCGTATTGTTAGTGATGATGCGATTGGATACAGTTTTGCACATATTGCGGGGCTATTATATAGTCAAGAGGTGAGTGCTAGTAGTGTTGTGGATTGGTTGGATATTCAACCAGGAGATATTGTACTAGATTGTTGTAGTGCCCCTGGTGGTAAAACGGCACAAATTGGATTTGCTTTGCAACAAGAAGGATATTTAATTAGCAATGAATTTGATCGTAAACGATGTCATGTGTTAGAGAAAAATGTGGAACGCTTAGGATTAAGCAATGTCATTATTACCAACAACGATGCGATTACACTGTGTCAACATCATCCAAACACCTTTGATAAAATACTATTGGATGCGCCATGTAGTGGCGAAGGAATGTTTAAAAAAGCTGATGTTGTATGGAGTCAACATTTAGTGGAAAAGTGTGCTAAACAACAAAAAATGTTGATTTCAGCCGCCTATAACGCTTTAAAATCACAAGGAATATTAGTGTATTCTACGTGTACTTTTTCTAAAGAGGAAAATGAAGAAGTAATAGAGTATTTATTACAACAGTATGACGATGCTGAAATTGTGCCAATTAAACCATCATGGGGAAGAAATGGATTTGCGACAAGTGTCAATACGGATGATTGTCGACGTATTTTACCGATGGATGGTGGTGAAGGTCATTTTATCGCTAAAATTAAAAAAAATAACAATAATACAAATTATTCCTTAAAAAATACTTGTATAAAACTAGTACCATCATGCGTTAAAGAATTTATTGAAGCTACTTTAAATATATCAATGGAACATGTGTATTGTGTTAATGATAAAGTATATGTAAGTAAAAATGGGTTTAAAGATGTAAAAGGGACTATTGTATCAAATCAAGTGTATCTAGGTGATATTGTTAAAAATCGCTTTGAACCGTGTCATTTTGGTTTTATGTCATCGTATTTAGCTGATAAATGGAAACAGAAAGTTGAAGTAACGTTAGAACAAGCACGATTGTTTCGTCGAGGAGAAACATTAGCGATTAGTGATGTGAGTGGTTATGCGGCGGTGTCGTATAAAAAATCGATAATTGGGTTTGTTAAAGGGGATACTATTGTTTGTAAAAACAAATTACCAAAAGGGTTACGCTACCAAGGAGGAAGCTATGCGACTGAAACTATTTGAATTTGTGGATGAAGCAACAGCTCATCTACAGTTAAACTTACCAACATATCAATACATACAAGGTATCTTAAAAGGAATATTTAATGATGTCGTGCGTGAAAAAGGCGATTTGATGGTAAGGATTAGTTCAAGAATTAAAGGGAAAGAAAGCTTAAAAGAAAAATTTATCCGCAATAAATATTATTTGCTGTATGAAGATGTGGAACAAGCGATGGAGAACTTACCTGATTTAATTGGTTTAACGTTGGAATGTCGTTTTATTAGTGATGAACAAGAATTGTATCAATGGTTATTTCAATATTTTAAGAAGGCGAATACCGAGTTTTACCAATACATACACAACGACGACATTTATTTAAATTTAACCATTCCTCAACCACAATACCAACGAAATGGTTTTACGATTTATCGTATTGATGGATATGTCGAGTTTAATTTACAACGAATTAATTTTGAATTACAAATTAAATCATTAATTCATAGTTTTTGGTCAGAAGTGGAACATCAAGTAGTGTATAAAAACAAACAATTTGTTGTTTATGATGATTTTATGAAAAACATCTTAGCGACAATTCGTGATAATTTGGATGTCGTTGATCGTCAACTTCAAACTGTTTATAAACAATTAAGCAATGAAATTCAAACCGATGGCGAAATTGGTTTAACGGAAAAAGGATTTAAGATATTTATGGCGAAAGCAATCAATGACTTAGTTTCTTCTAAAATGCATTCTTCAATTGGTTTTACAACGGATTTTAGAAAATGTAGTTCGGTATTAAGTCAATACATTTATATTAAGGATTTTATTCGTTCACCAAATCCCCAACTTAGAATGGTAGAATATTTTGAACACTTTAATTTATTGAAAATTAGTGATTTGGATTTAACACAGCCATTGCATATGGATGCGCCATTTAGCCATCATGATGCTTTTTGTGATATTGTAGGTAAACACTGGCAATCGATGTTAAATACTGACTACGAATGGCATATTTTCTTTACGATGTTATTTACGATATCACAAGGTGATTATCGTCATGAATTTACTGAGTTTTTGGAAGTGATTAAAAGTTTAATTGTTCCACCATCATGGTATAAACAGCGATTTAGTAAGTTTGAAAAAAATGAACAAATTGTCATTCAACAAGAATTAATGGTTACTTTAGCAAATAGTATTGTTCAACAATCAAGTATTTCAATGATTCATGAAGAAAAGTTATTTTTACTGTTAGAGAACTTTCATGATTTTATTGAACAGACAGAATCAAGATTACCATCATTTATACATTATCGATTAGAGTATGATGACATCCATTATCAATTGGAGTGTATCATTAAAAGTATTTTTAAATAATTTGAAAAACTAATGAATTATTATTTTAGAACTGTTATACTTATATACAGAGGTGAAAGAAAATGGCACAAGAATATATTATAATGAAAGAAAAATGTGATATTGGGATGATTGCTTTATCGAAAAGCGTATTTGACACAATCACCGAAATATCGATTGATGATGTAGAAAGTGTAGTAAAATGTAATCAAAAACAATTCAATAAGCCGATTCAATCAAAAATTGTTTCTAATCGACTTCAAATATCAGTAGATATTAAAATGAAGTATGGTGCAAATGTAAGTTCAGTATGTGAAATATTTCAAAATAAGATTTTTCAAAATGTGTATCAAATGACTGGATTAAAATGTGACGACATTCGAATTAATGTCGTAGGTTTTCAAATTTAGTTGACAGAAGTACTAATATAGTGTATGATTAAAAAGGTTTAAAAATGTGGAAAGTAGAAGCACCTCTTCTCACCCGATTTCTTTAAGATTTGGGTTCACGCTACGGTTGAATATTAACTCTAGTAAAGCAGGTGCACTATGTACCTGCTTTTTATCCGGACAACATATAGGAGGTGTCACTTATCACTAAAAGAAACATGAATGACGAATTAGTCAACGAAAACATCCGCTTTAAAGAGGTATTAGTTATTGGACCAAATGGGGAACAATTAGGAACCATGATGCGTCGCGAAGCTTTAGAAAGAGCTTTTGATTATGAATTAGACTTGTTTTGTGTGGCTCCAAATGGAAATCCACCAGTATGTAAAATATTGGATTATGGTAAATTCCGATTTGAATCACAAAAGAAAGCAAAAGAAGCCAAGAAAAATCAGCACGTAACGGAGGTAAAGCCTTTACGTTTATCACCTGTCATCGATAAGCATGATTTTGAAACGAAAGTTCGCCAAGCTCGTAAATGGGCTGAAGAGGGCATGAAAGTCAAGGTAGATATGCGTTTTAGAGGACGAATGATGACTCGTATTGAAGTAGGAAAAGCCGTCATGAATGATTTCATTGCGCAAATTTCAGATATTGCGACAATAGACAAAACACCTGCTATGGAAGGAAATACAATGTCCGTAGTATTATCACCAAAAAAAGGTAAATAGAGGAGGATTATTTTATGCCAAAAATGAAAACCAAAAAAACATTGGCTAAACGTGTTAAAAGAACTGGTACAGGCAAATTAAAAAGAGGCCATGCATATGTTTCTCACTTTGCAGCTAACAAGACACACAAACAAAAAGTACATCTAAGAAAAGCTACTTTAGTGCATAAGACCGATATGAAGCGCATTAAGTATTTGCTTCAGGATTAATGGGAGGAAAATAGAATGGTAAGAGTTAAAGGTGGCATCGTAACACGTGCACGTAGAAAAAAAGTTTTAAAACTAGCAAAAGGATATTTCGGTTCTAAACACGTTTTATATAAAACAGCTCATGAACAAGTAATGCACTCAATGCGTTATGCATATATTGGTAGAAAACAAACGAAACGTGAAATGCGTAAATTATGGATTGCACGTATCAATGCAGCTACTAGACAATACGATATGAGCTACTCAACATTTATGCACGGATTAAAACTTGCAAACATCACATTAAACCGTAAAATGTTAAGTGAAATGGCTATTCATAATCCTAAAGATTTCGAACAAATCGTTTCTCAAGCAAAAACAGCATTAGCAAAATAATAACTATAGTTAACTCTATAGTTTCTGGCATCATCTTCTAGAGGTTAGGAAGCTGCCCTCTCAAGGCGGAAACACGGGTTCGATTCCCGTTGGTGCTACCACTAAAACGAAATGGACAAAGTCATAGAAATATGGCTTTTTTAATGGTTAAAATTATTGTTAAAAAGGATATTGGTGTTATCAATCAATGACATGACTTTTGAAGAAGTAATGGCAACTATTACGGTGTTAAGTAGAGCAAGAAGAAAAAACGATGATTGATGGTGTAGCTTGTCTTACGTTATGTTCAGAAGTTTGTTTTAATGTTAATTATTTAATTTGAACTCGACCTTTTGATGAATCGCTTATCGATCAGCGATAAACATTTGAACTTGATTATTTTTTAGTTGCATATCAAGAAGCAACAAGTTGACTGATCTATACAATTGATAGTGGTGGGTTTAATACGATAACTAATCGCTAAATAAATCTAATTATGTAAAAAAGATGCGATACTTTAATATATGGAGGCGCTCTTATGGGCAGCAACAATAGTAATCGTAATGAGAACAAACATGAAGTAATTGATAATTTTGAAATTATTGAAAAATACAAAAGTAGGACTGACTATAAAACCTACTTATTTGACATATATATTGAAAGGTTCGGTATTAACAAGGATGAAGTATATTCTCGCCAAATTATACTTTAATACGCCAAAAAGAAAATAATGGCGAGATTATTCTCGCCATTAATAATTTTTCATAGCCTAATATAATAAAAGCTATGAATAATCAACTAAATATTGTACTAGCAATCATGTATGTTTTATTGTTTGTAGTATACGTATATGCTATTATTTATTGCGGTTTAAAACTTAACAAACTAAAGAAAGAGTTAAAATAGTGTAAATAATATATACAATTTTAAAAGAAAGTAGTACGATTATTAAAAATGTAGAAAAGAGCATACTATGGAAAAATATAGATGGATTATAATTTTACTATCAATTAGCGCACTTCCTTTGTTGGTAATTATTATTCGCTTTATAAATTCATTACGGTATCCGCCACAAAAGTATGAAAATAGTGATGTTGATTTACGCAACATGGACGCATATCCAACAAAGGTTGATAGTTTAACTATTTCAAAAATTCAACAAAATCAAGTGAATGGTTTTCATATACTTCCAGATGAAAAAAAGAAATCAGGTATTGTTGTTACTCTTGGTGGCTCAGAAGGTGGTTGTGATTATTTTAAAGGCATTGAACTAGCTCAACAAGGATATGAAGTATTTTCTTTATTTTATTTTGGACAACAAAATCAGCCAGAAGTTTTAAATGAAGTTCCACTAGAGTTTTTTCAAGAGTTTTACTTGTTTGCACAAGAAAAAGGCTTCGACACACAAACAATTACAGTTATAGGAACTTCTAAAGGTGCAGAGTTAGCTTTATTGCTTAGCAAGTATTATGGTCAAATTAAAAATATTATTTTATACGCACCAAGTGCTTATGTATTTCATGGCTTAAATACCAAAGATTATCAACACTCTACTTCTTCTTGGACGTATAATAAACAGGAAATTCCATACATTTCCTTCCGTAATTCATCAGTTAATTCCTTTCTAACAATGTTTTCAGCGATGATTTTTAATTATCCAATGTCCTTTTATAATCAATACAAAACAGCGATAGAAAATGCGAAAAACATTGAAGAAGCTACAATAAAAAGTAACTTTAAAGGAAATATTTTATTGTTTTCGGGAGAAAAGGATGCGATGATACCATCGTCTACTATGGCTAACTTGATTCATAAAAACAATAGTGATCGTGCTGAACATGTATGTTATGAGAATGCAGGACATTTGTTTTTGCCTTGTGCTTATAGTCATGGTATATCATTTGGGGGAAGCAAAGAAGAAAATGAAAAAGCTAAAATCCATAGTGATATGAAACTCATTGAATTTTTAAACAAACATCATCAAAATAAATCGTTGCATTATTAAAATAGCTTGTTACAATTGAGGTAAGGATGGTAAATATATGAAAATAGGAATGATTATTGAAACAAAAGAGCATGAAAAAGCGTGGAATGCGATGCGATTTGCGGTAACAGCTAAAAAAAATAATCACGAAGTAAAAGTATTTTTAATGGGCGAAGCAGTAGAAATTGTTACAATTGATGATGAAAAATACAATGTAGTTGCTCAAATTGACCAATTTGAACAACTTGGTGGAATTATGTTAGCGTGTGGCACCTGTTTAAAATCAAGAAATATGACAGCGACTGAAGCCTGTCCATTATCAACGATGGTCGATTGTCTAAACGTTGTCGAGTGGGCGGATAAAGTAGTAACATTCTAAAAGCACAATGTGCTTTTTATTTTATATATCAGGTGACAAAACTGTTAGTGTTAATAAGCTTGAATTGATTGATATACTATACACAAGAAGAATATCATAAACAGTCGCAGAAACCTGATCTAAAACTTGCGAAAAATAGTGAAGGAAGGATAATGGAAAGATAGTATTAAATAACAACACGTTATTTTTGATAATTGTAGGTTTATTGTACATTTTTAAAATTACTCTAACTAATGACCGAGCACTTCAAATTGTATTTGGTATCGTAGGTTTTATTTCGTTATCCATTGATATAAAGTATAGAATGTTTAATAATAAGTCATAGTTTAAAATATGAAAATAATGTGATGTTAAGCAAAGATATGGTACAATTTGTGTATATGAGGGGGAAGTTATGTTCAATTACGTCGAAAAGATTAAACCAGAAATAAAAGAGGATCAACTGTTTCAAGATGGATTAAGTCGTATTAAAAAAGTGCAAATTATTTTATTTTCTATTTTTATCGTTTTAACAATTGCCACATTGTTGATGAGCAGTGGTCCTAAAGATTTAAATACGGTAGCGAATATTGTAATGCGATTAGCAGTGATTGTATTGTTATCTACTGGC
>CAZTII010000037.1:0-17315 GCA_964613305.1 uncultured Erysipelotrichaceae bacterium
TATATGAGTTTTTTTATATACCGCATAATTCCACTTTCATTTTACAATACGGCATAGCGAACATTTGTTCGCTTTTTATTGACATTTTTCTTGATACGTACTATGATAATAAAGCACATTTGTGCAAGCAATGCGTGGGAGGACTAACTTATCCGTTGTACCACTGCACTGACAAACAATAAGGAGGTTGTCACGTGAAAAAAAGAGTTACTAAAATCTGTAAGCTACAATTCAAAGCTGGCGGAGCTAAACCAGGACCAGCACTAGCATCTGCTGGTATCAACATGCCACAATTCTGTACAGCATTCAACGAAGCAACAAAAGATCGTGCAGGCGATATCGTTCCTGTAATCATCACTGCATATGAAGACAAATCATTCGAGTTCGTATTAAAAACAACTCCTGCAGCGGTAATGATCCTTAAAGCAGCTGGTGTTGCTAAAGGAACTGGTGCAGTAAAAACTAAAAAAGCTGGTAAAATCACTATGGCACAATGTCGCGAAATCGCTGAATACAAAATGCCAGACCTTAACGCTAACGACGTTGACGCTGCGGCAAAAATTATTGCTGGAACTGCTCGTAGCATGGGTATTACTGTAGAAGGATTAGGTGAATAATAATGGCTGGAAAAAAATACATAGAAGCTTGTAAGTTAATTGATAACACAAAAACTTACAATTATAAAGAAGCAGTAGAATTAGTAAAGAAAACAAGCGTTACAAAATTTGATTCATCAGTAGAAGTGAGCTTCAGCTTAAATGTTGACCCTCGTCATGCTGATCAACAAATCCGTGGTGCAATGGTTCTTCCTAACGGAACAGGAAAAACACAAAAAGTTCTAGTAATCACTCAAGGTGCTAAAGAACAAGAAGCAAAAGACGCTGGTGCTGATTTCGTTGGTGGAAAAGAAACACTTGAAGAAATCAAAAAAGGTTGGTTTGACTTTGATGTTATCGTTGCTACACCTGATATGATGGGTGAACTTGGTAAATTAGGTAAATTATTAGGACCTAAAGGTTTAATGCCAAACCCTAAAACAGGAACTGTAACAATGGATGTTACTAAAGCTGTAAACGAAATCAAAAAAGGTAAAATCGAATACCGTGTTGACAAAGAAGGAAACATGAATGTATTAATCGGTAAATGTTCATTCACTGATGAACAATTAGCGGAAAACTACAAAGCGTTATATGATGTTATCTTAAAAGCAAGACCAGCTGCCGTAAAAGGTGGATACATGAAGAGTATCACTTTATCAAGCACTATGGGTCCTGGCATCAAAATCGTATCTGAATAAGATAAAACTACTCAATCGAGTAGTTTTTTTAAATCAATCCAATTGTCTTAAACGCATTTCTAAAGCCATTATCACCAATATCACTAGTAACCACATCCGCAATATTTTTTAATTCATCCACACTATTACCCATCGCTATACCAATAGCACACTTTTCAATCATTTCCATATCATTTAAACTATCACCAATACCAATGGTATCTGAGAAACTACGGTTTAGATGATTTAATATGACTTCAATTCCAGTTGCTTTATTATTAGCCGACAATGTTAACTCACCAGTCACTTTATCGCCATAATCACCTGTATAAATCACTTTATATTTACTCGGCAATCCTTCTTGCGCCTTTAATAATTCATCTTTACTCGGTGCATACACCGTCATCTTATACACAACATCATTTAAATCACAATCACTAATACAATAAAAGCCATTATTCACCATATACTCCTCAATTTCAGCAGGAGTTTTTTTATCTTTTAATACGGTATGAAAATAATGTTTAGCACCATCTTGAAGATAAACACCTGAATCATTTTCAATCGCAACACAAATATCACGAGAATTTAAATACGACACAATTTCTTTCACATCACTAAAACCATCTTGATACAACACTTCATCCTTATATACAACATATGCTCCAGCTGAAGCAATAATTCCATCATAAGGAATATCTGCAACAGGAACGAGTGAGTGAATAGAACGACCAGTACAAATAAAGAGTTGATGACCCTGTTTTACTAAGGTCTCAATTGTTTCTGATGCAGAAGCAGGAACTTCTCTTGTACTATGACAAAACAACGTTCCATCCACATCAATAAAAATTAATTTATTCATTAAATTCCTCCTTCAACAATGAATCAATCGCAACTTTCGCTAACGTTAAACCACATGCTGCCGGTGTAAAAATCATGCTAGCTAAAGGAAAACGTTCCTTACTTATAGTTTTATCACAAAGTTCTACTTTTTCAAAGGAAAATGGTTCTTCCAAAGACAATACCACTGGAATTGATAATGGAATTCCTCTTTCTTTTGCCACTCGTCGCACCGCTTTAGCTAAAGCACAATGGCTTGTTTTATTTAGGGTTGTTACTATTAATTGTAATGGATCACTACGGTTAGCCATACCCATACTACTAATCATCGAAATGCTGTTTTTACTACAAAATTCCATACAATCCACTTTAGCACTAATTGTATCCATCGCGTCAATCATAAAATCAACATCCACTAACATAGATGCAACATCCATCGTAAAAAAAGCATCAATACATATTACTTCAACATCCTTATTAAACGAAGCAATACGTTGCTTCATCACGTCCACTTTTTTTAAACCAATCGTGTCGTATGTCGCTATAATTTGCCGATTCAAGTTACTTTCACTCACCCTCGCAAAATCAACCACCACAATTGACCCCACACCACTACGAGCTAACGCTTCACAAGCATAGCCCCCAACACCACCAATTCCTAACACCGCTACTTTCTTTGACTTTAGTGTAGAAAGTGCTTTTTCACCTAAATATAACTGCGAACGATTATACTCCATACAACCACTCCTGTACTGTTTTTTCCATTAACTTTAACCAATTGTCATCTTCCATATCAAACCAAGTAACTGGTATTTGATGGTTTAACCACGTCATTTGTCGTTTAACATATCGTCTTGAATTTCTTTTTATCGCTTCAACAACCTCAGCAACACAACAATCGCCATTAAAATACGGTTTCCATTCTTTATAGCCAATTCCCTGCATACTTTGATCATCAAACGTTACACCATCATCAAGCAATTGTTTAATTTCAGCTTCTAAACCATGTTCCACCATTTTATCAACTCGTTTAGAAATTAATTCATACACAAGTTTTCTTTCACGATGACAACCAATCACTAAAATATCATACAAACAACCACTATTTTGTTGTTCAATATCGCTTTTTTGACATTGTTGTTGATCCATCATCACCAATGCCCGAATAACTCGTCGTTCGTTATTCGGATGAATTTTACTAGCTGCCTCGCTATCCCGCTGAGTCAATAGTTCATAACGTTCTTCTTTACTCATCGCATCATACAGCCTAGTATCCATTACTTCTTCCTTGGAAAAACGATAATCATACAAACACGCTTTTACATACAACCCCGTTCCACCTACAATAATAGGAATCATTCCTTTTTCACTAATATCATCAATCAATTGACGACCATCACGTTGAAAATCAGCAACACTGTACGCTTCTTTTGGATCTTTAATATCAATACCATAATGAGTAACTCCATCCATCTCATCTACTGTGATTTTTCCTGATCCAATCGATAAACCACGATACACTTGAATGCTATCACCACTAATAATTTCACCATTAAATTTTTTCGCTAAAGCAACACCAACAGCACTTTTACCAACCGCTGTTGGCCCTTGAACAACAAGTACTTTTTTCATCGTTTAAACTCCTTAATCAATTGACTCATTGGCAAAGAAACTAGTGTAGGACGACCATGAGGGCAATTAAATGGCTGTTGACACCGTGACAATTGTTCAATCAAATGAGTCGCTTCAACAGAAGTCAATGAATGATTAAATTTAATCGATTGCTTACACGCAATACTCGCCAATTTATCCTTCATCACTTTCTGATTACTTAATAGTTCACCTTGTTTAAATGCTTCAATATAATCACTAAAAATGCGTTGCGGTTCCATTAATTCCATCCACGCGGGAATTTCTCGCACAATCCACACATCATCACCAAAAATTTCTGCATGCAATGGCACTTCTTGCATTAGTTCATTAAATTCAGAAAGACGCGAAAAGACACCGCGATCGACATGACATGAAATAGGATAAAGTAGTGGTAACATCACACTACTTCGATTCAATAAATCACTCACTTTTTCAAAATTAACACGTTCCATTGCCGCATGTTGATCCACCAACACTAAACCATCAACACTTTCACAACACAAATAACTACCATGCAATTGACCAATATAACGCAAAGGCTGAAAATTATTATCTTTTATCTCTTCTTGTTGAACTATTTGTTGCTCAACAACGCTCTCTTTCTTCTCTTCATAAACAACACGAGGCTTTTCTTGCACAAATCGCGAATAATCTACATCTTGTTTCCATTGTCTCATTGTCGTTGGTTCAAACAATGCCACTTGTTCTACTTTTTCCATAAACGTTTCCGTTTTCTTAATCGTCGGTGCTTCCATTTGTTGACGCAACGTTTGTGAAATACAATCACTCACCAATGTTTCCAATTGTTTTTCCTTTGATAAGCGAACTTCCATTTTACTTGGATGAACATTGACATCGATTAGTTGAGCGTCCATCGTGATATTACAAACGACAATCGGATAGCGATTATCCATTAAATAACTACCATATCCATCAATAATCGCTTTACTCAACTTAAAATGACGAACAAGACGATTATTTAAAAATAGCGTAATACTGTAGCGATTAGAACGATTATATTGTGGCAACACAGCATACCCCGATACATTAAAATCAAAATCACTTCCATGAAACTCAATAGTATTTTTCGCTATATCACTACCATACAATTGATACAATACTTCTTTTACATCACCCATACCACTACATTTAAACAATTCACGATCCTCATGAATTAAACTAAACGCAATCGTAGGATACGCTAAAGCAAACTTAGAAACACAATCAGTAATCAGTGATAATTCATATTGTGGTGTTTTTAAATGCTTTAATCGCGCTGGTAACTTATAAAATAAATTTCTAACTTCAATAGAAGTTCCATGTTCACAACCAAAAGGACAATGTTCTACAACTTCACCATAACGAATAGAAACCTTTGTCGATTCATTACCATCATTAGTTAACAGTACCACTTCACTAACAGAGGCAATAGAAGGAAGTGCTTCGCCACGAAATCCCATTGTTTGAATACGCCATAAATCAGCTGGACGAGATATTTTACTAGTCGCATGACGTTGAAATGCCATCAAAGCATCCGTGCTATCCATACCACAACCATTATCAACAACCTTCAATCCACCATCAAAAACAACCACATCAATACGAGTTGCCTTGGCATCAATACTATTTTCCATTAACTCTTTTACAATACCCATTGGTCGATCAACAACTTCTCCAGCCGCAATCATGTTCGTCAAATGAGCATCCAATGATTTAATAATTGCCATATTATACAATCTCCTGCTTTAACTTAGCCAAGATGGATAATGCTTCCAATGGTGTACATTGATTAATGTCTAACGCCATTAAACTTTCTTTCACCTTTTCCATTTTAGGATCCTTTTTTTCCATTTCAACAAGTTGATAGCTTTGTTGAACAACCCGCTTTTTACTTTCTAATTGACTTAATAACTCAGAAGCACGACTACAAACACTTGTTGGAAGCTCTGCCAACTTAGCTACATGAATACCATACGATCGACTCGCATATCCTTTTTTAATCGCATAAAGAAACGTAATTTCTTCTTTTTCTTCATGAACATCAACATGGAAATTAGTAACACCATCAATATTTTCTTCAAGCGCAACTAACTCATGATAATGCGTTGAAAACAATGTTTTCGCTTTAATACACGTCGTAATGTATTCAATAATTGCCTGTGCTAAAGCTAAGCCATCATATGTAGAAGTACCACGTCCAATTTCATCAAATAAAATTAGTGATTTACTCGTTGCTCCACTTAACGCTTCATTCGCTTCCATCATTTCCACCATAAATGTCGATTGTCCACTTAGTAAATCATCACTTGCACCAATACGCGTATACATTTTATCAAATAAAGGCAAACTACATTGTTTACACGGAACAAAACTACCCATTTGTGCCATTAAAGCGATGAGTGCTACTTGACGCATGTATGTACTTTTACCACCCATATTAGGACCGGTTAAAATCATAATTGGTTTTGATGTCAACACACAATCATTCGCCACAAAAAATGATTGAGAAGCAGCCAATAAAGGATGTTTTCCCCCCTTAATCATCACATCACCATCATTAAATGTAGGCCTTGTATAACCATGTTTAAGCGCTAATGCACTAAGTCCTGCATAAACATCAAGCGTCGCTAATAAAACAGCTGTATGCTGTAATTGCGGCAAATACGTCGCAATCGTAGACACTAACTCAGTAAACAATTGCGTTTCTAATGCGATAGCACGATCAACACTATGCAAAATCGCATCTTCTTTCTCTTTTAATTCAGAAGTAATAAAACGCTCCGCATTACTTAAGGTTTGTTTACGAACATAACCAAAATCATCCGTAATCAAACTACATGCCCCTTTACTTACTTCAATATAATAACCAAAGACCCGATTATACCCAATCTTTAATGTTTTAATTCCCGTCTTCTCTTTTTCACTCGCTTCTAACTGCAACAACCACTCTTTACCATTACGTGTAATATGACGATACTCATCAAGTTGTTCATTATAACCATCCTTAAAAATACCACCTTCTTTTAAGGTTGGTGGAACTTCATCATTTAAAGCACTACATAAAACAGCTCGTAATTCATCAAATCGATACGCACTAGCGTACTCTGGGAAAATGGATGAATCCAGTGCATCATACAATAATGGACATTGTTCTAATGTTTTATATAAACGCAATACATCTTGAGGAGTTGCTTTATTCATCGCCATTTTAGCCGTTAAACGCTCTAAATCAAAAATACGCGATAATCCTTCTTTTACATGCAACGACATCAAAAAATTACGATTAAATGCCTCTACGCGATTCAAACGATGTTCAATTTCCATTTGATGATACAATGGTTTTTCAATCCATTTACGCAACATTCTCGAACCCATTGAACTTTGACACTCATCCATAAATGACCATAATGTCTCACCCTTAGGTTTTAATGGTTGAACTAACTCCAAACTAGCCATCGTTGACGGACTCATTAATAAGTATGTCTCTTGTTGCACCACTAAAGGCACTTGTAAATGCTTAATAACTTGTTTCTGCGTTGATTCTAAATATGTAACAAGTAAGCACAAGGCATCTTGAAAAGTTGGTTGTAAACCATTTAAAAGATAAGAATAAAAAGAATCAATTGTATTATTTTCAATCGTCGAACAAATGATAGAAGCATCAAAAACACTATTATTAAAAGTCGGTTCAACAACAACCTCTTTCACCCCAGCTTGAGACAATGCATGCGATAACTCTGACACTTGTAGTGATGACTCTAAACACGTAATAGTACCACTAGCTAACTCGCAACAACACAACGAATAACCAAAATGATGTTGAACAACAGAAGCAATCGTAACCGTCTTCTTTTCATCATCTAAATAATCAAAAATAGTACCCGGCGTAATCACTTGCACAACATCACGACGAACAATACCAACAGCACCACTAGGATCTTCCAATTGTTCCACTAAAGCAACTTTATACCCTAAAGAAACTAGTTTTTGAATGTACGGAGTCACGGAATGAAAAGGAACACCACACATCGCAACTTTATCTTCAACACCAGCATTACGACCAGTCAACACTAAATCAAGTTCTTTCGATGCAACAATCGCATCGTCAAAAAACATTTCATAAAAGTCACCAAGACGATAAAAAACAATCGCATCTTGATAATTTGATTTTAATGCTAAGTACTGTTCCATCATCGGAGTATATTTCACTGTCATCTTTCCTTCTCCTTTTCAAAAAAAGATGGTCTAATACACACCATCTAATCGAACTTCATCATTTAATGATTTATCACTATGTTTACTAGTTTCAAGGATATCTTTTTGTTTTTTCTCATAATAAACACCAGCTTCAAGTTTTTCACCTGAAACCTTTTCTACACCAACAATCTTTCCTTTAAAACGAGAATCATTATTAAAATTACCACTATTCACTAAACCATTCGCCTTATCACCAAAGAACTTATTAGCTTTTTTCACATCAATCACAAACTCAATAACACTCGCATCACCAGATGCAGAACATCCATCAGGTGCATGTTCTGCAGCTTTAGAATCGACTTTAACGATAGGCAATACAACACCACTATCTAAGGTAAAATAATAACGACTACCAATAGGACCAAAACTATATCCTAAAGCAGCACCAATGAATCCATCATGATCAAACAAAATACCAGATTTATGAATCGTCATTTTATCACGAATGTATTTATATTGAGGACTAGATTTGTTTGTAATAGCCGTATACGGCTCATATGTCTTCGTAGAGGAAGACGAACACACATCCATTACCTCACTTTTAAATTCTTTTTCATATTTATCTAAACGATCAATTGAAAAATCTTCTGCCTTAAATCCCGACAACAAGAAAAAACAAAGAATCAAAAATAGCGTTTTTTTCATACAACCTCCTATATTGGATAAGCTTTTTAATAATATCATATAATAAAATAATTGTCCAATTTTTTAAAAAAGCATAAAAGAATAACATAAAAGATAGCCAAACGGCTGATTTCCTTTTTAAATCAAAATTTTATCACCAACTATTTATAATTAATAGTTAGAAAATCAACACTCGTTAAATTTTACATACTTTCTTCTTAATACGATGATACCAACAAAAGATAGCAATGACATTATCAACCAATTCATCATTCCATGATCACCAGTCCTTGGTGGTTTATAACAATTGTTAAACTTGATGTCAGTAACAACTTGTCCATCTTTTGTAATGACTTGAGTTGCTTGTAGTACACCATTTCCTTTATCCGCTCGTGTAAGTGTAAAGTTAAACGCTGCGTTTGCTTTAGATGCTGCGTTATTCACTGTTTTCTTTGCGCTTAAACTTGTTTTACATTCAATATAGTATGTGTTATTGAATGTAATCTTATCAACATGTATTTTTTTAAAAACTTGTTCAAAAGAATAAAAAAAAAGAGGAATTATCCTCTTGATTGGTGAATCTCTACTAAAACATCAATTAAATATAATAGTGTACGATTAGAAAAGTTTAAACGACCATAACGAATTAATCGCATTGGATCTAATTTGTTCAATGAAATGAATTTAGATAATTTATCAAAAGTATCTTTTACATCATATTCATACTTATCCAAATTACAAATACAATCCAAGCATTGTAAATATAAATAGTTACTCTTATTTACTGTAATCGATGGTTTCTTTAATGTAATATTAAAGTTCTCAGGTAATTTACGACGATAATCATTTGTCGTAAATTCACGATTAACAACTAAAGATTGTTCAAATCCAAATTCAAATAACAATGATTTTCCAGAAATATACCCAATAATATCACCATCATTCATCATTAAACTATCTACTAAATACTTATCCATTTCACGACTTAATTGACCAACAATATTACGCTTATTTTTAAAATACGTACCACGTTGAAGGCGAGAAATAATCCCTTTATCCGCCATTCTTTTTAACTTAATATTAATTAAAGTTTTAGCTTGAGCAAATGGAATAGAACTTTGTTGCGACAATGACATAGCTATGTCATCTGTTTTAATTGGTGCTCCATAAGGAAATTCGTTAATAATTTGTTCAATAGTTTCACTGTATCCTAGCACGTTTATATCCTCCTATTAATGATACCGAACAAAGCAATATCATGTATTTACAATGTCATTATATCATAACAATATAATCGTGTATATACTCTTTACTACAAAAATTTCCCAAAAACTAACGAATTAAATATCAACAAATTATCACATCATCTAACAATTAAAAAAACACAGGCTTTAGCCCGTGTCTTAAGATTTCTTCTTTTTTAGAAATAATGACGAAGATAAAATTACAATTACTACGATAGCACCACCAACAAAATACAACGAATTTGATGTTTGTTTAGTAAAGGTTTTCGCTATAACATATGTTTTACCTTCATCTAAAACTAAAGTCACTGCTCCATCCTTCACCGCAAGAGAGTGATGAATTTCATCAATTTGGCCTGTTTTGCCATCGTAACTAAAACAACCAACAACTTCACCATCAGTATATAAACCAAGGGTACTAACATTAATCTCAGCCGTAGAAATAAACTTACCACGATGCTTAAAATCAATCATTATAGCATTCTCATCAAATTGTTTTACAACGCTAGATTTGATTCCTTCAACTTTTGACATTGGTGTAATCGATGTATCTAACACCATAATAACATCGTTCTTCACTTCATCGCTAAAATTCCATTGAATTGTAGAATTGCTTGAAGAATCATTAACCGCTAAATTAGCTCCACCAATTTGTGTTAATTCATTTAAATTCGATGAACTGATTTCAGAATTTTCCTTAACCGTTAAAATAATTTTACCTTCATCACTAATAGTCGCATCCACTGTTTTATCTACTATATTCCCTGTAGAAACAGCAGGCGTTGGTGTAGGAGAAGTTGGTGCTACTGTAGATGGTGCTCCATTAGAAGCTGTAATAGTGACATCTTTGTTTACAACAGAAAACGATCTTCCTTTCATAGTCGAATCAACCCATTCTGACTCTGAAATCTCTAACGTAATCGAACTATCAGAAATATCTTTTTTAACTTGTCCAGTTATAACCATAACATCTAAACTACCATTTAGTGTTGCCTTAGAATTCCAATACGCTAAAAACGTTGCATTCTCTTTAGCATATACACCTTTTATTGATGCTCCATTTTCTTCCAACTCTTTAGCAAATGCTTGGCGAGTATTTACTTTTATATTTTCAAAAATCTTACTATCAAAAAGTATCGAAAACTGAATGCCAAACATTTCTTCACTCTGGTTAATTTTAACAATATACGAAAAACTATCACCAGCTTTTAGTGTTGATGGACCTTCAATTGTAAGAGAACCATCTCCTTGCGCACTAATCGGCAAAACAGAAACCAATACTAACGTTAATACCAAAACCAATTTACTTAATTTTTTCATAAGGAAACCTCCACTATGTACTATAGTAGCACATTATTTTTTGCGTTAGTAGACTTGTTATTGAGAAACAATATTTTTAACGCCTAAAATATGATTCGCAACCGCAACAAGATCAGTTATTCTAATTTCATTATCACCGTTAATATCACCAAATACTTCCGTTTCTTCACTCATGTTATTACCTAAAATATACTGACTTATCATTACGATATCAGAAACATTAATATCATAATTACCATCACAATCACCTAAGGAATTAACCTTGATTGGAAATACTTTACAAGCTGTACTTGAACAGATTGTAATATCTTTTTCCCCTACGGTTAAAGTAGAAGTTTCACTCACCATAAATCCTTTTCCTGTTTCAAGAAGAGTAGACTCCTGTAATAAGGATACAGAAATTTTGTTTTTATCAAACATTCTTCCAGCTACAAATCGTTTTACTGGGCTAGTCCAGACTACTTCTAAATTTAACTGAACAGGATTATCTCGATGTAAATATTTTTTAGTTTCTTTGCTTGTGTAACTATTCGAATACACAACAACATCATAAGAACCGTTTGTTATATTTTTTTCACTTAATACACTCTTTGGAATTAACAAGGTAGTATCATTAACAAACGACAATGGAGTTGTTGACCAATTCGTTGATACTGTATAATCATTATCATGTGATGGCGGATTAATAGCACACTCAATGTTTCCTTTGCGTACATTATTTATAAAGAAATCAAATCCATTAATACTTCTTAGCCACTGCTTATTATCAGATAAGATAAGTAATCCATCATTGGATTCAACAAGACTAAAATCTACTACACCTTCATTAATACGAGAATAAATCGCTTCAAATGGTCTATAAAGAGCTGTATCAAACACTATTTTGTAACTCTTACCATATGGAAGGCTACTAAATTCACTCTTATTGATATCAATTTTAGACCCCTGAGTTGTGTATGACGTAATTTTTTTAATAACTTCATCTTCAATCGTTCTTATTTCCACACTATTTAATTCTGAAAATAAATTAGATGGTGCATTTTCTGCGTTAAACTGAATAACATCAGATTTAATTTCATGTGTCAATGTCCCTTGATAAAACTCCCTATTCAACACGTCAAATACAAAACCAACTCTTACTTTAGGGTTAAACACTGAAATAGCGTATATCGTATATTTTCCAACACAAGCATTAGGACTAACAACCAATTCATCACGATCGACATATACACCACCATATTGAGGTGTGACTTCGACTTTATATTCCTTTAATTGTTCAGTAGGTGCAGTAACCTTAAATGGCAACTTCACAAAAGAGTCAACATCAAGAGAAGTAAAACGATTAACAATATCAATAGTGATATTATCTGGAAGAGTTGGAATATCAATAACACTTTCACCAACACCATTCATTAAAACAATCTTACTAACATTGATATAATACGGATATAGACTAGAGGCAATAAACAGTTCATTCCCACGATAGTCTAACTCTGATTCACCAATAAGATTTGGTCCCAAAATCGTAGCACCATCAGCATCCAATACTTTGTACTCTGTAAAACTGCCAGGTAACCAAGGTGTAGATTTAAATAATTTAAATTCAGGAGTAAATGACGACGTAAATTGTAAATTTTTATATCCACTAACATCAATAGCCTCATTCATCGTAAGCTCTTTTGGTTTATACCTTGATGTATATGCAACATTGATTTTATTTAATGTTGCACCACCTAATAAATGAGTAGGAATATAGTAAGCTAATGGATTACTTCTATTCGGTTTTACTGTTTTAACAAATTGTAAATCAATCACTTTAGCGAATTCACTATTATCAGTATTTACTGATATAGTCGATACCAAGTCCTTTTCTTCCATCGTTGACCACTCTAGCACTAAATAATTTTGTCTAAGTTCATAGTCAACAG
Organism: uncultured Erysipelotrichaceae bacterium; assembly: GCA_964613305.1. GTDB lineage: Bacteria > Bacillota_I > Bacilli_A > Erysipelotrichales > Erysipelotrichaceae > CAZTII01. Next base: position 13,143 of record CAZTII010000037.1, read on the forward strand.
AAGAATTTAAACGTAAACTATTCGAAACATCGATCAACGATAAATCCAATGTACCTGGAACATATCCTGTAGAAAATAATGTAATGAAATTACTAAAATCAACAATCGTATTAGAATCTTGTTGATATCGTATTAATACACCACTATCTAAATGATCTGAAGATGGTATTACTCTCTCTATCTGATTATTACTACTGTCCATATACGATATTTTATTTAACCCATTTAACCATTCAGTATTATCAGAATAGATGATGACACCTTCGTCAATCGTCGTAATTTCATAGCGAGGACATTGTTTAAATCCATTAGTAACACTAAAAACAGTTCCTAAAGTAAAATAGCGCTCCGTTATATATCCATAAGTATCTACTCTCTTATCACCATAACCATTCGCTTGAATGGATACATTGTTATAATTTCCATTATAAAATGAACTATTTGCTACAATTTCTACCTTATTATCTTTAAAATCATTTTGACCTACATGATATTCATATTTTGTTTCATTATCATAAAAGCTTACGATATTAATATTTCGTAAAAAGCTTATATCGTTTGATTGAATAACAACATGATTATTTTCATTCGTTATAGTCAACTCTGGAAATGGCTTCATCTCTACAAAATTAACATCTGGCTGATACAATACTTTTTCATGAAATGGATAATAAACATCAGAAGATAAAACAAGTTCATAATAACCAGCTTCAACATTTTGAAGCAAGCTTCTAGACAATACAGCATCACCATATGGATTAAAATACGTTCCATCTCTAAAGAAATAATTATTTTTTCCCTTTAACTCCACTGTATTTATCGTATTTGCCCATTGCTTATCGGCAGTTTTAATAATAATTTCATTATTTTCTAAGTAAATAATCGGATGATCAACAATTCCTGGCATACTATTTAAATCAGTAACAAAATTATTTAAATTACATCCACCAATTGTTGAAAAGGTAACATATTGTTTACCCCTCGTCACTTGTGCATCATACAACACCGACCTAGGTATAAATAAACTTTGTGTTGACGGATTGTACGATAACTCCTCAGAGTTACTTGAAGAAACTACCATATTATTATTCATTACAACATTTTTCTTAAATGATTTATCATTAAATTTCACTTCATAAACAGAAGATAAGAATTGTGCATCACTACTACAAATCATAATACCTTGTCTAGTTTCTTGAAGGCTCACCGTAGAATCCTTAACAATATCAATTGGTTTATAAATATTGTTATATGTATCCATAAAAGAAATTTTTACATCAAAATACCTCGTCGCAAACAATTCAGATTTATTAATTTTGATTTTATTACCTTCTCTATGATAGTCATTAACCAAAATTTCTGTAAAATTTGTATCACCATACAACGCTACAAAGTCACATTTATTCGCAACTGTTGCATCAATAAACTCAAGTACAATTACATCATATTCTTCACGAACGTCAACCGTTGAACTTAAATTGATACGATTACCACCATCAATCGCTAAATATCGAGTATCCACAATTGTCGTAGTATATAAACTCGCATTAATATATAACTCTCCATGCTTATTTGCAAGATTAGTCATAATAAAGTCATTCGGTATATCAATATACTGTTTCATTCCAGGAGATACTTGATATACATTTGATGTTATATTATTAGAAATGGAGTCAATTGATGATATCCAATCTAAATCATCAGATGTAAGGCGGATAAATCCTTTGTCATATTCAATGTTAAATAATGGAGCTTCTTTAACACCTGTAGATACTACTAGTGGAGTAATATCAAACCAATACTCTTGATATCCTTCAGCAGTAACTTTTACTTTATTATAAGCACCATCCAAGGCATGATTTTCTATGAACGAATGTTGTATACTTAAATCCTCACTACTAATAGTAAATTTATTTCTATCCAAATCAAACACAGAACCATCAGAAATTAAATAAACACGATTAATACTACTACGCCACTCTACATCACCAGTGATTTTCAGTACTCTATTACTATTATCAATAGAATGAGATAGAGCCTTTTTCCCAACAACAAAAGTAATTTGTTGTGATGCATCAAAGAAACCGTTAGCTTTTATAGTGATTGTATACTCACCACTAACAACTTCTCTCAATAAGTCTGGAGACAGAAAAATATCATTATTTGAACCTACTAATCCTTGGTTAGCAGTAAAGATATAGGAATGTTCTCTATTAGTCAATTGAATTTCAGTTACCTGACTAGCCCAATCTAACTCACTAAACGCACGAATCATCGACACTTGGTAATTCTCCATCCTCACAGCTGGATCAACCCTTAATCCATCCATCACTAACGAAGGACAAGAAATTTCATTGTATTTAAACGACAAACAATGTACAGCATACAACTTATTAAGAATACCCTTTTCAGCAATCTTTTGCATCGGAATTAATAATCCACCATGCGATTCGCTATATTGTAACTCATTGGTATCATTATAACCATAAACAATTCCATTGTCATATAGTAGTCTTCTATTAAATGAAATATCATCTAATAAAACCGTTGTAATAGAATCAAGCCAATTCGCATTATTCGATATAATGACCAAACCATTATTTGTTTTTACATACTCAATCGTAATACCTTCAAATGATGGATCAATCATCTGTAAACTACCTCGTGATAATTTTGTCGTTGATGAAAATATTTCATAATCAAGACTTTCCTTATTATTAGTAGCCGCATCTAAATACGCACGTGGAAATATTTTATAACCTTCACCAGATTCTATTGCATCCTCAACAGGATATGACGCAATAATCTCGCCTTGACGTATAAAATGAATTCTAACCATCTTCGCAAAAACACTTCCTGCTGCCTCTACTTTAATTCCATTATCTTGTAAAGTAACTGACATTTGTTCATATACAGGCATTCCAGTCATTTCTAGAGATGGACATGACACTTCATTATAAAGAATTGATAAACAACGCACATCATATGTTTGATTTGCAACTCCAGATATAGTTAAAACAAAATAAGGAATTAATAAACCGTCATATGTAGAACTATATTTCAACTGCATGCTATCTCTACAATCATATGCAATATCATTGGAATACACTAATTCTCGATTAAAAGTAATATCACCAAGCTGTACCGTTTTAATTGAATCTAGCCATTTTCTATGTGGTGATTGAATAACCAATCCATCCCTAGTCTTTAAATAAGTAATAGTATTGTTAGAAAATAAAGGATCCTCCATTTGTAAACTACCACGAGATAATTTTGTATCAGAAGAAAATATTTCATAATCAAGACTTTCCTTATTATTAGTAGCCGCATCTAAATAGGTACGAGAAAATACTCTAAAACCTTCACCATTTTCTATCGCATCTCCAATAGGATACGATGCGACAACATTCCCTTGACGTATAAAGTCAATTTTAATCATCTTCGAAAAAACAGTTTCTGCAGCTTCTACTTTAATTCCATTATCTTGTAAAGTAACTGACATTTGTTCATATACAGGCATTCCAGTCATTTCTAGAGATGGACATGACACTTCATTATAAAGAATTGATAAACAACGCACATCATATCTTTGATTTGTAACACCAGAAATATCTAAGACGAAATAAGGAATTAATAAACCATTATATGCTTCACTATACTTTAATACCTCACTATCAACACATTCATACGCAATATCATTATGGTATGTCAATGTACGATCAAAAGAAATATCACCAAGTTGTACCGATTTAATTGAATCTAGCCATTTTCTATGTGGTGATTGAATAATTAATCCATCCTGAGTCTTTAAATAAGTAATAGTATTGTTAGTAAATAAAGGATCTACCATGACAATATTACCAGAAGCAATAATACCAGAAGAAAAAACTTCATACCCAATGGTATCATTTACATCAGTGAAAGCATCTAACATCCCCCTCTTATACACTCTAACACCACTAGTAGAACTTATTTCATCACTAGGCAATAATGTAACAATTTCTTGTTGATTCTTTTTAAATACAATTTTTGTAATAGAATTTAGTGTTTCTTCATTAGAAGTAACTGTTAATTCATCATTAATAAAAGAAAGATCAAGTGAATCTGCACGAAACTGGAGGTAGTGTCAATATTTATGTGTAAACATCTCTTGTAAAAATAAGTAATTGTTGA
>CAZTII010000038.1:0-17147 GCA_964613305.1 uncultured Erysipelotrichaceae bacterium
CCACAATGGAAATTCACGAATTTTTATTTCCTATATTTTCACCGAAACTCAAATGCTTTTTCTTTTGCAACTGTAAACTATTTAAGGTATGATAATATGGTATGTAAGGAAGGTGGAACTATATGGCATTTGAATCATTATCAAAACGTTTAAATGGAGCATTTCGCAGCTTAGCTGGTAAAAGTAAATTAACTCAAGCAAACATGGAAGATATGCTGAAAGAGGTGCGTGTTGCCCTTTTAGAAGCAGATGTTAATTATCGAGTTACAAAAGATTTTTTAGAAAAAGTTCGAGTAGAATCAATTGGACAAAAGGTTTTAGAATCAGTAGAACCATCAGAAATGATTGTAAAAATAATTCATGATGAAATTGTTGCGTTATTAGGAGACAATGAAGCAACATTATCCTTTAAAGAAGAAGGTATTACAACAATTATGATGGTTGGTTTACAAGGAACTGGTAAAACAACAACTTCTGGTAAATTAGCGTCTTTAATGACACGTAAAATGGGAAGAAAACCATTGTTAGTGGCGGCGGATTTAGTTCGTCCGGCAGCTATTGAACAACTTAAAACATTAGGACAAGCAATTGGTGTGGAAGTGTTTAGTAAAGGTCAATCGATTAGTTCTACTGAAACAGTAAAATTAGCGATGCAATATGCTAAAGAAAATCATTTTGATACTGTATTAATCGATACTGCAGGCCGTTTACACATCGATGAACTATTAATGAATGAACTTAAAGACATTCAACAATTAGTGAATGCAGATGAAATATTATTGACAGTCGATGCGATGACCGGTCAAGATATCGTTCAAGTAGCGAAAACATTTGCAGAACAATTACCACTTACTGGTTTAGTAGTAACAAAATTTGATGGTGATTCTAGAGGCGGTGGGGTATTATCCGTACGCTCGATTACCAATGTTCCAGTTAAATTTGTTGGTCAAGGTGAAAAGATCGAAGATATTGATGTTTTCTATCCTGATCGTATGGCAAATCGTATTTTGGGCATGGGAGATATTGTAACTCTTGTTGAACAAGCTCAAGAAAAACTAGATGTTGAAGCATCAGAAAAAGCTGCTAAAAAAATGATGGATGGAACATTCACCATGGATGATATGTTACAACAGTATGAACAAATTAGTAAAATGGGGCCACTTAGTGGCATTATGAAGATGATTCCCGGAATGAGTCAATTAACAGAAGCAATCAATGATGATGACGCTGAAAAAGGGATGAAAAAACAAAAAGCAATCATTCAAAGTATGACAATGGAAGAACGTGAAAATCCTTCGATTATTAATAGTCGTCGTAAAAATAGAATTGCTAAAGGAAGTGGTACAACACCACAAGAAGTATCAAAAGTTGTAAGCTCTTTTGAAAAAATGAAAACAGTGATGAATCAAATGAGTAGAATAAAAAATTCAGGATTTGATTTTAGTAAATTAATGGGCGGAAAATAAAAATAGGAATTAAATTTATCCTATTTTTTTATGTTCTAACAGCTTTTTAATCGTTTTTTCTCTTGAATACGTAACGTTCAATGTTTCAAGATATTGCCAAAATGCCGAAACCATGCTTTCTTTGTATATTGTAAAAACGGCAGAAGGAGCAGTAGTCTTAGCGATAATAGCTGCTTGTCCTTCTTTAACGCAAACAAGACTTTTTGGCAATTCTTCATTTAGAATGATTAATTGGTAGTTTGGATAAGTATTTAGCAAATAAATTAAGTAGTCGATATGTTCGATGTAATCAGTGTCCGTATAATATAAATCTGTTTGGTGTAATAAATCACTTAATGGTAAATATCGATTGTTCGATACATTGATAATTTCTATTAATGAATAATCCTGTAAATGATTTAATAAATTTGTATTAATGCGTTGTTGTAGCTTATATATTTCATCTTTATGATATCTAATAGAAAAGTTTTTTGCAATTGATGGTGGTAATGTTAAACACGATAAGCCTTGATTCATTAAAATAACATTACCTTTTTTTTCATTAAATAAATGAATCATTTTAATGAAGGAAGAAAGATTTCGTTGCGTATAAATTTCAATTAATGGTTTACAAAGTGAAAAATAATCGTTAAATTCTTCTTCAAGAGATAGTGTAGCTTCTTGATTATATATCAGTATATTCAGTGTATTTTTAGTATTTTCACCAATTGAAGTAGAGAATAAGGCTGAGTGGTGTTGAGCAATAAATAATGTTCGGTGGTATACACCATCTCTTATTTTAGGATAGTAATACGGTTCAATATGACCACTACTATATAATGGTAACCATTTATTAATAGCTTCCATCATTTCGCCAATATTTCGATTAATTGTATGGATAATGACGATACGACAACCATTATTGATAAGCTTCGTTAATAATAGTGCCCATGTTTTAGAAAAAATTTCATCTTCATACAACCAACTAAAACATTCATCCGAATATAACAATAACAATTGTGGTTTATTCGTAGCACAAACGTTTTCTAAAAAGGTTTTAACACCATCACGTTTTCCTTGATTACCATAATAGTATGATGTTTCTAAAGGTGTTGTTACAACATTTTGTTTTGGTAATGTAGGTAATGTAGTATTATCAGAAAAATCATTTAATAAGCGTGTTACAGGCTGTAAAAAATCATCATTTTTTTCTAACCATTCCAAAAGCGCTATTTCCGCTTCTTCTTTAGTAGATGGATAGGTATAACCAATCGCATCGCTCAATACTTTTTTAGCGATTGGATCATTGATCGATTTTGAAAAAAAGAAGCTACATTTTTTAAAAAGTCATTGTTTTTAGGAAAACCACGTTTACCAGTTCTAATACGTCCAATATAGGAAGGATCAAAGGATAGTGCCCGGCCTAAACAAGAGTTAGAACAACTACTTACTTTCATTAATAAATCTAATTTTTTTGCGAACATAAAAACACCACCTTTTTAATAATCCTATCATACTAATAATCATAGTTCAACTCGTATTGGCACGATTTGTGCCAATATTGGCAAGGACAATTTTTGTGACAAACAATTTAAGAAAGCGGTTTCATATATAATTAATATATATGAGTAGGAGGGGTAATATGTTAAAGCGAATCATTTGTGGTTTTATAGCAGTACAACTCATTTTTGTTCATTGTCTAAACATAGTTGCGACAGAGGAAACATCTCCAATGGAAAGTGAAGAAGTCATTGAGACCATTAACACAATCGATAATGAGGCAATTGCTGAAAAAATTGAAGTAAACGAAAGTGAAGAAATTGTTGAAGGTGATGAAATCATGCAATCAGAAGAAACTATTTCGTCTGAAACTAGTGAACTATCAAGTGGCTCCAATAATGAAATGGATGATAGTGAACACGTGTTCTTATCAAATCCAGCTGATTTTGTTATTGATGCGAACAAGGTATTAACCCAATATACGGGAACAGACACCGAAGTAACCATTCCAGACGGTGTAGTTAAGATTGGTTATGCCTCTTTTCAAGGTAAAACGACGATTACTAAAGTGGTGATGCCTAATACAGTGACAGTGATAGATAGTTATGCCTTTAATAACTGTACTTCACTAAGTGAGATTCCGTTATCAACAAGTTTAACAAGTATCAACTATAGTAGTTTTGCTGGTTGTACATCGTTAAAAACAATCCATATTCCAAAGACTTTAGTGAATTTTACCGGATATTGGCCTAGTATTGAAAATGTAACATTTGAATCAGGGACAACATCAGTGATTGGAAATTTGTTTGAAAATACGCCAATAGAAAGTATTGTACTTCCTGATACCATCACAACAATCCAAGGATATGCATTTAGAGGTTGTACAAAATTAAAAGACATTACATGGTCGATGAATTTAAAAGTTATCGGTGGAGCAGCGTTTTTAGGTTGTACTAGTCTTGTTAATGCCACTTTACCTGAAGGCCTTACAGAAATACATGATAGTGTATTTTATAACTGTACTAATTTAGCGGATGTGACGCTACCAGATTCTTTATTGAAAATAGGTAGTAATTCATTTTATAGCTGTTTCAACATTCGTGAGATTACTGTACCTGCTAATATTACATCAAGTGGATATGCGTTTAATAATTGTACGAATTTAACAACGATTAAATTTAAACCAGATACAAAAAAGGTTCCTGATAATTTATTCAATACAGTACCTGGCTTAGTAGAGATAACATTACCTGATAGTATTACGCAAATTGGAGCGGCTTCATTTCATAATTGTTTTAATTTAAAAACGATCAATTGGCCACGGTATTTAATAAGTATCGGTGACAAAGCTTTTAAATATTGTCATAGCTTAATTGATGTTAGAATTCCAGATACTGTTACAACTATTGGCGGAAGTGCTTTTAGCAATTGTACTAATTTATCGACACTTAAAATATCGAATAATATTGTAACAATGGATGAATCTTTTCAAAATCTACCTAAATTAACAAGTATTTTCATACCAAAAACAATTGTTAATGGTTCCAATGCCTTTCTTGGTAGTAATAATTTAAAAAATGTTATTCTTCAAGAAGGAATAAAGACGATACCTAATTCTTTATTGTGCAATTTACCAGGGATTGAAGAAATAATATTACCTAACAGTGTGGAGGCAATTTCTGATTATGCTTTCCACTCGTGTGCTAATTTAAAAAATATTCACTGGTCTTCTTCTTTAACTTCAATATACAAACAAGCTTTCTATAATTGTGATAGTCTTACACATATTACATTACCGGATAGTGTAGCAGGAATTGCTGAAAACGCTTTTTCTTACAGTGATAATTTACGTGAAGTTAGTTTTGGTAAAGGTTTAACTTATATGGAACATAGCGTACTTAAAGAATGTCCAAACCTACAAAAAGTGACATTTAATAGTCCAATGTCAATACCGGATTATACTTTTCTTAACTGTATTAGATTATCAGAAGTTAATTTATTTGAAGGAATAAAAAGTATCAATTACAGAGGATTTTATAATTGTAAAAATTTAACAACAATTAATTTACCGAATGGGTTAACAACGATTGGTGAAAGCGCTTTTGAAAAAACAGGGTTAATCAATCAGGTAATTCCAGATAGTGTATATTTAATCAATCATTATGCTTTTAGAGATTGTACAAATTTAGAAACAATAACTCTAGGTAAAGGATTAATAACGATTGGAACAGAGGTGTTTAGATCGAATGTTAAATTACAAACGATTGAATTACCAACCAGAGTTAAAACTCTTGGTGACAGAGTTTTCTTAGAATGTCCTAGTTTACAGTTAATTAAAATGGGGAAAGCAATTACAACAATTGGCGCAAATTTAGTGTCCTATGTAAATGTTACTAAAATTAAAGGATATGAAGGAACAGTTGCTCAAACATACGCAACAACCAATGGTATCGCCTTTGAAGCGATGTCTTCAAAACCAACAACTCAAATTGATACTCCAGATAGGTATTCAATTGTTTATTTTACTGCATATGAACAGCGCTATCTTCCTCTTAAAATTCGCTTGCTTGATGAAGATGGAAACGAAACAAACGATACATTTACTATAACGAAGAATTATGGGTATAATTTTTCATTTAATCATGAAACGCAGATAGCAACATTTAGTGAATATAATGTTGGAACAAATGTTGCTTGGGGATATAAAATTACGACATCCAATGGGATAACAAAAGATGTCGTTGTAAATGCTGGTTTAAAATACAATGAGCTAACCTATAATATTGTAAGAAATCCACAATTATTAGTGGCGAAAGGTTCTAAGTTTAATCCTAAAGGATTGATTATTAACGCTACTGATAATGTTTGTGAAGAATTAATATACTCTTATAATACGAATCCAACATTATTTACATTCACTGATAGTAACGATAATCCTGTTGATAACAATACTGTTATTAATGGTGATATGATGGTTAAAGTAAAAGTTGCAAATCAGCCAGGACACCTTGAATTAAACTATGTTGTGAATACTGTTAGTGCAGAAATAATGGATGGACAACCATTACAATTAATGAGTAATGCGAATTGGAATAGTAGTTATACATTCTCGCTTGATCGCTTACAATTTAAAGAAAATGGTGTTGTTACAACAAAACAAATTATTGGTAGTTATTTAGAAAATGTTCCTAATTACTTTAAAGAAGTTAATACTAATTGTGAAAACATTAGTTTCAGAATTGATAAAAATCAAGGTGTTTCAGTGGATACTATTAATTTAGTTGTTAAGGTTAATGGTTTTGCGAGTGATATTATGATTAATATTCCGGTAAATGTTATTACTAATACACGCATATTAGGAGATATTTCTGGGACTGATAATGAAATAACAGTTGATGATATAAATTCTATTGTTATGCATATCAATAAAGTGTTCTTATTGTCTGATACATTAAAACCGTATGCTGATGTAAATGCAGATGGAAGAATTTCAATTACTGACGTTGTTATGATTCAAAATCATATTTTAAATGTTAAATTCTTAACTGATTATTAAATAGAGAGGAGGTTGTTTTATGTTAAAGAAGTGGCTGTTATGTTTTGTGCTACTGCTTAATTGTATGACAGCTCTTCCTATTAGGGCTGATGGTGAGGTTATATCGCAAAATGTTGACTTGATATTATCGACTGTTGAGTCGCAACCAATTGTTGGGTCAGTTGTTGAGTTTAAAGTAAATATTAGTAGAATTAATAATGTTCAAGGTATTCAATTTGAATGTTATTTAGATCCAACTATATTTGAATCTATTGATTTGTTAGGAAATGAAAAGTTAAATTTTAATAATGGCTATGTTACTGGCAATTATTATTGGAATGAAGCTCAAAATTTAGCTGATAGTGTTTTAACAACCTTTAAAGCTAAACTGAGGATTGACGCTCCACTTGGTTTTACTACTGTACGATTTACTAATCGTTGTGAATATGTTGAGGTACTTTCTTCATCGTATTCGTTGTTTAGAACCTTTAACGCTAACTTTACAATTCGTGAAGTACCAATTACAGTACCTACTGTTTTACGCACTGATATTGTTGAAAGTATCATCTATCTAAAAAAGAATGAAAGTAAACAATTATCATCAACTGTTTCGGTTTTAAATGAAGCGCCAACTACTCTTGAGTGGTCGGTTGAGCCTAGTAATGCTGGTGTTACATGTGTTGATGGTTTAGTTAAAGTAGCACATCGAGCTATTACTGGTGAGTATACTATTAAAGCAACATCAGCATTTGATAGTACAAAAAGTGATACGTGTGCTTTAAAAGTTAGTGAAAATGACGTGTATCGCATCGAATTAACATCACCACAAGGTTTTGTTCGTCAAGGTGGAACGATTGATTATTATGTGAATATCACAGCGATGGAAGAAATTCAAGGTATTGAGGTAAGGGTTGATATTGATAAGAGTTTAGAAAACTTAGTTGTCGATGATATAACAACGTCACCTTTTTACATCATGGCGAAAGAAGTTGATGAAAATGCAGAAATTACAGTAACTTTAGAAAATCATCATTTATCGTATTTAGTGAAATTTCACAAAGCGGTTAGTTTTACTTCACCATATACATTAATACATTTTAATGGGAAAGCTAAATTGTATGATGAACCTCATCGATTAGCGATGCAACTATATGGAGAATATACGTATTTTAGAGAAAATATTGGTTTCATGTTTGAGCAAACAGTTAAACAAATTGATTTGGTTCAGTCGGAATTATATAAACCATCGGTTGAAAAAGTAACATTAGATAAAACGGATATTAGCTTAATTCAAGGAACAAGTACGGATATAACAGCTACTGTTTTGGCATATAATTCAGCAAATACAGAAGTAATATATGCAGTAGCTCCACTTAATAAGGGGGTTACTGTTAATCAAAATGGTCATGTGATTGTAGGTCATAATGCTCCTGTTGGCTTGTATAATGTTATTGTAACATCCAAATTTAATCCGTTGCGACAAGCAGTTGCTAATATTATAGTCGTAGAAAAAGAGGCTCCTAAATTGACCCTTACATTTGATAAAGACACGTATAATCAAGGAGAAGAGTTTACTGCAACTGTTCATGTGGATAGTGTTGTTGATTACCAAGGTATTCAATTTGCGATAGATAGTTCGTTGTTTACGGATTTAGTCATTTCAACAAATGGGGAATATGCGGACAACACAATTACGTATGTATCTTATTATGATACATCACAAACAATTAGTGATAGAACCTTATTAAGAGTTCAAGGAAAAATAAAAAATAATGCGCTCCTTAATGAGCAAACAGTTGCAATACGCAATGCAGCATATACTCCTTATCTTGGCAATATTGACCGTAGTTTTACTACCATAAATTCAACGATTACGATTAAAAAACGACCGCCTCGATTTGTAGCGATTGATCAAAGTGAATTGATTGTAATGCAGGATAATTCACGTAAATTAACATATAACATCGTTAATATAGAAGGTGGAGTGGTATGGTCCATTGTTGAACCTAGTGATGCTGGTGTAACGGTTGTTGATGGTGTTGTAAGTGCTAGTGAGTCAGCTGTTGTAGGTCATTATATAGTGAAAGCTACTTCTGTATCTGATTCAAGTATTTATGATACGAAAACAATTACCGTAAAGCCATATGAAAAAGTAGCGAACTTGCTAGTTGTTGTAAAAAATAGTAATAAAACAACGTATGTTGAAGGAGAAACTTTTGATAAAACGGGTTTGGTTGTTAAAGTTATTTATAGTGATAAAACGGAAGAGATAATTACTGACTATGAAATAATTAATGGTTCACTTAGTATAAATAAACCGCTCGCTATTTATTATCATGGTATTACAAAAACATTGGATGATGTTAAAGTATATAGTTGTATTGATCATATTTTTGTTGATGTTAAAAATAATACATTAAAAGTATATAAACCAAGAGGGTTATTTGGTAATTTAAAATTATTGATTAATAATGTTGAATCTACTCAATATGAGATGAATAATTTAGCGAATGGAGAGTACACAATTACAATTAAAGATGCAAAGACAAATCAAAGTGCAACTGAAACAATAGTGATTAATAATGCGGTTGCTTTATCTAGACTTCGACTTGCACGTGAGACGATAACAAATTTAGAAGATGTATATACGTTAGAAACACCGATTGCTGGTGTATCGATTTCTGGTAATGACTTGACTATTGAATACTCCGTGTCAGTGACAAGCTTTAATTTAGTTTCTAGCAACAATGAAATTTGTGTTGTTGATGTTGTAGATGATGCGAAAGAATCGATTAAAGTATCACAAAATCCAAGTAAGTTAGTGTATGTATCAGGTCAACACTTTAGCCGTGATCAATTAAAAGTTGTGGATAATTTAGAAAATAGTGTACTAAGTGTTTCGTTCTATCCAAGTAGGCCTTTAATTTCAACGGATAAATCTATTTTGTTAGAAAGTGATGGCTATGTGACTAACGTCGTAGTTGATGTTCGTAAATTTGGTGATGTTAGTGGAGATGGAGCGGTGTCAGTGACGGATATTGTAGCTTTAGCGAAACACATTTTATTGGAAAGAGAACTAGCGCCTGAGCTTATCGTTGTTGGTGATGTTGACTGTAAGGAATCAATTAAGGTAAATGATATTGTTATGTTATCCAATCATATATTAGGTACTTATGAATTGCCTAATCAGGAATAAAAAAACATCGAAATTTCGATGTTTTTACTTTACTTCAGTTAAGGCAACACCAGTATTTAAATAACTGATGATATTATTGGCAGAAAGTGTTCCCATTTTATTACGTGTGGCAACTGTTCCACTACCAAAATGTGGTGTTAAGACAACATTTTCCATTGATAGTAGTGCTGATGGAATTGTTGGTTCATCGTAGAAAACATCAAGTCCAGCTCCAGCAATTAATTTATTCTCTAAAGCGAAGATTAGAGCTTCTTCATCGATTACTTTACCACGTGCAGTATTAATGATGATGGCATTTTTCTTCATTAGTTTAAATTGTTCTAAACCAATCATTTTTTCTGTTTCTGAAGTAAGTGGCATGTGAAAAGAAATAAAATCAGCAGATGATAATAAATCATTCAATGAAACATATGTTGCATTTGTTGTTTTTTCTAGTTCTAAATCACGACTTCTATTATGGTATACAATATTCATATCAAAACCTTTTAGTTTTTCGGCAACTTTTCGTCCGATACGTCCAGCACCGATAAGTCCAATTGTTGCCCCAGTTACATCCACACCTAATAATAAGTTTGAACGTAGACTAGTCCAATTGCCTTCACGAATATAACGATCAGCTTCGCAGATTCGTCGTGTTACAGCGAAAAGCAAAGCAATAGCACATTCTGCAGTACTATCTGATAAAACATCAGGGGTATTGGTAATCATTTTATTATGTTTCTTCGCTGCGGCTAAATCAATATTATTGTAACCTACCGCAATATTTGCGAATATTTTTACTTTTGGACAACTACTTATTACTTCTTCATCAATCGTATCAAAGGATGATGTTACAGCTCCATCACAGTTCTGTAATTGTTGAATTAATTCCGCTTTACTGTATTGTTTGTCTTCTTGATTGCTGATGACATTAAATCCAGCTTCTTTAAGGGTAGTAATACAAATTTCTGGTACAACTCGTGTAATTAGTATGTTCATCTTTTTATCCTCCTTGTTCATTCTAACATAGTTTTACTAAAAAAATTATTAATTGTAAATTTTTTTAAGTGTCAAGTAAAAGTACTTGACAGACAGTATCGTTTTGAGTAAACTATAGTGGTTAACAAGGAGGACATAACATGGCAGTTAAATTACGTTTAAAGAGAATGGGTGCTAAAAAGAAACCTTTCTACCGTATTGTTGTTGCTGATGCACGTGCACCAAGAGATGGTCGTTCAATCGAAACTATTGGTCATTACAACCCAACAACTAATCCAGCAGAAGTGGTGTTAGATACTGAGTCAGCTTTAAAATGGCTTAAAAATGGTGCACAACCAACTGAAACTGTTCGTAGCATTTTATCATCACAAGGTGTTATGAAACAATATCACGAAGAAAAGAAATCAAAATAACATGGTTGAATTAGAAAAAGTACTACATGGACTTGTGTCTCCAATGGTACAAGATCCTAATAGCATTTCAGTTAGACAAATGTCTAGTTTGAATGACAACGAAACTATTTTATATGTTTATGCAAAAAGTGATGACGTCGCTAAATTAATTGGTAAACAAGGAATGATGGCACATGCACTTCGACAAATGATTTCTATTGCATCGTATGATAGTGATAAAAAAATTACAGTAAAGTTTGAATCATTATAGGATGCTTATGCATCCTATTTATAATTAAGGAGCACGTATGATTGAAATAGGGATAATTGTTAAAATTTTTGGTTTAAAAGGGGAATGCAAAGTAAAAAGCATGACCGATTTTGTGGAACAACGATTTAAAAAAGGTTCGCAGGTGTATGTTCATTATTTAAATGAATGGAAACCACTAAAAGTAGAAGGATTTAGAATTCATCAAGGAATGGTGTTAGTAAAATTTGATGGTCATGATTCGATTGAAAGTGTTGAACAGTATACAGGTTGTAAAATTGGCGTTTTAAAAGAACAACTTCATGATTTAAAACAAGGAGAATATTATTTCTTTGAATTAAAAGGATGTCGTGTTTTAGATGAAGCAGCTCAAGAAATAGGTATTGTTAGTCGAGTTGAAGAAAATCCAATTCATAATCACTTACGTGTTTTAAAGAATGATGGAACATCATCGTTAGTACCATTTATACCTAATTTTATTTTAAGTGTTAATTTAGATAAAAAGGAAATAGTGATAAAGAACATGGTTGGGTTGTTATGAAAATAACGATTTTAACTCTTTTTCCTGAAATGTTTGAAGGTTTTTTGACAACATCGATTATAAAAAGAGCAATTGCGGAGAATAAAGTAGAAATTGACTGTGTGAATATTCGTGATTTTACACTAGATAAACATAATCATGTCGATGATACACCGTATGGTGGAGGCAAGGGAATGGTGATTCAATGTCAACCCGTAATGGATTGTTTACATCATGTAAAAACACCTTCTTCTAAAATCATTATTACTGCTGCAAGTGGTCAAGTATTTAACCAAGCGAAAGCAAGAGAATTAAGTCGAGAAGAACATTGCATCATCGTTTGTGGTCATTATGAAGGATTTGATGCACGTATTATTGAAGAAGCTGATGAAGTGGTAAGTATTGGTGATTATATTTTAACTGGTGGAGAATTAGCGGCAATGGTTATTAGTGATGCGATTATTCGTCTTTGTGATGGGGTTATTCAAGAAGAAAGTCATATGGATGAATCCTTTGAAAATGGTCTATTGGAATATCCACAATACACAAAACCACCTGTATACAATGGTAAAGAAGTTCCTGCGGTATTGCTTTCTGGTCATCATGAAAAGATTCGTCAATGGCGTTTAAAAGAATCGATACGAGTAACGCAAAAAAATCGTCCGGATTTAATGACTAAAAAAATATTAAATGATGAAGAAAAGAAATTGCTTCGAGAACTTATCGATGAAAACAAAGTAGATAATTAAATTTACTTGCAAAGAATTTAAAAAAATGGTAATATTATAAAGCTGTAAAGAAGTTGTTCCGCTGGTCGTATGATTAAGAACGATGGATCACATTGAAGAAGGAGAAAAGAAGATGAACTTAAATCTAGTTAATGAGGTAACTCAAACTCAACTACGTACAGACATTCCTGAATTTCGTGTAGGATGTGTTGTTCGAGTAAACGTACGTATCAAAGAAGGCGACAAATCACGTATCCAAACATTTGAAGGTTTGGTAATTTCTAAAAAAGGACGCGGAATTGGTGAAACATTCATCGTTCGTAAAATGAGTGGTGGAATTGGTGTAGAACGTACATTCCCACTTCATTCACCTGTTATTGAAAGTATTACTGTAATCCGTCGCGGTAAAGTAAGACGTGCTAAATTGTTCTATATCCGTGGGCTTTCTGGTAAAGCTTCTCGTATTAAAGAAATTCGCTAACAATGAAAAGATGACACTTCTGGTGTTATCTTTTTTTTATGCTATTTTCTACCAACTTAAAATTATAGTGAAAGTTTCTTTAAATTGATGTACAATTGTACGTGAAGTAATTGTATAAAGAGGCCGTATGAAAAAACTAATAAAACTGTTTAAGAGCTATACTTTTAATATTATTTTTGCACTTTCGATTACCGGTTTTGTTTTGTGGATCACTTTAAAAGATAACTATCGCCAAGTATTTCAAATTTTGACGCACGCCAATATTTTATGGATATTATTTACCATTGGACTTGTACTTTTCTACCATGGAATGATAGGATTAGTATTAAAGATGTTGGTGAATATAAGCAATCCTAACTATCGTTGGCATCAAGGGCTTGTAAACGCCCTTGTAGCGAGTTTTTTTCATGGCGTAACACCTGGTCAATCCGGTGGACAGTTTGCGCAAGTGTATGTGTTTAAAAAGCAAGGAATCGCAATGAGTGATTCGGCGAGTGCTCTTTGGATGGAATTTATTGTATATCAATCAACAATGGTTCTTTCTGTTCTTTTGTTGTTGGTACTACGTTTTACTTATTTCTATCAAAACCATTCACAATTTTTTGTGTTGGTGCTCGTTGGTTTTCTTGTTAATGCTTCAGTTATCGCTGGCTTATATGTTTTAGTTCGATATCCACGTATTTATCGTTGGCTTACTACAAGTGGCATTCAAATAGGCAGTAAATTACATATTATTAAAGAACCTGATAAAACAATTGAAAAAATTGATAACTATTTAGGACGATTTGATAAAGAAATAAAGAAATTTCATGATAATCGTGCATTAGTAATAAAGTTAGTAATTGCAAATTTAATTCGTTTATTGTGTTATTATAGTATTCCATTCTTTGCTACAAAAGCATTACATATTCCAGTTGAAATTACTAAATTTATTGATATTTTAGCTCTTTCGGCATATGTTGCGATGATTAATTGTTTCATTCCTATTCCAGGAGCAAGTGGAGGCACTGAAGCAACATTTATTTTAATGTTTTCAACATTATTTTCTAGCAGTGAAGCGACATCAATTATGATATTATGGCGATTTATTAGTTTTTATTTTGTTATGATTGTTGGCGGTCTTACGTTTTTATTATTTAAAATGATACCATCAAAAGAAAAGGAGTGAAATTTATGAGAATAGGTTTATTTTCCGATACGTATATTCCTGAAATCAATGGAGTAGCTACTAGTGTTCATACTCTTCGCTTAGAACTCATTAAACATGGACATACTGTCTATGTAGTTACGACTAAAAATGAAAAGGTGGACGAGGAAGATCCATTCGTTTTACGTTTTCCTGGCATCGAATTAAAAAGTTTATATGGCTATGTATTAACAAGCCCATTCCATTTTATGGCGTATAATATGATTAAAGACTATGATTTAGATATTATTCATGTTCATACGGAATTTAGTCTTGGTATTTTTGCACGTATTGTGGCCAAAGGTCAAGGAATTCCTTTAGTAAGTACGTATCATACAACATATGAAGATTACACTCATTATGTTAATCCGATTAATTTACAATCGGTTGAAAATCTAGCTAAAAAAGCTGTTTCTAGTATTAGTAAATTGTATGCTGATACAAGTAGTGAAATGATTGCTCCAAGTGAAAAAACAAAAGAAATGTTAGAACGATACGGTATTGATAAAACAATTTCGGTAGTTGCGACCGGTATTGATTTAGATCGCTTTGATTGTAGACACACAAGTGAGGAACAACGACACCAATTGCGCCAGAAGTTTTTCATTAAGCCAGAAGAAACGCTAATTACGTATGTAGGTAGAATAGCCCAAGAAAAAAGTATTGATTTTGTTATCGATGGATTTAAAATAATCAAAGAAAAAGGATTGAATTGTAAGTTTTTAATTGTCGGTGGTGGACCAGAAGTAGGTGCTCTAGAAGAAAAAAGAGCGATGTATGGTTTAGAAGATATCGTTATTTTTGCCGGTAAAGTACCTAATACCGAGGTTCCAATTTATTATCATAGTAGTGATTGTTTTGTTTCAGCGTCACTTACTGAAACTCAAGGAATGACGTATATTGAAGCAATGGCAAGTGGACTTCCGGTATTTGCTCGTCGTGATGTTATTTTACAAGAGTTGGTCATTGAAAATAAAACAGGTTTTTATTGTGATACACCAACTGATTTTGCGGATAAAGTAGAATATTTCTTATCGTTGTCACAAGAAGAAAAAAATCAATTAAAAAATAATTCGATTGAACTTGCGAAAGGATATGATAGTGAAATATTCTATAATAAAGTGATGGAAGTGTATGAGCGAACAATCGTTAATTATACTGAGATGATGGAAATAACCTCCATTGTGCATAAAAATGATTATGTTCTATGTACTTTATCTAGTCCAAATCATCAAGATGTAAGTTGTTCTTTATTTATTGATACAATATATGAAAAAGGATACAAAAAAGAATCTAAAATTCCACTTCATGAACTAGAAGAGTTGATGTCTCAGTCTAGAATTGTAACATCATATATTCAAGCAATCCGAAAAATTTCTTTAAAAGATAGAACTCGCCAAGAAATGTATGATTGGGCTACACAAAAAACAGAGTTATCAATTGAAGAAATTAATATGGTGATTGAACGTTTAGAGGAACGTGGATATATTGATGATTTACGATATGCTCAAAGTAGTGTCTTTACGATGAAATTGAAGTTAGATGGTAAACATAAAATTATTCGTCATCTTAAGAATAAAGGTATTCCAATAGAAATTATTGAAGAAGTCATTAAAGAAGACGAAAGCGATGATGAAATTAAAAATGCAACGTTATGGATTTCTAAATTAGTTCCAACGATTAAAGATAAATCAATTAAAATGAAAAAACAATTAATTCGGAAAAAAGCGTATATTCAAGGTTATGCGGAATCAGTTATTGATGAAGTTTTATCCACGTTTAGTTTTGTTGATGATGAAAACTTAGAAATTGATCGTTGTCGTAAAGAAGCTCATCAAGCTGTAAAACGATATAATAAAAAATTAAATGGAATGAAATTAAGAAATGCAATATATCGTTATTTAACGTCTGTTGGTTTTAATCATGATGATATTGTATGTGTATTAGATGAAATGGAGTGGGATAATGAACAAGAAAATTAATGAATTAAATGAAAAAGACAAGGGTAAATTGGTTGCTTTAGTAAAAAATGTTACTAATGGTGTAAGTAATAAAGGAGCTCCATATTTAACGGTCACACTTCAAGATGATAGTGGTATGATTGATGGTAAAGTTTGGGATGTTAAAGATGATGTAGAAAAGAAAATTGTTGTTGGTTACGTTTTATCGTTTCAAACGGAAGTCATTAAATACAATCATGGATTACAATTAAAAATTACTGGAGTAGAAACTTTAGATCAATCAACAGTAGATATATCAAACTATGTCGTTTCTTCTCAATATACTCAAGATGAATTAAAAGTGAACATTAAAGGATTTATTGACTCTTTAATGAATGAAAACTATAAAAAAATATTACTTGCGTTATGGGATAAATGGGAAGAAGAAATTACTACATATCCAGCTGCATCAAAAAATCATCATAGTTTCTTTGGTGGTTTAGCAACACATATTACAAGTATGGTTCATCTTGCGGAAAGCATTTGTGTTTTATATCCACAATGTAATCGTGATTTATTGGTGTCAGGAGTGATTGTTCATGATTTAGGAAAAGTTATTGAATTATCAGGACCTTTAGCAACTGAATATACTCTTGAAGGTAAATTGATTGGCCATATTTCTATAATGCATGGAATGTTGATGGTAGTTAGTAAACAACTACAACTTGAAGATACGGAAGAAGCACTGTTGTTACGTCATCTAGTATTATCACACCATGGTGGGTTAGAATACGGAAGTCCAGTTCTACCACAGGTTTTAGAGGCAGAAGTATTATCATTCATCGATAATCTAGATGCACGTTTAAATACGCTTGAAATGGCCCTACAATCAGTAAAACCAGGCGAGTTTACATCACGCATCTTTGCGATGGAAAATAGGATTTTTTATAAGCCAAAATATTAAAAAAATACGATTTA
>CAZTII010000039.1:0-16870 GCA_964613305.1 uncultured Erysipelotrichaceae bacterium
AACAACAAAATTTAGCCCGTTTTTACTGCTTTTTATGATTCATGCGTAATGACTACGTATTAATAACAATAAATCTCTCATTTTTCCACAAGTTTATGAAACTTTATTGAGTAGACAACTTATTTTTAATATGTTATCATTTCATTTGTGAAAAAAGGAGAAAATAATGACAGACGCATTAGTACAATGGATTGTTCAAAATCTTGGTTCTTCCGCAGGAAAAGAACTAACGACGTTTATAATTTCAATGACACCAATATTAGAATTAAGAGGAGGCTTACTAGCCGCTTCCCCAGCATTATTAAATGTCCCAATGTGGCGAGCAATTCCAATCGCTATCATCGGTAATATGTTACCAATACCATTTATTTTATGGTTAATCAAACCAATCTTTAATTGGATGAGACAACGAAGTTTCTTAAGACCAATTGTCGAAAAATTAGAAAACAAAGCCTTAAGCAAACGTGAAGAAGTAGAAAAATATGAATTCTGGGGCCTAGTAATCTTCGTTGGTATTCCTCTACCTGGAACTGGCGCTTGGACTGGAGCACTAATTGCTACTTTATTAGATATAGACATTAAAAAAGCAACACTTTCCATCTTTATTGGTGTACTTATGGCAGCTGTCATAATGACAATATTATCCTATGGAGTCCTTGGTTTCTTTGCCTAAACCAAGGGCTTTTTTATATAAAAAAAATAAAGGTTATCCCTTTACTTTCTTTGAAAATTCAACACCAAATTCAACAGCACGACTTAAATCATCATCACTCGGTTTAAATTTAACTTTAAAACCATCAACGACATTCATTTTCACTTGTCTCATTCGTTCACTTAAGAAATCAACCGCTTCACCACTCCAACCGTAGCTACCAAAAGCACCACCAAACTTCGTACGATGAACAACCATGTTCAAACAACCGGCACAATGCCAAATTGGTGGAAGCGCATCAGCTAATATTGTAGGGGACCCTAATAAAATACCATCAGATGCCATAATATCATTACGAATTTCTTCCGTTACACCATTAACACAATCGTGTAAAATTACTCTAAAATCACTATCCTGTAAAATTCCTTCCGCTATCTTTTTAGCTAACATCTCCGTATAACCATATGCTGAAACATAAGGAATGGTAATTAGTTTCTTATCACTAGCTAAGATACTCCACGCTTTAGCGTGTTCAATCGCTTCTTTAATACCAACATCAATGACAGGACCATGACCAGTCGCAATCATATCAATGGTTAAAGGTTCAATTTTTTGAATCGCTTTAACCATAAATACTTTTCTAAATGGAGCAATAATATCATCAAAATACAATTTAACCGCTTTTTGATAATCATCCTTGTTCACTACTTCACTTTTTAATACACCATCAAAACTATAATGAGCACCAAAAGAATCACACGTAAACAACAATGCTTTTTCCTTAACATACGTATACATTGTATCTGGCCAATGTAAATTAGGTGCACTATAAAATTCACATGTCAAATCACCTAAATCAAGAACCATTCCTTCTTTAGCTGTAATAGAAGAAAATGGACGATTGATAATTTCCTTAATAAAACCTAGCGCTACACCTGATGCGACTATTTGCATATCAGGATAAACTTCCAACAATTTATTTAAACTACCCGCATGATCAGGTTCGGTATGATTCATAATACAATAATCAATCGCCTTATCACCACAAACTTCTTTAATGTTTGTTAAACACTCATCAAAGAAATCAATTTTACATGTTTCAACTAAAGCAATTTTATTAGACCCTTTTAAAATATACGCATTATATGTAGTACCAAACGGTGTTCTCATAATCACATCAAAAACTTCTAACTTACGATCTTGAACACCTACATAATACACTTGTGACATCAGTTTCATATAACTACCTCCGTAGTTAAATATACATCTTTTAGTGTAAAAATTCAACTAATATGAATAATATTCTTTTTAAATTTATTCACAACTTTAAGAAACATTGGAATTAATTTCCCAATTAAAATCATCGCCACAATTGTTCCATACGTCATCTTTGAGCCTAACAACAAACCAAGCGTCAACAACACCGCATCCAACACCCATCGAACATGAGTATATTGTTTATTTAAACGAGAACTAATCGAAATAATTAAAGCATCATATGCTGATTTACCAACATTTGCACTAATCGTTAAAGCAATCGCAATCGAAAGAATAATACAACCAAATAAAAATACAACAAACGAGATAATTGGATCTGTAATCATAGGTATCGTCTTTATACCAAACTCAATTCCAAATTTATTGATGATAGGAATCAAACTCGTTCCTAACCCTAATTGTGTTTTATCAATAAAGAATACAATAACTATAAAAATAAAGGCACCTAAATTAGCAGCATTTCCTAAACCGATTTTTAAAAATTTATCAATTCCATCGTAATATACCGTAATTGGATCAGCGCCCAAACCACTACGATTACAAACCGCAACACCAAACCCTAAAATAAGTGAACCGATAACTAACAAAAACCAATTCTTTTCGCCTTTAGTTTCCATATTTTTTCTCCATGTAAAAATAATAACATATGTTTATTGAAAATAAATTTCAAAAAAAGAGGATTTCTCCTCTTTCATTATTTAATTTTTACGTTGTAGAATGCGTCTTTACCTAAGTATTCAGCAACTGGACCTAATTCATCTTCAATACGTAACAATTGGTTGTATTTAGCAATACGGTCAGTTCTACTCATTGAACCTGTTTTGATTTGACCAGCATTTAAACCAACAGCGATATCAGCGATAGTTGTATCTTCTGTTTCACCTGAACGATGAGAAACAACACAAGTATAACCAGCTTTTTTAGCCATTTCCATCGCATCAAATGTTTCAGTTAATGTACCGATTTGGTTTACTTTAATAAGGATTGAGTTAGCGATTCCTTTTTCAATACCTTCTTTTAAGATAGCAGGGTTAGTAACGAATAAGTCATCACCAACGATTTGAATTTTCTTACCAAGAACATCAGTAAGTTTTTTCCATCCGTCCCAGTCTCTTTCTCCTAAACCATCTTCGATAGAGATGATTGGATATTTTTCAACCCATTCAGCATACATAGCAATCATTTCATCTGATGTTTTAATTCCACCATTTGATTTTTCTAATTCGTATACTTTAGTTTCTTTATTATAGAATTCAGAAGCAGCAACGTCCATTGCGATACAAATATCAACACCTGGTTTAAATCCAGCTTTTTCAATAGCCGCAACAATTAACTTCAATGGTTCTTCATTACCATCAGCACATGAAGGAGCAAATCCACCTTCATCACCAACGTTTGTATTATAACCTTTAGCTTTTAATACTTTACGTAATTCATGGAATGTTTCAGAACCCATACGTAATGCTTCAGCGATAGTTTTAGCACCAACTGGCATAATCATGTATTCTTGGAAGTCAACAGTAGAGTCAGCATGGCTACCACCGTTAATAACATTCATCATAGGAACAGGTAATACTTTACCATTAAATCCACCTAAATATTTATATAATGGCATACCATAGTAATCAGCTGCAGCACGAGCAATAGCCATAGAAACACCTAAGATTGCATTAGCTCCAAGTTTTGATTTATCTTTAGTACCATCAAGATCTAACATGATTTGATCAAGAGCATTTTGTTCACGAACATCAAGGCCGCAAAGTTCATCAGCGATAATGTTATTCACGTTATCAACAGCTTTTAATACACCTTTACCACCAAAACGAGATTTATCACCATCACGTAATTCTAATGCTTCACGCTCACCCGTAGAAGCACCACTTGGTACCATAGCGCGACCAAATGCACCCGATTCTGTTTCAACTTCAACTTCGATTGTAGGATTTCCTCGTGAATCGATTACTTCACGAGCATAGATATCAATAATAATTGGCATGTTAAGCCCTCCTTTTTTCTTCTTTATTATGTCACGTTAACCATGACTTATCAACAAACAAATTTACGCAATAGCGTTAATAATTGCTAAATATGAATCAACTTTAAGTGAAGCCCCACCAATTAGAGCACCATCAATATCTGCTTCACTCATATATTCTTTAATGTTTTCAGGTTTAACTGATCCACCATATTGAATACGAACTTCATTTGCAGCATCATCACCATACATAACACGAACTTGATCACGTACAATCGCACAACAAGCTTGTGCTGTAGCCTTATCTGCCGATTTACCAGTACCGATAGCCCAAATAGGTTCATATGCAATAACAATCGTTTTAACACAATCACTGCACAAATTAGCAATGCTTCCACTTAATTGATCACGAATCACTTTTTCTGTCAATCCAGCATCATACTCAGCTTCAGTTTCACCGATACAAACAATAGGTGTAATATTTGCTTTTAATAAACGTTTCGCTTTTTTATTCACTGTTTCATCAGTTTCATTAAACATTTGACGACGTTCAGAGTGACCAATCACACAATATGTAGCACCTAATTCTTCAATCATAGGAACACTGATTTCACCAGTAAATGCACCACTATCTTCAAAATGACAATTTTCTGCCGCAACAACTAAATTCTTCGCTGTTTTAGCCGCATCTTTCAATGCTGTAAAAGGAACTGCTACACCAAAAGTAGCTTTATCATGTAACTGAGTATCAATCGCTTCAATAAAAGCAATTGTCTCAGCACATGTTTTATTCATTTTCCAGTTACCAACAATAATCGGTTTTCTCATTAAGCAAGATCCTGAATAATTGCGATACCAGGCAATTCTTTACCTTCCATGTATTCTAAAGAAGCACCACCACCAGTAGAGATGTGAGTAAACTTATCAGCGAAACCAAGGTTAATTGCTGCTGAAGCAGAATCACCACCACCAATAACAGTCATCGCACCATCTAAATCAGCCAATGCTTTACAAACTTCAATTGTACCTGTCGCAAATTCAGGACGTTCAAATACACCCATAGGACCATTCCAAACAACTGTTTTAGCACCATTAAGTGCTTCTTTAAATAAAGCAATTGATTTAGGACCAATATCAAGCCCCATATAACCATCAGGAATTTGATCAGCATCAACAACTTTAATGTCTGTTGGATTAGCAAAATCATTAGCAATTACAGCATCCACAGGAAGAATGATTTTATCAGCTCCGCGAGCCAAGAAATCTTTAGCCATTTCAACACGGTCAAGTTCAAGTAATGAATTACCTACTGAATAACCTTGAGCATAAGCAAAAGTAAATGACATACCACCACCGATAATAACTTTATCAGCAATTTTCAATAAATTTTCAATAACAGCAATTTTATCCGAAACTTTAGCACCACCTAAAATAGCAACTAAAGGACGTTTAGGATTATCAATTGCAGCACCTAAATTAAGCAATTCTTTTTCAACTAAGAAACCTACAGCACTTGGTAAATGAGTTGCAATACCTACTGTTGAAGCATGAGCTCTATGAACTGAGCCAAATGCATCCGATACATACAAGTCACCTAACGTAGCCCAATAAGCAGCTAAATCAGCATCATTTTTACTCTCACCTTTTTCATAACGAGTGTTTTGAATTAAGATGATTTCACCATCATTCATTGCCTTAACAGCTTCTTCAACTTTTTCACCACGAGTTTCAGCAATAAAAGTAACTTTACCAGAAACAAGTTCAGCTAATCTAACCGCAACTGGAGCCATATTGTTCTTCTTTTTATCAGCCTCACATTTTTCAGCATCTTTATGATCTACTTTGCCTAAGTGAGACATTAAGATAACTTTTGCTCCATTCTCCGTTAAATAATTGATTGTAGGAAGGGCAGCTTGAATACGATTATCGTTCGTAATTACACCTTCCTTAAGCGGTACGTTAAAATCCACACGTACAATGACACGTTTACCTTTAACATCTAAATTTTTGACAGTTTGTTTTGCCATGCAAATCTCCTCCTTTTGCCATTCAATTATACCATCTTACCCCCTTCTTAATCAAACATTAGTGAATACTTTCTCAAACAAAAAAATCAGGAAATTAAAGTTCCTGATTTTATTTTGCTAAAGCTGCGCTTTCACCAGCGATTTTACCATAAATCGCAATATCTGATAACGCATTTCCACCTAAACGATTGCTACCATGAAGACCACCAGTAACCTCGCCACATGCATATAAACCTTTAATAATCGCACCTTTTGTATCGATTACTTGGGTTAATGTATTAATTTTAACACCACCCATCGTATGATGAACAGTCGGTACACGCGCACCTGCATAATAAGGTGGAGTATCAATTTTCTTATCAAATAAAACTCGACCAAATGGATCTTTAACCTTACCATCCACCGCATCATTAAACTCATTCACTGAGGCAACTAATGCTGCACCATCCACACCAATTTGTTTTGCTAATTCTTCTAATGTATCCGCCTTAAAAGCACGACCTTGTTCCATTAATGACTTCATACTCTCATTAAAATTATTCACCGTATCATCACTTTCATACGAATGCTTATCCACAATAACCCACATCGAAGCATCCGTTTGTTCAATTAACGCTTTCGTCATCACATCACGACGAGCACCTTCATCAACAAATCGTCTCCCTTCTTTGTTTACAAACAAACGATTTTGAACACCTTGCTCGATATTACCACTCAAACTACCAGTTTTAGGATCACCCATCGGTAACAATTGAATATATTCCATACCAACTAAATCAGCATCAATCGCTTTCGCAAGTTCAATACCATCACCAGTAGCACCTGATTGATTTGTTGTTTTCAATCCTTTTAATGTCTTCCAATGCTTATTGTACGCTTCACGCATCTCTTCATTAGCACCAAAACCACCAGTAGCTAACACAACACCTTTAGTCGCCATAATCGTCACTACGTGACCATCTGAAGCTACTGATTTAACACCAACAACAGCACCATCTTTATCGATTAATTCCGTTGCTTTCGTATTTAACAACACTTCCATATCAGCACTGTTCTTTTCAAGATAGCGTTTATACGTGTTAATAAAACCAGTACCAAGAGGCTCTTCAGGTTTATGAGCACGTGACCACATACCACCTAATACCGTAAATACATAGTCTTTAAACTTCATATCCAAACTTTCAAGCCAATGAAGTGTAGGCGCACCATTTTTCGCAAATATTTCAATTAAATCAACATTCGCAATTTTATCGCCACCATTATATGTTTGAAGCATATGCAAATAAATCGAATCAAACAACTCTTTCGATCCACTCTTCTTATACTCATCATAATCTGCTTTTAATCCCGCTTGCCAAGTTTTCACTTTTTCATCTTTTTGTTCCTCAGCAATCAGTTTCTCAACGACTTCTTTCTCTTTATCCGTCATCATAATTTTACTGCGACGAACAGGATCTGGATCCACCACATTAAACGCTGATCCAGCAATAATCGTATTACCACCTAACGAAGGCATTTTTTCAAGAACGATTACTTTCGCACCGTTTTGATGAGCAGAAACCGCAGCTGCTAAGCCAGCTCCTCCGCCACCAATCACCACAACATCCGTCGTTTTCTCTTCATCTTGAGCCTTTGCAGCACTTCCTGACTCTTTTTTAGTTAAAAGAGACATATCAACACCACTTTGACTAAATGCGATGGTTAAAGCCTCTAAAACAGCTTTGCTAGAATACGTAGCACCAGACATTAAATCAACATCCAATGACTCATTCTTCTTCACATCGGCAACAATTTTCTTAATCGCTTCATCACCTAAACCTTTAGTTTCATCATGTTCCACAGTGATGTCAGAAATCGCTTTATCACTTACCACAAGCGAAACCTTCACTGGACCATGATAACCATTTGCTTCACCGACATACGTACCAGCTTTAAAACTCAACTTACTCGATGAGCCACAAGCCGTCAATGAAACCATTAGAAGCATTGACACTAAAAACGCTGTAAACTTCTTCATCATCTTTCCCTCCTGTGAATTAAATCACATGAAAATTATATATTTACCATACAATATAAATCAATATTATATATAAAACTGGTAATTTTTTTCAAAATAAAAGAAGATACATTATATCTTCTACTTATTCTTTAATCGATCCAATTCTTTACATAAAATGTCAAATGTTTCATCACTAATGACATGTTCCATACGACACGCATCTTCTTCTGCCGTCTGTGGACTAACACCTAACATTTGAAAATAAGCCGTCAATACTTCATGGCGTTGAATTATCTTTTCCGCCAAAGCTCGACCACTTTCCGTTAAATTAATCTTTCCATTAGCCGCTATATCAACATAGCCATTTTTCTTTAAAATAGATAAACCAACACTTACACTTGGTTTAGAAAAATTCATTTCTTTCGCAATGTCAACGGCACGCACAAAATCAGAACGACCTTCTAAAATTAAGATTGTTTCTAAATACATTTCACCTGATTCTTTAATTGCCATAAAAGTCACCTCACTTTATTAGTCTATCATAACTCAAGCTTTTTTACAAATAAAACACAACAACAAAAAAAGTGTGAATTCACACTTTTAATGACATTTTTTACAACTACCACACGAACCACTACAACTGCTTTTCTTATTATCCGCAATCATCTTTCGTATGATTAAAACAACAACGATAGCGATAATTCCTCCAACAATATATGTTCCCATCGCATCTCCAATCTATTTATTCGCAGTCGCAAGAACTGCCTTTTTAACTTGTTTTGGGGCTGGTCTAAACAATAAATACAAGCCAATGACTAAAACAACTATAGCCATTACAAACCCAACTGTAACAACTTTCTCTACATAAAATGTACCAAATTGATAAATCAAAAACGCTACCGCATACGCAAATCCGCATTGATAAGCAAGGGCAAACCAAGTCCATTTAGCACTACCCATCTCACGTCTTGTCGCCCCAATTGCCGCAAAACAAGGAGCACACAATAAGTTAAACGCCAAAAACGAATAGGCCGCAAGAGGACTAAATGATTGAGCAAATTGACCCCAAATTTCAACACCATCTTCCGCAACTTCAGCTACACCATATAAGATACCCATCGTCGTTACTAACACTTCTTTTGCACTTAACGCCGCAAATGATGCGACAACCGGTTGCCAGAAACCCCAACCAAGTGGTTTAAACAATGGTGCTAACACATTACCAATGGAAGCTAATATGGACGCATCCGCATCAACTGCTTCAAAACTAAAACTATAACCACCTGTAAACCAAATCACAATCGAGGCAACTAAAATTAAAGAACCAGCACGTAAAACAAACGATTTACTACGATCATACACATGGAATAAAACATTTTTAACTGATGGCATATGATAAGCTGGTAATTCCATGACAAATGGAGAAGCTTCACCGGCAAACATTTTCGTTTTCTTCAACATTAAACCAGAAACGATAATTGAAGCAATCGCTAAAAAATAAACACTTGTCGAAACCCACGCCGCATCATCAAAGATAGCTCCTGCAATTAAGGCAATAATTGGCAGTTTTGCCCCACATGGCATAAATGATGTCGTAATGATAGTCATCTTACGATCATTTTCATTTTCAATCGTACGACTTGCCATAATACCAGGAACGGCACAACCAGTCGCAATCATCATTGGGATAAAACTTTTTCCTGATAAACCAAACTTACGGAAAATACGGTCCATAATAAAGGCAACACGAGTCATATATCCAGTATCTTCTAAAATCGCTAAACATAAGAACAATACCATCATCTGTGGTAAGAATCCTAAAACGCCACCAACACCAGCTAAAATACCATTGATAACCATATCAATTAACCATGGCGCTGTATTAATGCTTTCTAAAAATGCTTCTAAAGCAGGTGGAATAATTTCACCAAACAACACTTCATTCACCCAATCAGTCATTGCTGTACCAACCGTTTGAATGGAAATATAATAAACCAAATACATTACTAGCGCGAAAATAGGTAGAGCTAAGAAACGATTGGTCACAATCGCATCAATTTTATCCGATGTCGACAATAAGCCTCGTTTTGCCTTTACTACACAATCACTAACAATTTTACTAACTAATTTATAACGCTCATCCGTTACAATGCTTTCACAATCATCATCCATCTCTTCTTCATAAGCGTTAATAATGCTCACTAATTGAGCTTCCACATCAGAACTTAGTGCTAACGAAGAAACAAGTTTACTATCCTTTTCAAATACTTTTATCGCTTTAAAACGACTAGAATCAGAAATAATTGTTGATATATTCGCTAATACAGACTCAAATCCACTACTGTATTCATACACAATTTTTGGTGTTTTTTTACTCTTAACGATATCTAACGTTGTCTTCAATAGGTTATCAACACCTTCACTACGAAGTGCCGATATTTCAACAACCTCACATCCTAAATCATTCGATAATGCCGCTAAATCAATCTTATCACCAAGTTTACGAACAACGTCAATCATGTTAATCGCAATGACTACCGGAAGACCAAGTTCAATCAATTGGGTCGTTAAATACAAATTTCTCTCAATATTAGAACCATCCACAATATTAATAATGCAGTCTGGTTTATCATTCAACAAATAATCACGTGAAACAACTTCTTCTAATGTATATGGAGATAATGAGTAAATTCCAGGTAAATCCTGAATTAAAACATCCTTATATCCTTTACACTTACCTTCTTTACGCTCAACCGTAACACCAGGCCAATTTCCTACATACTGATTACTTCCTGTTAAATTATTAAATAATGTTGTCTTCCCACTATTGGGATTACCAGCTAAAGCTATTCTAATCATATTATCCTCCTGTTAGTTTATCCTATCTTATAAAACAAAAAAATTATTCGATCTCAATCATTGCCGCATCAGCTTTTCTAATCGACAACTCATAATTACGAACATTAACCTCGATTGGATCACCTAGAGGTGCTACTTTTCTAATTAACACTTCACAACCTTTTGTAATACCCATATCCATAATGCGACGCTTTGTAGCACCCTCACCATGCAATTTCTTAACCACCCCTTTTTCTGATGGTTTTAAATCATTTAATGTTTTCATTTTAACCCTTTCTTTAGACCATGATACGACAAGCAAGTTCGTTACTAAGCGCAATACGAGCTTCTTTCACCGAAATAATCATATTTCCGGAAATTTTAGATACAACAGTGATGACTTCACCTTCGATAAAACCAAGACTAGCAAGGTGTTGACGAATTTCATCTTTTCCTGTAACCTTAACGATTTTTCCTTGTTCACCCACATTAACCATAGATAGTGGCATCATGATTCCTCCTTAGTGCATTAAAATGTTAGTTCGCTCTAACTAATGCATAGTTAGTTTATCATTACTGTTTTTCAAAGTCAATATAAAAACATGACTTTTAATCATGTTTCGCAGCACTTAAATAATAATTACGAGCATTGGAACTAATCGTATTTCTAGCTAAGCCAACTAGTGCTTTTTTACGATAATAATCCATATCGTTACTACCAAATCCTAATTCCACTAAATCAACCATCTGTAGTACTTTTTGATAATCACCACCCTCTAAACAGTCTTCTATCGATTTCAATAATACATCCTTCGACAACAACGAACAAAGATGAGTTGACCACTCTTTTTCTGTTAAAGGACATAAGTTACTAGGATTACCGTCAAACCAGCCAACATAACCACAATAAATCGAACGAACTCCCCAACTAATCAACCCATAAAATTCTTTCATTTCAACAATATCTCTATATTTTTCTTCCAAAGTAACCATTCTTGCTGTTTCAAGTTGAGAATATCCCTTATTAATACAATCCAACGTTTGAAATAAAATCGATTGTAAACAATCCGCTAAATCAGTAACACGCGATACTATTTCTTCATTACCTTTAATATATCCACTATGACCACGCAATAAATAATCACAATCAATCGTTGGTATGATTCTTAAACTATCAATCCACATCGATAAATCACGATATTGCGTACCACGAATCGCATACACATTCGGAAAACAACCATAAAAATTATCACCACAACACAACGCTTTTTCTTCAGGAAAATAAACATACATCGTATCATTTGTCTCTCCTGGAGCGCTAATTAATGAAAATGAAATACCATCAATACAATACGTTTTTCTTTCTTCACTAAAATACTCCGTACACGGTAATATCGCTGTTTTTCCGTTATTACAATATCCACCTTCGCGAATTCCTAAGCCTTGCGTAATAAAATCATCACCAGACAATAAATGACCAAATTGATACGTTGCACGATGTTGTAGATGATCATTAATTTTATCCATGTATTTTAATGATTCACGACGTACTTTCGATTGAATAATTGTTTCCACGGAATCACTAAATGCTTTTGAACCACCTCGATGATCAGGATGCCCGTGTGTATAAATAATCGTTTTTACTTCATAAGGAGTCCATTTCTTAATCATTTCTTTTAAACGTTCTCCTCGCATATCACTATCAAGCGCATCAACTAATAATACCGATGAATTTCCTATAACAACAGTGACATTACTATGGTCCAAACCTATAATGTGATACATCCTTTTTGATACTTGTACGACATCATACTCATATGTGTTTGTCGCATAATGAATCAATTCTTGTTCAGCTTTCGTATAGTTCATAACTACCTCCATTAAGCTCATTTTAACACAAAAAAAGTGGTAATTTTTACCACTCACTCAATAATAATTCGATTTTTACCGTTCGCTTTCGCTTGATTTAATCGTGAATCAACAAGATTTAATAAACGATGAAGAGAAAGTGTTTCTTTACGATGAGCACAACCAACACTTACCGTAACACCTAAATTTCTCGTTTCTAATAATTCAGTTGTACGGTGATAATAATTCATCGCATCCGCTAATTCTTCTTTCATCAAAACAACAATAAATTCATCACCGCCCCAGCGACCAACAACACAATCACCGCCATCAACTAACACTTTTGATACTTGGGTTAACACTTCATCACCACTGCGGTGTCCACTTTTTTGATTTGCTTCTTTAAAATTATCAATATCATAAAATAATACATAAAATGATTCCATCGTATTCTCATGAAGATGCATAAGATATTCATTCATATAACGACGATTAAATATACCGGTTAAATCATCCGTTTGTGATAATTCAACATATTTCAAATAATCTTTTTCTAAATTACGATGATTAAATAAAGCAATAAGTTCTGATTGTCTACCAACATATAAAATAATTGAGGCACTTACAACAAAATTGCCCATATAAATTAATTTCATTAAAAAATCAGGCAATATAAAGGTTGGCGGAACATCCGAATACAACACAAATAATACTAAATATACAACAATTTCACTTAATCCAAAGAATAGGGTAATATCGTATTTTTTAAACGGAGATAAAAAACATAACGCAATCGTACAAAACAACAATAAATGTGTTCCATAACTAAAACCAAAACCAACGGTTGACATAATAACTAAAGAAATAACTTGAACGTGCGCATTCACGACAATTAATCGTAAAGGGCGAATATCAACAAATAAATATAATCCGGATATAATACCAAAAAGAACGCATACACTACCAAATAGATGAAGTTTAGCGATGAAAAATAAACATGCGCTTAGTAAATAAACAAGAATTCCACTATAGCATGCTAAGTTATAAAGATGGTCTACCTTCGTCGATGTCAGGTTAATATTTTGATATTTTGTCATTATTTTACCTCATCTGTAGTACACTTAGTTTACCATATCAACGTTTTTTGAACAATCAGAACTTGCTGCACAAGCACTACTATAAGCAAATTGTAAGTTATAACCACCAGTATCTCCATCGACATCAACCGCTTCACCAATACAATATAAACCACGTATTTTTTTACATTCCATCGTTTTTAATGATAATTCTTCTAAATCAACACCACCTGTTGTAACCATCGCTTTATTATAATCACCAACGTCATCAATCATAAAACAATCTTGATGAAGTAAATTAATGATTTTTTTTACATCACGATGCGCAATACTTTTGGCTTTTGTACTAGGATTTATTAAACATCGCACTATTATCGCTTCAATTAAACGGCGAGGAAGAACTTGTTCCTCTTTATTAATAAAAGAAGATAAACTATTAATGATTGATGCATCACTCTGCATACAATAATTCAGCAATGATTGCGATACATCATTTCTTAAATAACGAATCGTAAGTAATTCCTTATTACTTCCATACCTTGAAGCATTTAAAATAGCTGGTCCAGAAAATCCCTGATGAGTCATTAAACAATCACCAATCACTGAATTAGTGCCTACGATAATTTCAACGTTAGAAACACTACAACCAGCCAAATCAGAATAAGGGTAATCATATACCATTATTGGTGAAAGAGCCGGCTTAAGCGGTGTAATCGCAATATTCAATGAAGAAAGTAAAGAAAACATGCTTCCATCAGAACCAGTTGTTGGATATGATTTACCACCTGTAGCTATAATTACTTTTTTACCATAAACAATGTCTTTATGATTTATTTCAACCTTAAAATAATCTTCTTTCTTTTCAATCGAAGTAACTTCACTATGATATAAAATATCAAATCCATTATTTTTACTTTCTTTCAATAAACAATCAACCACATCACGAGCTTTTAATGATTGTGGAAAAACTTTACCTTGATCTGTAGTAATACTAGAAATACCCAATTGGTTAAAAGAATCAATCATCTTTATATTATTATACGTATAAAGCAAACTGCGAATCTTTTTTCCTTGTTTTCCATAACATGAAATAAATTGAGGCATTGTACCTTCATGAGTAAAATTACATTGCCCTTTACCACTCATCAATAGTTTCTTTCCTACACTATTACCTTTTTCGATAAGTAAACCACGACATTTCCCAGGATAAAATCCACTAAAAAATAATCCTGCTGCACCACCTCCAACAACAATACAATCAAACATAAAGTCCTCCTATAAAAAAACACAGAAAACTGTGTCTTAAATTAATTCTAATTCGTACCCTTTATAATCGCCATTCTCTAAACTAACTTGATTCGCAACATTATAAATTTCGCTTAAAATTTTACTTTCCTCGTTAATAAAGTCTAATGTAATTTCAATCGTCTCAGGGCCACTTGAACCACTTACAATATAACCAAATTCTTTAATGATTTTAATAAAACGAATTAAAGAATCATTAGAATCTCTAAATTGAATACGATGACAAATGCGACACTTATCACCAATTGGTAATTCATGATTGTATTGGTCATAATGACGATAAACATCATCAATAAAACGATAACCTAACGCTGGATAAATCTCTTGAATCGATAAAATCTCAGGAGAAAGAGGTTGTTTTGCCTCTTCATGAGGATGAACTGGCAATTTATCAGTTTCTTCCTCTTCTAAAACATCATCTAACTTCAATTCTTCAAGTTGTAAATCCTCTGGATTCCAAATAGATTCTGGAGTATTGTTACTAGATAATTTACTCATTGACTCTTCAAAAGCACGTATCAACGTATCATCATTACTAAAATCAAGTGATGTGTCAGGAGTATCATCAATCACTATAGTCTCTTGTTTAGGCTCTTCATGTTGTACTAGTGTTATCGTAGGAACATCATACTCATGATAATCATTTTCTAGGTTAATCACTACATCCAATGGATTATCCCCCATCATGATATCCGGAGCACGATAACCAGTATAATGGTCAACAGATTCTTCAACTACTTCAATTACTTCTTCATTATTTAATTCGATATTTTTATCATAATCAGGTAAAAAGTTTTCCTCACGAATAACAGGAATTTGTAATGTTTCTTCAATTAAATTTTTCAGTTCAGAATTATAAACCGGAGCAAAAACTTCATCAGGTTGTGCAAGATGATTGTTATCCAATGAGCGTTGTTCAATTTCATTAAGCAATTGATCAATAGAATAATCCAAGGTTATTTCATCATCACATTCAACTACTTTATCTTCAAAAGACAAAATAGTCTCATTGATTTTAGAATCCAATGGATGTTCATTATTACCTTCTAATTTTATTAATTTAATCTCACCTTCAGCTTGTTCTTTTTTACTATCTTGTTCTTCTTTAAGAATATAGACAGCTAATGCAGCACCAGCTAAAAGACAAGTTGTCCAAAAACCTTTTTTCATAGTAACCACCTCTAAGCTATTTTACCACATAGTACTACCTTTTCTCAACTCATTTTAACGTAAACGAACAAATGCTATACCATCACCAACATTAGGATGAAGTTCTACAATAAAATCAGGATTAGTTAATAAATATTCTTTAAATAGTCGAATTTTCTTAACTAACGACCGTAGATTTCTACTTTCAATATACTCATCACTATCCACTAAACCGTGAAAGGACATGTTGTCAAAGATAAAAGAACCACCACTCTTTAAATTAGGTAAATAACGCTCCATTACACGTCGATATTGAGCCTTAGCCGAATCAATAAAGATACAATCGTACTCTTTATCCGTAGTAAATATTAATGCATCT
Source organism: uncultured Erysipelotrichaceae bacterium (assembly GCA_964613305.1). Lineage (GTDB taxonomy): Bacteria > Bacillota_I > Bacilli_A > Erysipelotrichales > Erysipelotrichaceae > CAZTII01. Next base: position 16,527 of record CAZTII010000039.1, read on the forward strand.
TGATGAAATACATTAATCGATTCAGAAAGATTAAAACGAATGATGTTCGCCTTGGCTATTTCAGTGTAATCATGGCGTAATTCAACCGTATCAATTGTTAAAGAAGGGTTCGACAACACAAAATTAATGGAAGAATAACCAATCGCCGTACCGCATTCTAACATTGTTTTATACTGATGTTGATGAATATAGTCATTAATTAATGATAAACCATCTTGTTGAATAATTGGTACGTGATGCTGTTGAGCATATTCAAGTAATTTTTCCATATAATTCACCTCCAAAAGTACAAAAAAAGGATATCGTAGAGATATCCTAAGGAATTGGCAACGAGCTTGTTTCAC